>DAOUDZ010000049.1:0-17859 GCA_034430575.1 Dehalococcoidales bacterium
ATCGGCGGCGACGGTACTCTGGCCATCGCCACCCGAATGTACAAAGCGGGCGTGAACACTATCGGCATCCCCAAAACGATTGATAAAGACCTCCCCGAAACCGACTACACGCTGGGGTACGAAACAGCCCTGAACGTCATCGTTGAAGAGGTAGACCGTTTAAGAACTACCGCCGGTTCCCACAAGAGAATATTCGTGGTGGAAACGATGGGCCGCACCGCCGGCTGGCTGGCCCTCGAAGGCGGCGAGGCCTGCGGAGCTTATATTATACTCATCCCGGAACACAATTTCTCTATGGATAAAGTGAACGAGCTCGTTTCGGAGGGAAGACGGTCAGGCACGAGGTACGAAATTATTCTGGTAGCCGAGGGAGCCAAGCCAAAAGGCGGCACCGAAGTCGTGAAAAAGGAAGGAGTCGATAGCTTCGGTCATAAAGCCCTCGGAGGCATCGGCGCTTATATCGCCCGGGAAATAGAAAAAGGCACCAAGCTGGAAACACGCAGCGTCATATTAAGTCACCTCCAGCGCGGCGGCGCCCCCTGCGCCTACGACCGCAGAATGGGGAGATACTTCGGCATAGCCGCCGTCGACCTTATCGTGAAAAAGAAGTTCGGCAATATGGTCTGTGTTCATAACGGTAAAATTTCCAATTGCCCACTGGAAAACATATACGGAAAGCTTAATCTGGTCGATACCGCCACCCTGTACGACGCCGATAGATACAACGGACGCCGCTCTATTTTAATCAATGGTAAGAAGAAAAATGCCAGCCGAATCAAGCCACATAAAAAATAAGAATAACATAGATACCCTTGTAGAACTGGCCGTCTTCGGGGCAGACCCACAGATGCGCGAAGAACACTACCGCGTTATCCGGGAGATGGCCCGCAGCGGCGGTATCTACCCCGCCAGCATTCAGGGGCTTTACGAAGCCTCCGGCAAAGGTCTCTACAGCGGCATAACCGTACCCGCTATCAATATCCGCGGCATTACCCACCATGTTGCCCGTGCCGTTTTCAGAGCCGCTATACAAGATAAAGTGGGAGCTTTCATCTTTGAAATTGCCCGCTCCGAAATGGATTATACTCTGCAGAGTCCGGGAGAGTATGCCTCCTGCATACTAGCCGCCGCCATCAGCGAAGGATTCAAGGGGCCCGTTTTCATCCAAGGCGACCATTTCCAGGTCAGGCGAAAAATGTACCGCGAAACCCCTGAAGACGAAATCAGCGATATCAAGGAACTGATACGGGAGTCCGTCAATGCCGGTTTCTACAATATAGATATCGACGCCTCCACCCTCGTGGATTTAACAAAATCCGGACTCGAAGAACAGCAGGAAAAGAACTCGCAGATTACCGCGGAGATGACGCAGTTTATCCGCAGCATCGAGCCGCAGGGAGTTACCACCTCAATAGGCGGCGAAATCGGTGAAATAGGCAAAGGCAACAGCACCACGGAAGACCTGGAAGCCTATATGGACGGCTACCGCCGCCGGCTGGACAAAGGCGTTAAAGGAATATCTAAAATCAGCGTACAGACCGGGACATCGCACGGCGGGGTCGTTTTACCCGACGGCTCGATTGCCGAGGTCAGCATCGATTTTAATACCTTACGAGAGCTTTCTAAAGTGGCCCGGAGAAAATACGGCATGGGCGGGGCGGTACAGCACGGCGCCTCAACCCTGCCCGATGAAGCCTTCGACATGTTCCCGCAGGTCAATGCGGTTGAGGTACACCTGGCCACCGGTTTCCAGAACATGATATACGACAGCCCGAACTTTCCCCCGGAACTCCTGGGAACGATATACAAGCACATCGATACTAAATACAAAGACGAGAAAAAGTCCGGGGAAACGGAGGAGCAATTCCTTTATAAGACACGTAAGAAGGCCTTCGGCGATTTCAAGAAAGAGCTATGGCACCTCCCGGAGGCTAATCACCGCGAGATAATGAAAGAACTGGAAGACCGTTTCTCTCTTATCTTCCGCAAACTCAACGTCATCAACACCAGAGACCTAGTCAACAAGTACGTTACTTAATTTCCCCACTCAAATAATCTGTCAGCTATTTGCAAATAAAAGAGGCTGGATATTCCTGAATAAGTAAATACCCAGCCTGTCTATCTATAAATCCCTTTATAATACCGGCTTTTATTTCTTGCCGATTCTAAACATCTTGGTGCCGCAGGTCGGGCATACACCCTGCGTCGCCGGCTTACCATTCTTCATGGTAATGGCTTTAGGATCTTTCATTTCTTTCTTGGCGCGACATTTCACGCAATATGCTTGCATGGATTTCCTCCTTCCCTCAAAGCTATTTGCTATAAACAATAAACTATTGTTACGCTCATGTCAAGAGATGTGCACGTACAAATGAGAATTTTATTATGCACAAATTCTTATATATTTGGATAGAAAAGACACTCATCGGCAGAAAGGCGGTCATTTTCATCACCAGCTACCTGTATGAATCTAGATATGCTTATGCTATACTCTTAGTCAGGATAACATAAAAAAAGAGGACTCGGGAAATGGCCAAGACCGGAGTGGACATTATCAGCGTTACCGGGTCTGCCGACGTTGAGTCGGCGCGCATATTATGTAAACATCCGAAAGTACGCCTTACTTCAGTCACCGTACACAGCGCCGCCGGGCAGGCACCGGGCGATTTTCCCCCTCACGGACGGTCTCCTTCTTGCCCAACCCCGCATATCGGCAAGAATGATGAAAGGATAATTGGATGAAAAAGACGGTGTTTGTTGACGGCCAGCACGGCACAACAGGCTTGAAAATACGCGAGCAGTTGAGCGGACGCAAAGACATTGAGATTATCGAGATACCCGAAGAGAAACGCAAGGACCCTGAAACCAAGAGCAAAATTTTAAACGAAACGGATATCGTGTTCCTTTGCCTGCCGGATGACGCCGCGCGGGAATCTGTCAGTCTGATTAAGAACGACTCGGTCTGTGTAATAGACGGGTCAACCGCTCACCGCGTGACAGAAGGGTGGGTCTACGGCCTCCCCGAACTTAGGAAAGAACAGAGAGGCCTGATTAAAAAATCCAGGCGGATTGCCGTACCCGGCTGCCACGCCACCGGGTTTGTTGCGATACTCTATCCACTTATAGCGAAAGGCATTGTCGGTCCGGAATACCCGGTTACCTGCCATGCCGTTGTCGGCTACAGCGGCGGCGGCAAGTCTATGATTGGCGACTACGAGAACGGGGATGCGCCCGATTATGTCAAGACTCCCCGCCTGTATTCACTCGAATTGAATCACAAGCACCTGCCTGAAATGACGAAAATCGCCGGCCTGGCCCGGCCGCCCGTCTTCTCTCCCACCGTTTTCAATATATACCGCGGCGAAATTACCTCTATCCCGCTGGTAGCGTGCCATCTGAAAAAGGCCCTTTCTGCCGCGGATATCAGGGCGGTTCTGGCTGATTATTATGCCGGAGAGCGGTTTATTAACGTGATGCCCTATCCGCCGGACGATTACCTGAAAAACGGCTTTCTGACTTTTGCCGATTGTAACGGCACAAATAATCTTGATATATTCGTCTTCGGCGGCAAGGAGAGGATTTTACTTTCGGCGCGCTTTGATAACCTGGGCAAAGGAGCCTCCGGCGCCGCCGTGCAGAATATGAACCTCGTACTCGGTCTGCCGGAAACAACGGGACTCGAATCGCCGGCGGTTTATCCCTAGCTACGGAATGACTATGGCGACCAGATACACTCACTTGAAGTTGAACCAGGACGTTAATGCGATTGCCGGGCATTATACGCCATTAAAAGAAGTGCGGCTAAAGTATAACGGCAGGGAAGTCCTGTATATCCTTAGCGAGGCGGTGGTCGATGCTTCCTGTTGCGGTACGGCCGACTATGCCAGCGCCCTCGTGCCGGGATATATCGTTAAATGGCAGGCAGAAAAGAACCAAGACGGTCTGCCCGTATCGGAAGTCGAACCTGTTATCGATAAGCAGGCGCGGGCCGGAATAAGAAAGATCATCCGGGAAACCGAGCACGTAACGCAGACGGAATTCTGGTAGAAGCTAGTTTGCGGTTTCCCTTGCCACCCTCTCTTTATAGGCAGCCATCAACCGCCGGGTAATTTCCCCCGGCTTCCCGGTGCCGATGGTCACCGTATTTCCACTACCATCGCTGACCGCTGTCAGCGGCATAATTTCAATCATCGAATTGGTCAGAAAAGCCTCATCGCACTGCTTGATTACCGCCAGACCCACGGTACCCTCGGTGAGGACTATCCCAAGCTCATCGGCCAGTTCTATTACCACGTCGCGGGTGATTCCCGGCAGGATACCGCTTGCCAGGGACGGCGTTACCAGCCTTGATGACTTTACGAAAAAGACATTGCAGCCGCCACCCTCGGCGATATACCCGTCATCGTTTAAAAGCAGCACCTCGTCGAATCCGTGCGCTGCTGCCTCGTTGCGCGCCAGTACACTGAGCAGGTAGCTTACCGACTTAACACCTGAGATGGAGGACTGCATACTGCGGCGTACTGCAGCGAGATAGACCTTAAAGCCCTGCTCGTACTTCTCGGGCGGAAAACCGTGGTACGGCCTGGCCGTGATAACCACGGTGGGCGCGACTTTTTCACCCGACCAGGGGAACGCTTCCAATTCGCCGCCGGTAACAGTCAGTCGCAGTCGGGCGTTTTCCAGCTTATTCGCCTTAAGCGTGTCCAGGCAGGCCTTATCCAGGTCGATACCGGCCAGAGAGTCGCCCAGCCCGATAGCAGCCGCCGAATCGAGCAGTCGTTTCAGGTGGCGTTCCAGGAGAAATATTTTACCGTGATAGGCGCGCATCGTCTCGAAAAGCCCGTAACCGTAGAGGAACCCGTAGTCCAGGACGGATATGCGCGCTTCCGAGCGCGGCACCAGCGAGTCGTTCAGGTAGACTATCTCTTCCATAATTACCTCCGTGCGGGTACCGAAAGTGCCAGAAAATTAGACAGGATATCGTGGCCTGCCGGTGTCATTATCGACTCCGGGTGGAACTGGATGCCTTCGACGACGTCATGCCGGTTTCTCACCGCCATGATTATGCCGTCCCCGGTCTTCGCCGAGACTTCCAGAGACGCCGGCACCGACCCGGCGTCGATAACCAGCGAATGATAACGACCCCCGGAGAGCGGCGATTCCAGTCCCCCGAATACCGTTTCGCCGTCGTGAAAGATTGGCGAGTCCTTGCCGTGCACCGGCAGCGCCGCCCGTTTAATCAAACCCCCATATACATAGCCGATGCACTGGTGACCCAGGCAGACCCCCAGTATGGGGGTTTTCCCGCGGAAGTGACGGATAACATCGTTGGAAATACCGGCTTCCAGCGGCGTACAGGGCCCCGGCGAGATAATGATATGGCTCGGCGAAAGGGACTCGATTTGCTCCAGGGTTACGGCATCGTTGCGGTAGACCGCCGGCTCCCGTCCCAGTTCGCCCAGGTACTGCACCAGGTTATAGGTAAACGAATCGTAGTTGTCAATCACCAGAATCACGATACTATCTCCGCTTCGCCGTTCGGCGAGAGATTGAGTGCCTGTATCAGCGCTCTCCCCTTGTCCAGAGTCTCGATGTACTCCCCCTCCGGCCGGGAGTCGTAGACGATAGCGCCCCCCACCTGGAAATAGGCGCGTCCGTCCTTGACGATTATCGTGCGTATCACGATGTCCAGGTCCATGTCCCCGCTAAAGCTCAAGTAGCCCAGCGACCCCGTATAAACGCTGCGGCGGGTCGGCTCCAGCTCGTCGATGATTTCCATCGACCGCACCTTGGGGGCCCCGGTGATGGAACCGCCGGGGAAGGTGGCTTTAAGCAAATCCGTGCGGCTTTTCCCCTCGCTCAACTGCCCCACCACGGTGGAGGTGAGGTGAAAAACGGTGGGATACGTCTCCAAGATTGCCAGCTCGGTAACCTTCACCGTGCCGTAGCAGCATACCCGCCCGATATCGTTCCTCTCGAGGTCGACTATCATCATATTTTCCGCCCGGTCTTTGGCGCTGGCCAGCAAGCCATCGGCCAGCGCGCGGTCTTCTTCGGGGGTTCTGCCACGCGGCCTGGTGCCCTTGATTGGTCGCGTCTCCACCATGTCGCCCTTCACTTTAAGAAACCTCTCCGGGGAAGTCCCCACGATGCCGACTCCATCGAAGTTAAAGTAGTTGGCAAACGGCGCCGGATTGATTTTCCGCAGGCGTTTATAAAGCTCGTACGGCGGAATGACTAAATCTACATCGAACCTCTGCGACAAATTTACCTCAAATATATCCCCGGCGCAGATATACTCGCGGGCGGTCGCCACCGCCTCCAGATAGCCTTCATGAGAAAAATTAGCTTTGAGCACCAGATTTTTATCGGAAAATACCTGCGTAACGGGGGACGGCGGCGGACAGAGCAAGACCCGACTTTTTAACTCCTTGAGTCTTTCCTCCGCCCGGCGCTGTCTCTTACTCTCCTCAAGCTCCGGAAAGCCGGTAGAAACCAGGTACGTTTTATTTTGCAGGTGGTCAAAAACCACGGCGGCATCGTAGAAAGCCAGGTAGCATTCGGGCAGCTGTAAATCGTCGACGGCGGTGGTCGGCAGACGCTCGATGAAATGGCACAAATCATAGCTGAAATACCCCACAGCCCCTCCCGTAAACGGTATTCCCTCCCGGCTGCCATCCAGAGTATATATCTCCAGCAACTCACCCAGCATATCGAAGGGGTTGCCCCGCCTGACCTCCTCCTCCCCATCTCTGATGAGCGTTATGACATCACCCCGGCTTCTTAATACGAGGAAGGGGTCGCTACCCATGAAGGAATAACGCCCCAGCTTGGCCGGGTCCATGCCGCTGTCCAGGAAGAAACTGAAAGGCCTTCCGGCGAAGGCCTCAAAGCACCACGGGGCATCCGGTGCCATGTATATCTCTTCTACAAGCGGGTAGCGCGCTGTCATGCCAGTATTGATTATATACGTATACGGCGACTTTATAAAGTTGCCTCTTTACCCACGCTCTGCTATGCTTTGAACAGCCGTCATGCCAAACGAAAACACCACATATTTCCGCCGCCGGGACTATATCAAGATAACCATCTTCGGCTTTGCCCTGACCGCCCTCTGGCAGAGTCTGCACACCATCATCCTGCCGCTGCGGCTGCTGGACTTCATCCCGGAAGCGCAGAAAAATACCTACCTCGGCCTGATGACCCTCACGGGACTATTCCTGGCTATGCTCGTCCAGCCGATAGCCGGCGCCATCAGCGACCGTTCCGGCTCCCGGTGGGGTCGGCGCCGACCCTACATATTAATCGGCGGGATTATCGCCGTGCTGATTATCCCCGGCATCGGCCTCGCCGGTGGCTTCGCCGCCACATTTGTCGTTTACTGCCTCCTGCAACTATCCACCAATACGGCGCAGGGCCCCTTCCAGGCTTTCATTCCCGACCTCGTACCGCAACACAGGCGTGGGGCAGCATCGGGTATTAAGGCTTTACTTGAGATTGTCGGCGGAGTAATTCTGGTATATCTTGCCAGCATTTTCATGGACCGCTATTACGCCGGAGAAGGCAGCCAGTGGCTGTGGCTGGTAGTGGGAATACTGGCTATAGTCCTGCTGGGAGCCGTGATTGCTACGGTCGTCATGGTAAAAGAACCCCGCTTAACCGTCAATAATCGCCGGGTTTCGCTGCCGGCGGCATTGCTCCAGACCGCCAGAGAAGTGCTGGGCAACCGTGACCTGGTCTGGTTTCTGGCCTCCCGCCTGCTTGTTTACATGGCTTTCACCACCATCCAGCAGTTCGCCCTTTATTTCCTTAGGGATGTCATCGGAGTTACCGACCCCGCCGAGGCGACGGCCCGTTTCTCCATATTCGCCGTGGTGGGTATGTTGATTGTCGTCTGGCCGGCCGGCTACCTTTCCGACAGGATAGGCCGCAAGCCCATCACCATAGCGTCGGGAATACTGGGCGCCCTGGGGATTGCCGTCATCGCTCTATCGCAGGAATACGGCACGATACTGTGGGCCGCCGCCATCATCGGCGTGGCTATAGGGGCCTTCAACAGCACCAACTGGGCGCTGGCCACCGACCTTGTAGCCGAAGGAGAAGAAGCGCGGTACCTGGGTATAGCCAACATGGCCACCGCCGGCGGCGCCGCTCTGGCGCGAGCCATCGGCCCGGCCATCGACTTTTTCAATGCTCGCAGTCCCGGATTCGGCTATACTTTCATGCTGATGGTGTGCCTAGCGTACTTCATCGTCGGCGCGGCGCTGGTTCTCAAGGTAAAGCGGCAGAACTAACCGAACCAGGGGAGTATCAACCTGTATCCCAGCGAGGCCAGCCATACCATTGTCACGTATAATATAATCCTGCCCGCCATGCAGGCAAGAAAGAACTTCCAGAAAGGAAACCGTAGCGCGCCCGCGGCAATGCCAACCAGGTCGAACACAAAAGGCACTATTGAGAACACGAATATAGTTACAATTCCCCACTTCCTTACCCAGCCTTCAACCCGACCGTACATCTGACTCTTTCTCTTTATTAATCCACGCCCGCTGCGACCGGCTACATAACCGGTTGTTTCACCTATTGACGCACCGACACCACTGGCAAACCCTACCAGAACAGGCGAAAGTGCGGCAGCAGTACCGAGAGTCATTTGAACCAGCATATTGCCCGCTGGCAAAATGAGAGTAGCGTTGAATATTATACTTACAATAAAAGCTCCGAAATAACCATATCTCTCCAGCTCTTCAAATCGTTCAGGGCACCGTGTATTGATATATATTATACCCGCCACAATGGCGATAACCAGAATTAGCCCGGCCAAAGGAAGGATTCTCCGCTTGAACCAGATTAGCTTCCCGGAATTACCCCGCTTCTCAATATTAACTTCATCCATATGTTGAGGTATTATACCATGCCCCAGTCCACCTCCGATAACCCCACTTGTTTTTCTACCGCCGCAGAAGCTATAATGAAGGTTACTGGAAAGGAGACCGTAATATGCCGTCTTACGCCTATTTTCAGAAGCAGTTCGTCCCTCTGGAAGAAGCTAAAATCGGGATAATGACCAATGCTTTTCACTACGGTTCCGCTATCTTCGAAGGTATCCGCGGCAACTGGAATAGCAAGCAGAAACAGGCGTATATCTTCCGCCTGAAAGAGCATTACGAGCGACTCGCAAGCGGGTGCAAGGTGCTGAATATCACCCTGCCCGATTCCATCGATGAACTATGCCGGATAACCGTGGAACTGGTGGCGAAGTGCGGCTTCCAGGAAGATGTCTATATCAGGCCCGTGGCTTATAAAAGCTCCCAGGCGCTGGGCGTGCGCCTGCATGACCTGGATGACGACTTCTTCGTGTTCGTTATCCCCTGGGGGCCTTACCTGGACGTGGACAAGGCGAGGTGCGCCGTATCCTCATGGCACCGCCCGGAGGATAACGTTATTCCACCCCAGATTAAGGCCGCCGGTATCTATATCAATAATGCCCTGGCCAAGACGGAGGCTGTCGGCAATGGCTTCGACGAAGCAATCATGCTGGCGCCGGACGGGCATGTCTCCGAGGGAAGCGGCGAAAATATTTTTCTGATAAAAGACGGCAAGCTGGTGACACCGGCCACTTATAATAACATCCTTATGGGTATTACCCGCAACACTGTAATAGAACTAGCTGAAAAAGAGCTGGGTATCAAGACGGTGCAACGGCCTATCGACCGCTTTGAGCTTTACGCCGCCGACGAGTGTTTTCTTACCGGCACGGCCGCCCACCTGACGCCAGTGGCCGAAATTGACCGCCGCAAGATAGGCGACGGGGAAATCGGCACAATCACCGCCAAGCTACAGGATATCTATACCATGGTAATCAGGGGCGACCATCCCAAGTATATGCACTGGTGCACCCCGGTATTTAAGAAATAAGTCTGATACTGTCATTGCGAGGAACGTATTGACGCGGCAATCTCAATGAACAGAATGAACAGCTTGATTCAATTTATGGATTGCCACGCTTCGCTCGCAATGACAACGGTGCTTCAGGCTACCTGCCTGACGACAGCGACAACTCTGCCCTGAATCTCGACATTATCATAGTCGGCATAGAAGGGGTTCATTTGCTCGTTGGCTGGCTGGAGTCGGATACGGTCGGCTTCCATATAGACCTTCTTCAGCGTAGCCTCTTTTTCACCTTTGAGCCATACAGCGGCCATTTCGCCGTTTTCCACCGCGCTGACGTGCTGCATCAGGACAGTATCGCCGTCATTAATCAGGGCATCCACCATGGACATGCCCTTAACCTTTAGCGCGTAGATATCTCCACGACCGCGGGTAAGCTCGCGCGGCACTTCCATAGTCTCCGATACTGCCGCGACGTCCCAGGTATCGGGGGTCGGCACCGGAATCGGCTCGCCGGCGGCTATCATCCCGATAACGGGCACCGGTACCAGCGAATCGGTAGTCTGCGTGCGCGTGAGCAACGTAATGCCGCGTGAAACATCGGCATGGCGGCGAATATGCCCCCGGCTCTCCAGTATGTTTAGGTTATAGTCCACCACGGAGGTCGAACTGATATTGCATCCGGCCTGTATATCCCGTATGGAGGGGGGATACCCGTTATCCACAAGGAAACGCTCGATGTACTTAATGATGCGTTTTTGCTTGTCAGACGTCTTTCTCATGCTGACTCCCTAAACCGGCAATTATACATAACGAACACCTGTTCTAGAAATACTATATAACAAAAGGTTCCCCCTGTCAATAACCTGAACAAAGAATATTCAATGAATTTAACGAAATAATGAGGAATACGGACTAACCGTCAATGTCAAAAGGTTATCCCGTTACGTTGATTACCTGCCGTCGGTATCGTCGCAGGCGGCATTTTGCTGGCTGTTAGCCATTGTCTCCAGCGCCAGCTTGTCCATCTCAAGCTGTACCGGGATGGGATAATCACCGGTAAAACAGGCCAGGCAGAAATTTTCCCTGGGCAGACCCACCGCCTTAATCAGCCCCTCGATACTCAAGTAGCCCAGCGAATCAGCGCCGATGAACTCGCAGATTTCCGGTATGCTCTTCTGGGCAGCGATAAGCTCCCGGCGCGTGGCCATATCCACACCGAAGAAGCACGGATATTTAATAGGCGGAGCGCAGATACGCATGTGAATCTCCTTGGCGCCTGCCTTTCGTAATATCTTCACCACGCTGGGCGTTGTCGTGCCGCGGACGATACTGTCGTCGACGACCACCAGACGCTCTCCGTCCAGCACCTGGGGTAAGGGATTGAACTTAAGCTTGACACCCAGGTCTCTGATACGCTGGTCAGGCTCGATAAAGGTACGTCCGATGTACCTGTTTTTAATCAGCCCCTCGACGACGGGAATGCCGGATTCCCGGGCATAACCCGTACCGGCCGCCGTGGCCGAATCCGGCACACCCATAACCAGGTCGGCATCAACCGGATGCTCCCGGGCCAGTCCTGCCCCCATAGCCTGCCGCGCCGGATAGAGCAGCCGCCCGTCAATCACACTGTCGGGACGGGCAAAGTAGATATACTCAAAAATACACGCCCCTCTTCTATGTGATTCCCCCGGATAGCTCTCCAGGCCGTTTTCGCTTATTTTAACCACTTCACCGGGTCCAATTTCCCTGACAAAATCAGCGCCGATATGGTCCAGAGCGCAGGTCTCGGAGGCTATTACCCACCCGCTATCGACGGTACCCAGGCACAGAGGACGCACGCCGAACGGGTCACGAACGGTATAAAGCTCTCGCGGCGTTAGAATAACCAGAGAATACGCGCCCTGGAGTCGGCGCATGGCGTGCTGAATCTTCTCAACCCAGTTTTTACCCGGAGAAGACAGGATACAATTGGCGATAACCTCGGTATCGGTGGTGCCACTGAACTTATAACCCTGGCCGATAAGCTCTTCATAGAGGTGCGTGGCATTGATGATATTACCGTTATGAGCAACGGCGATGGTACTGTCACCGTTTCTGACTATAATCGGTTGAGCGTTGGCCGCTCTACTGGAACCCGCTGTTGAATAGCGGTTATGCCCGATGGCGATATGGCCGGTAAGATTGGTCAGCGTATCTTCATTAAACACATAGGAGACCCGCCCCATGCTGGCAAAAATCCTGATTTTTTTGCCATCGGCCGTGGCAATACCAGCGCTTTCCTGACCGCGGTGCTGGAGCGCAAAGAGTGCAAAAAAGGTAAGACGGGCTACATCTTCATCCGGGGAATAAATACCAAATACGCCGCAAGACTCGTGCAAGATTGACCCGCCTTTAAGTTCGTCTTGACTAATATCTTATTTACATTATAGCTCATTTAGAGTTTTTCGGTCAATCGGGCTATCAGTCAGACTGCGGTGATTTTAACCAGTCGAGCACGGCACCAACCACCCTATCGTCCCGCCGCAGCCGGTGCCCGGCCCCATCGACAACTACCAGTTTCCTGGGATTCCCGGCTTTCTCGTACAGACTGTGGGCATGTTCGACAGGCACCGTCTCATCCTGGCTGCCGTGAACGAGCAGGAGAGGCCTGGGGGCAATCCCGGCCACATAGTCGAGAGGAGTGACCCGCTTGAGGTTATCGAACCACCCGTCGAGGGACGGCGGGAAATCATCGTCCCTGATGGCGCCGATTTCCCGGTAACGGTCGATGACGGACTGCGGGGAGCCGGAATCGGTGAAAAGCCCGAAGTGTGCCGGGCAGGCGCAGGCCGCGACACCGGAAATACGCGCATCCCCAGCGGCTACGTAGATAGACACGGCCGCCCCGGCGCTGAAGCCGACCAGAGAAAAACGGGACTTATCGATATTATCCAGACTCCACAGGTAATCGACGACGGCCTGAAGGTCGCGCGTCCAGCCGAGAAAGTCCAGATTGCCGCCGCTGTCCCCCGCTCCCCTGAAATTGAAAGAGCAGACGGCAAACCCTTCCCGGCAAATCCTTTCCGCCAGTTCCGGATAACCGCCGTCGCCAGGTTCCGGGGGGCTGCCCGATGGCGCGCCGTGACAGAGGCAGACCAGCCGGTATTGAGCTTTTTCATCAGGCAGAACAAGCTGCCCGACTATAGAAATACCTTCGACCTGTAGAACAATAAATTCTCTATGCACGCGTAATCCTGTCAGGTATATGAAACGGGGCGTTAATATATTGAAATCAGATATACCTGCCCACGGACTTGGCGATGGGCTTGAGCTCTTCCATCAGCGCAATGAAGTTTGTAAGCGAAAGCGACTGTAACCCATCGACGAGGGCTTCTTTGGGGTTGGGGTGGACTTCAATGAGAAGCCCGTCGGCGCCGGCGGCCACGGCTGCCCTGGCGATGGCCGGAACCAGTGAGAAGTGCCCGGCGGCATGGCTGGGATCGACGATTACCGGCAGGTGGTTGTTCTTCTTGAGCACCGGTATGGCGGATATATCCAGCGAAAAGCGGATACTGTCCTCGAAAGTCCTGATGCCGCGCTCGCACAGGATAACCTGATTTTTCCCGTCCGCCAGAAGGTAGTCAGCGGCGGTAAGCCACTCGCTGATAGTGCAGGAGAAACCGCGTTTCAGCACCACGGGACAGCGGCTCTTGCCGGCATTGGTCAGCAGGGCATAGTTCTGCATATTACGCGAGCCGATTTGAAGCATATCCGCGTGGGAGGCCACCAGTTCAACATCATGCGGGTCAACCACCTCGGTGACCACCGGCATCCCGAACCGCTCCCTGGCTTTAGACAGCAGCTCCAGTCCTTTTTCCTGCATACCCTGGAAGCTGAATGGAGACGTGCGCGGCTTGAAGGCGCCACCTCGCAGGATGCTGGCCCCGGCTGCTTTCACGGCTTCGGCGGCCTGCATAAGCTGGCTTTCACTTTCCACGGCGCAGGGACCGGCGATAACGATAATACGTTCGCCCCCTATTTTCACCCCGCCGCAATTGACGACGGTGCTCTTGGGCCGGAACTCGCGGGAGGCGAGCTTGTACGGCTTCATGATACGGGTGACACTCTCGACGCCGGGCAGCACGGCAAAGATATCGGTGGGTATCTGGCCGGTATTGCTCCCCAGGAGGGCTACGACCGTTTTATCCGTGCCCAGGTTCAACTGAACGCCAAGCTCCAGCGATTTCGCTTTCTCTACTACGGCATCGACTTCCTGCTGGCTGGCACCCTTTATCATTTGGACTATCATGTTATTTTACACTCGCTCTCTTAAGTTATACTTTCCTCCGCCTCAATCCACAGTAATGATAATACTAGAGCCGCGGCGGGGCGTCAAGAGAGGGGGGTTTTAGTTTTAGGAAATCCTCCCCCTCGGTCCCCCTCCTTTAGCAAGGGAGAGGTGGAAAAAGAAAGAGGGGCTGGCGCACATCTTAGACAGCCTTGAAATTAATTATCTATGTTTAACAAAATTACTTAGGATTGCGGGGTAGCCGGGTCGTCATCTCTTTCCTTTATTTTCTCCCAAAGATTTTCTGGAAATAGGCGATATACTTCCTTAATGAACGTCGTTCTATATTCTGGTTTTGAAAAGTGAAAGGTTACACTATGGTCGTCTCGCTCCCAGTCTCCCTGTTTAGTTCCACCCCATGGGATTCTTTTATTTCCCACACATTGAGCATATTAACTTAACGCCCTTAAACACTGAAGAACAGCCTCATCATCAGTTTTGATTGTTATACTATAATGATATTCAGCATGTTGGCTCATATTTTTATCTCCCCTTACGATATTCTATTTTTCGTCTAAGTCAGCCAGCAATTCTTCAGCGGTATCAAAGGTCTTGACCCTGCCTGCTTTTATGTCTGCGCTGGCTTCCTTTTCAGCTTCCTGCCATTCCTTTGTCCAGAAGTAAGCCTGGCTCTTATCAACGATTTTTTTCGGCATTAGTACAGCCTTATCATCATCAACCACAACCTCAACAATATCTCCTTCCTGTATACCGAGTTTCCTACGAACAGAAGCAGGCAACGTTACCTGCCCATGCCGGGTGACTTTGCTATATGTGGTCATTTGCATCTCCTATGAAAGTATACTGTATACAGTAAATCTTTCTTCTAAGAATACTATTACTACATGTTAATCATCTTAATACTCTATGGGCGATTTAAAGTAGAGTCGTGGCGTCCAATATTACGTAAAAGAATAGTATCTTTTTCTACTAAAAAAGTAATCCTTAAATTTAGACTTACTCTGGCCTCCCAGATATTTCCAACACCCTTAATTTTTTTCACTCTCAGAGCAGGATATCGGATGTCCGATGCTAAGTTTATAATAGCCTTCCGTGCTAATGATTTTTCCGCCTTAGCAAGCTGTTCCCAGGCTCTTTTAAACCTCGCCGTTCGAGATATCTTCACAGTATCCCTCATATTATATTACTAAGTTAGTATATTATTAATCTATGAAATTGTCAAGCGCTACGAGGTACTAACTACCCAATCTCCCCACCACCCCCTCCAGCACCTTCTTCCACTCCCCTTTTAATTTCTTATAATGAATCCTTATCTGCGTGCGGCCCACGGTTACGCCTTCGGTGAGGGTCTGCATGAATTTCTCTGCACTAAATGGGAGTCCCTGGAAGCGGCGCAGGATTATCTGGCCTTCCTCGGTGGAGATTGATTCTATGCCCGCCTGCGCCGCCAGGTCCTTAACCCGCACCGCATAGAATAAATTATTTACCTCCGGCGGTGGCGCGCCGAAACGGTCGGTGTATTCCTTCAAGACATCGTCGAGGTGCTCCGCCGTCTCAACGTCCGCCAGCTTCTTATAAAGCTCAAGTCGCGTCTCGACGTCGGTGACGTAGTCCCCGGGGATAAAGGCATCGAGGGGTAAATCGACCGTGGGTGGGGGGAGTTTGGGCGGCGGTTTGGGCCTGCCCTCCCGCAGCGCCTTCTGCTCCTCGACCGCATCCGCCAGCAGCCGAGTGTACAGGCTGAAGCCGATGGCGGTGATGTGGCCGCTCTGCCTCGGCCCCAGCAGAGTGCCCGCGCCCCGGATTTCCAGGTCTTTCATGGCGATGCCGAATCCCGCACCGAGCTCGGTCGCCTCGTAAATCGTCCTTAAGCGCTGGTGCGCCACGGGAGTCAGGCGCCGGCCGTGGTCGTAAAGAAAGTAGGCGTAAGCGAGGTTGGTGCCACGTCCCACCCTACCCCGCAGCTGGTAAAGCTGCGTCAGCCCGAACCTGTCCGCCCGGTTGATAATCAGCGTGTTGGCGTTGGGCAGGTCAAGACCCGACTCTATAATCGTGGTGCAGACTAAAATATCCACCCTGCCACGGGTGAAATCGTTCATCACTTTTTCCAGCTGCTCTTCCGGCATCTGCCCGTGGGCGATGGCGACCTCCACCTCCGGCACCAGCTCCCGCAGGTTTTCCGCAATCATGGCGATGCTCTGCACCCGGTTGTGAACGAAAAATACCTGGCCGTTACGCTCGATTTCCCGCAATATCGCCTCCCTGACCAGGTGTTCGTTATACTCGGCGACGTACGTTTTCACGGGCAGGCGCTCCTCCGGCGGCGTCTCCATGGTGCTCATGTCCCTCACCCCCACCAGCGACATGTGCAGGGTGCGGGGAATCGGGGTGGCGCTCAAGGTCAGCACGTCCACCTCCTGCCGCATCTTTTTCAGGTGCTCCTTGTGGCTGACGCCGAAACGCTGCTCCTCGTCGATGATGAGCAGTCCGAGGTTTTCAAAAGCCACGTCCTTCTGGATAAGACGGTGGGTGCCGATGCAGATATCGACTGCGCCGCTGGCCAGTCTCTCGACTATTTCACGCTGCTCCGCCGGGGAGCGGAACCGACTCAACACCTCGACCCTCACCGGGAAGGCTTCGAGTCGCTCGGAGAAAGTCTCGAAATGCTGCTGCGCCAGCACGGTGGTGGGCACCAGCACGGCTACCTGCCGCCCGTCCATCACCGCCTTGAAGGCCGCCCGTATGGCTACCTCGGTCTTGCCGTAGCCCACGTCCCCGCAGACCAGCCGGTCCATGGGGCGGACCTTTTCCATGTCCCCCTTCACCTCCTGCAAAGCCTCCATCTGGTCGGGCGTCTCCACGTAAGGAAAGGCCGACTCAAGCTCCTGTTGCCACAGCGAATCGCGGGAGAAGGCGAAACCGGGCACGACCTCCCTTGATGCGTAAAGTGCCAAAAGCTCCTGAGCGAGCAGTTCCGCCGCCTCTTTGGCCCGCTGCTTGGTTCTGGTCCACTCCTGCGTGCCGAGTCGACTTAACACCGGCGGCCTGTCCCCCGCCCCGATATAGCGGCTGACCCTGTCTATCTGGTCGGTGGGGACGTAGAGCGTATCGCCCGCCGCGTACTGCAGCACCAGGTATTCCTTCTCAACGCCGACGGTCTTGAGGGTGGTCACGCCGGTGAACTTGCCGATGCCGTGCTCGACGTGGACGACGTAGTCGTCAGGGATAATGTCAACCATGAGCCTGTGGCGCGGCGCCGGACGCCTTTTAACGAGTCGACGCTGCTTGACGAAGCCAAATATCTCGGCGTCGGTGAACAGGTACGTTTCGCTGTCCATGACCCAGCCTTCCGGCAGAGACCCCTGCACCAGGACGAGTGCGCCGGGCCCGGGTACATCGGTGACCTCCTCGGAGGGCGCGGCAACGATATCCTCTTCGGCAAGCAGCTCCGAGAGACGGCTTGCCTGATGGCTGATGATGATAATACGTTTCCGCTGGCCTAAAAGCTCCGCGACTTTCTTCAAAAACGCCGGCAGCTTTCCGGCATAACCGGGGGCCGAGATGAAGTCCAGCCTCTCCTCGACACCCCAGGCTGCCAGACCCAGCCTCTGCCTGTCTTTCATCCCCGAAGTCAGTTCTTCCCAGTCGAAATAAGGCCTGGGGAAATTGCGCGGCAG
>DAOUDZ010000050.1:0-4573 GCA_034430575.1 Dehalococcoidales bacterium
TGACGAAATGTTAAATTGCAAGAAGTCTATTCAGGTCAACAACACTTATAAAACGGATTTTACGCGGCAAGTTCCGGGGGCGTAGTCTGACCTAAAGTCGTCATTTATAGTATAATCTAGAGCGATGAATGGATGTATCATTGCCGTCTCTGGAGCATGTTTTAAATGCTAAATTTAGATTGGATTGGCAAGAAAGCCGTCCTGAATCACCACCGCGAGGTGCCTTATCATCTTCTTCAGTGCAACGAAGAATTATCCGTTGGCAGTCCCGATAGCGGAAATCTGCTAATGGAAAGCTACAATCTGATTGCTTTGAAGGCTCTATTACCCTACTATGCCAGCCAAGTAAAGTGCATATACATTGACCCGCCATATAACACAGGTAATGAGAACTGGGTCTATAATGATGCCGTCAACAGTCCTGAGATGCGAACTTGGTTAGGTAAAGTAGTAAGCGGCGAAGCTGAGGACTTATCACGCCATGACAAATGGTTATGTATGATATATCCACGCCTCGCCCTTCTTAAAGAGTTCTTGCGCGAAGACGGTGCTATTTTTGTGAGTATCGATGATAACGAAGTGCATAACCTTCGGCTGATGATGGATGAACTCTTTTAAAAACGGCTATTTCCCAAGCTGTATGTAGTATTGAAAGTGGCCCATTTCCCCCGAAGATTTATAAGTAAAGGTATACCGCTAAAAGCTCTACGCTTGAACGGCACGCATCACAGGTATATCATAAATATAGATGGTTCTTTCTCTCGCCGATTATTTTATTACATAGGCTAATTCACTCCTATAAGAAGACGAGGCAAGCTTCAGCGAAGACTATATTAATTCTGTTTGAAAGGGGGATGATATTTAATGCTAGGCACACCCGCCAGCCCAGACCTCTCTCAATACCGCCGGGAGGAAATCCTTAGAGACGGTTACCGAGTATTGCTAAGGCCTATCGAGAAAAGCGATGTATCTTTATGGCTTGCTTTCATTTCCCGGTTAAGCACGCGCACCAAATATCTCCGCTTTCATAACATACCCAAGGAAATGACGGAAGAGGATGCTATCCGTTATTGTACGGTAGATTATAACAACTCCTTTGCTTATGTTGTGGAAATCGGTAAAGGGAAGGACAGGAAAATTATCGCTATTGCACGCTATTATCGCTTACCCAATAAGCGTTCAGCGGAAGTAGCCTTTGCCATTGAAGATTACTACCAGAAAATCGGGCTCGGTAGCAGACTTATAGAAACACTGGTAAATGTTGCTAGAGAAAACGACATCTCCATCTTTGAAGCTAGTGTCCTCGCCGAGAATTTACAGATGATGGAAGCCTTCCTGGATTACGGTTTTCATGTCTCCAGCGATTTAGAGGACGACGTATACAATGTTACTTTCCCGATAAAACAAACCCATAGCGTGGATATAAAAGAAGCCAGCCGTGACCGTACTTCGATAATAGCTTCTTTACAGCCTATTGTTAATCCAAAGGCAGTAGCTATTATCGGAGCCGCGCGCTATCCTGGCACCATCGGCAACCTGCTCATGCGCTGCATTTTACAGAGCGGTTTTTCCGGTATCGTATATCCTGTAAACCCCAATACCGAAGCGGTTCTTTCAGTCAAGTCCTATCCCTCGGTGCTGGATATTCCCGGCAAGGTAGACATGGCTATCATTGCCGTGCCGGCAGCTATCGTAAACAAGGCAGCCGACGAATGCGGCCAGAAGGGCGTACTAGCTTTAATTGTAATCTCGGATGGATTCCGGGAGAGAAGTCCGGAAGGCGCAGACAGAGAGCAGGAGTTGAGGAATATCACCCTCAGCTACGGTATGCGCCTGGTTGGCCCTAACTGTATGGGCGTCATCAATACTGACCCGGCAATACGGCTTAACGCCACCTTTTCCCAGGTATATCCCAACGCGGGAAACGTGGCTTTTCTTTCCCAGAGCGGCGCTATGGGCCTGACCATTCTGGAGCATGTCAAAAACATGAACATGGGTATTTCTACCTTCGTCAGTGTGGGTAACCGCGCCGATGTCTCCTCTAACGATTTTTTACAGTACTGGGAGCAGGACCCGGCTACTAAAGTAATTCTGCTTTACCTGGAGTCATTCGGAAATCCGAGCCGATTCGCCAGAATCGCCCGACGCGTGTCTGCTAAGAAACCTATCGTCGCGGTGAAGAGCGGCAGCACAGCGGCCGGTGCCAGGGCAGTATCGTCACACACGGGAGCATTAGCTACATCGGATGTTGCTTCGGATATTTTGTTTCAAAACGCTGGAATTATCAGAGTCAATGCTGTTGAAGAACTTTTCAACCTGGCTACCCTGCTATCAACCCAACCGTTCCCCAAAGGCAGAAAATTGGTCATCGTCACTAACGGCGGCGGGCCGGGTATTATCGCCGCTGATGCCGCCGCCCGTAACGGCCTGGATATGATAGAGCTTTCCGCAGATGCCAGCGCCAAAATCAGGCCGCTATTGAAAAGGGATATTAATCTCAGCAACCCTATAGATACTACCGCCGGAGCTACGGCTCAAGAATACGAAGGAATACTCAGAGTGCTGGCTGCCGATAAAGAGGTTGACGCCGTCCTAGCTATATTCGCTCCCCCGATAGTTGTCGAGACGAAAGATATGGAGAACACCCTCCGGCGCGTGGCGCCGGTCTTCTGGCGTTTTAAGAAACCCCTGCTCGGCTGTTTTATCGGGCAGAAAGGTCTTAGTTCCCAGCTCGGGACACACGGTCACTTTATACCCCTTTATACTTTCCCGGAAGAAGCTATCCTGTCATTGAAGCGAGCGGTGGAATATGCCGAACTACGGCGTAAACCCCGCGGTAAAACCCCAATGATAAAAGGAATCCAAAAAGAGAAAGCCCACCAGTTAATAGACACGGTGATTAAAAATAGTACGGAAAGGCCGCTATGGCTTTCGGCTGGGGAAATAGCGGAATTACTGGCGTATTACGGGATACGCCAGGCGGAAGTCGTGGTTGCTAAGACCCCGTCCAAGGCGCAAGCAGCCGCTGCAAGGCTTGGTTTTCCGGTAGCAGTCAAACTAGAATCGCCGACAATTACGCACAAGACTGATGTCGGTGGGGTTGTGTTAAACGTTACCTCTAAAAGTGAAGTGGAAAAAGCTTATAATGCCATCAAAAAGAACCTGGAGAAGCTCGGGCGTCAACAAGAGATGTCCGGGGTAACCGTACAGCAAATGATGACCGGGGGTATCGAAACAATTGTAGGCGTTACACAAGACCCTTCCTTTGGCCCGCTGATTATGTTTGGTTCCGGAGGAATTTACGCCGAGCTGATTAAAGATGTCACTATGAAGCTGCATCCAATCACCGATTTAGATGCGGTTGAAATGATAAACTCATTAAAAATGACCAAATTATTCGAGGGCTACCGTGGTTCTCCGCCCAGAGATGTCAAAGCTCTCCAGAATCTTTTGCTAAGAGTATCGGCTATGGTTGAAGATATACCGGAGATTGCCGAACTCGATCTAAATCCGGTAGATGTTATGCCAAAAGGAGAAGGGTACTGGGTTATCGATGCCAGAATCATGGTCAAGTAAGAATTCACCGCAGCAACACGCCGGACGGTTAGTTGCCCCCGGATATGTCTATGACCCTGTGTACCTGGAGCATGACACCGGAGGGCATCCTGAGAACGCTCGTCGTTTGGGAGCTATTATTTCCGACCTCGATTGGAAGGGAATTAGGCAGCTACTTAGAGCAATTCCGGCGCGCCCGGCTACCCTGGACGAGCTTACCACGGTACACCAGGCGGAATATATCTCGCGGATAGAGGCATATTGCCGGCAGGGCGGGGGGTGGTGGGATGCTGATACCCTGATGTCAACGGGTTCCTATAAGGCTGCTCTTTATGCCGCCGGGGGGGGTATCGCCGCCGTTGAAGCCGTTATGAAGAGAGATGTTCCCTGCGCCTATGCCCTCGTACGGCCTCCGGGACATCATGCCACAAAGAACAACGCCATGGGTTTCTGCTTATTCAACAATATCGCTATTGCCGCTAACTATGCTTTAAAGACATATAAAATGGAAAGGGTACTGATTATCGATTTTGACGTACATCATGGTAACGGCACGCATGAAGCCTTCGCTCATCATCCTTACGTCCTCTACATTTCCACACACCAATATCCGTTTTTTCCCGGCACAGGCCATCTTAATGAAGTGAGACAGGGAATTGGAGTCGGAACAGCTATAAATATACCCTTACCTGCCGGCTGCGGTGATAATGAATACCAGCGAGTATTCGATGAGATTGTCATCCCGGCTACCCGCAGATTTAAACCTGAGATTATCCTGGTATCCGCCGGTTATGACGGTCACTGGGCCGACGAAATGAGCAACATGCGGCTTACTCTGGATGGATATTATTATTTGACCCGGATTATCCAGCAATTGGCCGATGAACTCTGCGGCGGGAAAACTGTCTTTTACCTAGAAGGCGGCTATAACCTCCGGGTTTTATCATGTGCCGTAAATGCCACCTTTAATCTCTGGCTCGGAGAGAAATACTTCGATGACCCATTCGGCTTACCGCCG
>DAOUDZ010000051.1:0-1546 GCA_034430575.1 Dehalococcoidales bacterium
TCACTTCCCGGGCGTATTCCATGGCGCTTTCCGCGACGCTCCCCGCCCCCGGCTCCGGCGCCGTCGTTATCTCAAGGTTCCATGGGTCGGCCTTTTTTCTCTTGGCCAGGTTGGCCACCATCGTCTGGTGGGCTCTTAATAAACGCGGTAATGTCCACCAGTGCGTATTATGGGTCGCTATCATCGCCTCCCCGGCCAAGAATAGATGTTCATCATTATCTACTGAAATGCATCTGACCGGGATTGTTTCAACCGCCTCAACCGCAATTATTGCCCGGCATTGGTATTGCCACTTGTGTTCAGTTATCTTGGCGCTTTTTCGATACAGCCGGAAAGGCATCATGTTCGGCTTACCTGTAAAATGCACTTTATAAATCGTACTCTCTTTTGCCCACCGCTTATCAATTGAGGCACATTTTGGATGCGGTCGATAACCCAGCGTGCGCAGTAACTCAATTAAGCCATCGATAAGCCACTCACTGGTATTGACGAAAGTGCAAACACCCTGTGGGCTTATGTACCCATCGGCATCCATAAGGCCTCGTAGCAATTCCAGACGCTGCTGTGTGCCAGCCCTGAGATAATCATCGGGAATATGTTTGTTTTCCAGCACTCCAATCTTGCGCAACTCTCCGACTACCGAGTGGTTAATCGGCTTGCCCTTCGTAGCCCCCCATCCGCTATAGCGGCTATCATTCATCGTTATATAAATCAACGGCGCTCTGCCCCGTGCCGAACAACGCGTAACCCGGTAACCCAGCGCCTTGATATTCGCCTCGATTTCCTCAATATCCTGTTTGCCCGCGGTTATTGTCGCGTTCCTGGCGTCCCCGTCCCCCAGCCATAAACCCATCAAATAAGGCGCAACAGGAAGTTCCTTGTCCGGAAGCTCCAGCGGCCCGGATTCTACAATCCTGAATCTGGAACTATGGGACCACTGGTGCTCATATAGGTATTCGGTTGCCACCGTGCGCTCGCATTTATAGCTCGGACTATGGTCATAAACTGGCCACCCATGGTGGGCGTCCGCCACTATTCGAGAGCCATCGCCGAATTTAATAGCGTAACACTGCCTGTTATGATGAATAGGCCCCACTTCCCGCACCTGCGCCGGATGGCCGTCTGCTCCAAACACGATATCCCCGGGATGGATATCCCCCATCGTCGTCCACCCGTCGGGCGTAGGGATGTGGGTATCCAGCGCCAGCGGCTCATCCATCGCGGAGAAGGTCGTCCTGGCGCCGTCACGGGCATTGGGAGATGAGGAAAGCGATACCACCTTCCCGTCTCCCCGCTTCCTCATGATCCGCTCCAGACCGATGTCGAAGTCTTTGCCCAGGTCGCATTCTTCAAGTATGACCTTTATCGTACCGTAAAGGAGTTCATCGGACTGCTCTTCCGTATATGCCACCACCGGGATATAAGGGTCGTTGACCGGCCCCCCGATGGGGTTGCCATCCCTATCGAAACCCACACACCTCACCGGCGATTCAGGATGCAGCTCGCAGATCGCTATCCAGGCCGCCAACTCCGTCTTCGCCATCCC
>DAOUDZ010000052.1:0-12308 GCA_034430575.1 Dehalococcoidales bacterium
TGGGCAACGAACCTTGCGTAATCTTCCTGACCACCGATATAACCCAGCTGAAGCAGGCAGAGGAACAGCTGCGACTGCTAAGTACCGTCACACAACAGGTATCCGATTCCATAATGATTATCGATGCCGATTACAAAATTACGTATATTAACCAGGCGGCGGAGGACCTGTTCGGTTATACGATGGAAGAGGCAAGAGGTAATTTCCTGGGGCTCATCGATGCCAAACCATTTAGTGAAAAGGAAAAAGGGGATATTAAAAAAATTATCACCAACGGTAATGTCTTCAGTTCAATAGGCACTAAAAAATGCAAAGACGGCAGACTTATCATCTGCGATTGCCGCCTCTCCCCTCTATATGACGAAGAAGGTAAGCTCTTCGCATATCTGGAAGTCCAGCGAGATATCACCGAAAAGAAAGAGGTGGAAGCTAAATTACAGGCACAGAAGAAATTAATCGAGCGCATTCTGGCCAACATGCCGGAGGGTGTACTCGTTATCGACAGTACCGACCGGATATTACTCGCCAACGAAGCTTTCTGTAACATTTTCCACACGGGCAAGAGGGCTATCGCGAATAAATCACTTAACGAAATAGTACCGGTAAACCAGTTGCTCAAACTGTACAAGGCGGCTAAACACGGGGACAAAGCTAATAATACGCTGGAGTTCAGATTCCAGGTGAAGAACGTTGAAAAGAGAATCGCCTGCGTAATTACCGAAATGGACGGGGGCAGGACTCTACTCACCTTTTCCGATGTATCCCAGGAAAGAGAGGAAGAGGAAAAATTATATCTTACGGACCGGCTGGCCTCAATCGGGGAAATGGCCGCCGGCCTGGCACATGAACTTAACAATCCTCTAACCGGCATCCTGGCCTTATCCCAGCTGCTCATCAGGAGCGATATTCCAGAAGAGCACAAGGAGGACTTACAATGCGTTTACAGCGAAGCCAAGCGCGCCGCCAGCATCGTGAAAAACGTCCTCCTTTTTACCCGCAACAACAATTATGAAAACGGCCATGCGTCCGCTAACGAAGTGGTTAAAGACGTGTTGAGGCTACGTGAATACGAAGAAAAGGTCAGCAACATCGCAGCATTAACGCAACTTCAGGAAAACCTGCCTGATATTCCGATAGATAAGTTTCAACTGCAGCAGGTCTTCCTCAATATCATCCTGAACGCCGAAGCCGCTATTAAAGAATCTAATAGACCGGGCACACTAACGGTTACTACGGAAAGGGTCAATAACCACATCAACATTCATTTTAAAGATGACGGGTGCGGCATTAAAAAGCAGGTTATGCCCCGGATATTCGACCCGTTCTTTACCACCAAAGAAATCGGCAAGGGCACCGGCCTTGGTCTTAGCATCTGCTACGGGATAGTAATGAAGCACGGCGGCAAAATAAACCTCAAGACCCACCCGAATAAAGGCACCACCTTCACCATAAGAATGCCGGTTGTGCTTCACGAGACATAAAAAAGAGGAAGAGAAAATGGGAGCAGGAATAAAGCGAATACTGGTAGTGGAGGATGAACCCGTTATCGGCAGCGTTTGTCAAAAAGTACTGACCAGGCAGGGCTTTGCCGTCGACGTAGTTTCCGACGGCAATAAGGCAATCGACAACATTCATGACCGGCGATATGACCTGTGTATCCTCGACCTGCGTATGCCGGGCATCGATGGAATCCAGCTATATAAATATCTCGCCGTTAACAGTCCCAAATTAAGCCAGAGCATTATTTTCACTACTGGAGACATTTCCAGCAATCAGGTTTCCAGATTTCTCAACGGCTCCAAGGGGGTATACCTGGAAAAGCCCTTTACACCTGATGAACTCGCGGCTGCCGTAGAAATGGCCATCAATTAATTCGCTCTGTCCGTGAAGCCGGCTGGCGTCCCGGTTACACCGGCTGTCCGGAGGGTAAAAAAGAAAAGGAATTTAAAAGGGGAAAAGAAAAATGGTTACAGCACCTTCCAAAGAGACTATTCTTATTGTAGATGACGAGAAAACGGTACGCCGAAGCCTGAATAGATGCCTGACTCTCAACGGTTTCGCCTGCGAAGAGGCCGGCAATGCCGAAGAGGCGTTCGGCTCTCTTCAAAATAACCCGGCTGAACTTGTTATTCTGGATATTATGATGCCGGGCATATCAGGCAGCGAACTGCTGCCCCGGCTTAAAGAATCCTTTCCTGATACAGCGGTTGTTATGGCCACCGCCGTCGTGGACCCGGACACCATCATCAACTGCATGAAAAACGGTGCGCATGACTACATTACCAAGCCGTTTGATGTCTGTCAGCTTATGTCCAATATCCAGATGGTGCTGGAAAAGAGAAAGCTGGAGCTCAACCTCAAAGAGAAGAGACAGGTGCTGGAAGGTAAAGTGGAAAAACAGGCCAGGGAACTCCAGGAACTCTTTATAGACGCTATCGAGTCGCTGGTAGGCGCCCTGGAAGCCAAGGACAAGTACACGGCAGGCCATTCACGTAGAGTCACCAAAATAGCCGTCGATACGGGAAAAGCCCTGGGTCTTACAGACGAGGACCTGGAAAATTTACGCTGGGCCGCCCTCCTTCATGATATAGGTAAGATTGGCATAGACCCGAGTATTCAAAATAAACCGGGCACCCTGACGCCTACGGAATATAAATATATCCTGACCCACTGCAGTATTGGTCCCGGTATTGTGGAACCACTGGTAAACGAGGCGATAGTTGAGGCTATAAGACATCATCACGACAGTTATGACGGGACCGGACTTAACCAGACGGTAGTCGGCGAAGAGATACCCCTCGGAGCCAGAATATTAGCCGTGGCGGATTCATTTGACGCCATGACTTCCGACCGTCCGTATCGAAGTGCCATGACCGCCAGCAACGCAATCGGCGAAATAAAAAGTTGCGCCGGCACCCAGTTCGACCCCAAGGTTGTCAAGGCCTTCCTCAAAACACCGATAATTAATTCCCTGAACGACTAGACGAGGACCGGCGCCTGTTAGAATGACTTAAGTAACGGGTACACATGACGAATTTACTATTTACACAGGTCGCCGGCGGGCGAATAATAATTAGTGGGAAACTGTATCTTGTTCGAGAGCCCGTATTAATTTAGCGGTACGGGGAAAGCCGTGTTCCATAAAAACACCGGGGTAAGTTATGAGGATGAAGGGTGAAAAGGGTTTTTCACTGATTGAAACGCTGGTTGCTTTAGCCCTCCTTGGCTTGATAAGCGCATCTTATCTTAGCGGCGTTGCCCAGACTTCCACCGCACGCGTCACCGCCGACGAGAGAGTATCCGCTAAAGTCCTGGCCGAAACCATCATGGAAAATGTGAAAAAACAGGCATTTTATTCCACATATAACTTTACGATTCCGGAAGAATACGAGGGCTACACGGCCACAATTAATGCCACCAGTGAAAGGAATGATAATATCCAGAAAATCATCATAACCATACACCACCGTAGCAATGATGTGCTTATTCTGGAAAATTATAAGGTGAACCGATGATATTCCGCAAAATAAAGGCGTTCGGCAAAGACCAGAGAGGCATAACACTGGTTGAAATGCTGGTCTCCGTGACGATTGCCAGTATCATCGGCCTTGGAGCCACTGTAGCCACCGGGCAGGTCATGAATCAGACCGCTAAAAATAACGACTATACTACTGCCAGCCGGCAGACCCTCAACGCCCTCCACTGGATTAGCCGGGATGCCCAGATGTCGCAGACTATTAACGGGACCGCCGGGTTCCCGGCCTCCTCTAATCTGACCCTGTCATGGACCGGGTGGGATGATACAGACTATCAGGTTATCTATTCACTATCAGACAGTCAGCTCAAGCGCTACTACTCCGCAGGGGACGGTGACCCGAGCGAGACATTCATAGCGGAATACATTAACTCCGATGCGGAAATGACCAACTGTACATCGGATAACGGCACACTAACCCTGACGATTACCGCAAGCGTGGGCGAAGGGGCTAGAAAAATCGACGTGACCAAAAAACGAGAAATTACCTCCAGACCCAATTTATAGGAACAGGGCCGGGCTGTGTTATGAGAAAAACACTTAAATTAATACGCACCGGGTTCTCATCCGACGAAACGGGCATTGCCCTTATCATCGTGCTGGTTCTGCTGCTCCTGGGCAGCCTCACCATCATACCGGTGCTGGCTCATCTAAGCACCGCCCTTAAGTCGGGCAAAATTTACGAAGATAAGACCAACGAGCTGCACGCCGCCGACGCCGGTATTGAGGATGGCATATGGCGAATTAAGTATGACTTTATGGGCGTGGATTATGACGCCTACGACTTCGATACCGCCTGGCCTTACGATACGGAGACGATTAACGGAATAGAGCCAGACGTTACAATCCAGAACATCTGGCTTCCGAGCAACGTGACGTTGGGTGAATTGGGTTTGGACGCGGCCGATGCCAATGCCATCATCGCATCGGAAAAGCTTGTGGTGGTCGGCACTGCCGGCGGCTCTCCCGGCCTGCCGTATAACGTCAAGATAGACTTCACGCCCGCCGAAGGCGATAATCTCACGGTAGAATCGCTCGGGGTATGGCTGCCGCAGGGCTTTAATTATGTCGAGGAATCGTGCAGCCTGCACCCGGGTGAGCTTGAACCCCCCGCCGAACACCACCCGGATTCCGAAAATATTACTACCTGCAACGGCGGCCAGAACATAGTCTGGTACTACGATGAACTCTATCCCCTCTTTAGCGACTTCCCCGATGTCGACCCCGAGGCGACGACAATGAGCCTTGAGTTCAGCTTTGAATATACCCCCCCGGCAGAGCACCCCAACCGCCTGCCCACAGCCATCGCCTGGATAACCACCGGGATGAACGCCGGCTCTCTCGGTTATGCCAATCCGAACGACGTACCCATTTCCTGGGACGTGGACACGCGCATTTTTAAAATCACCTCCGAAGCCGGCGATACTTCCATTCAGGCCTACTCTTCCAAGTGCGAACTGCGCCAGCTGGGAGACGCCATATCCGGGGACTATGTGGCTATTGGCAACTCCTTGATGACGGACGACGTTTGGGACTGGTACGGTATCCGCGATACCTGGCACGCATCAAGTAGCTTCACTCTCACCACCATACCGGAAGACGGTGATGCTATGAAAGCCTATCTTTACTGGTCAGGGTGGCGGGATAACGATAAGAAAGTAGACCATTTTACAGATACCTGCACTGACTTGAGTACCAATTGGAACTATAGCAGCCCCACCGCCTGGAGCGTTGATTCCAACGAATTCAAGGGTGAGTATACCGGCGGCGGCAATGACACCCGAATCCTGACCCTGAATGCCGGCCAGGACCTGACCAGTTATACATCGGGCTCGATGATACTTACCTGGGAACAGGCCACCGATTCTACGGTATTCCTGGATAGCTGCGAAGACCTGAACAACTGGGACTATGGTAGCTCTTGGGAAGAAAATGACAACCATTTTGTCGGGCATTCCGGCAGCGGCGCGGACAAGTACCTTGACTTGAAAGACGGTACGATAGACCTTAGCCCCTACGCCGGACAAACTGTCACCATTTCTAGTGACATATGGGAATGGGACCACCTGGATAGCGATGAAGGACTCGACTACGCTTTTTCGTCCGACAACGGCAGCAACTGGAGCGACTACGAAGAAATTTTTCGAAACGATATCTGGGGCACGTTACATTGGAGCGAGACCATCCCCGGCGATTACCTGACCAACGGTTTCAAAATCCGGTTTAAGTTAATCGATTGCTCCTCCGATTACTGCTATATAGACAATATTCAAATAACCACCGAGTTTTCTTCATCCAGCGGGCTTGATTTTGCCGTTTCCGGTGACGGAGGCAGCAGCTGGAGCGACTATGAAGAGGCTTTCCGCGGCGAAATCGGCAGCTCATCTGAATTATACTTCTATCCCATCCCCTCCGATTATCAGACCGCCAACTTTATATTTAGACTTAAGCTGGTGGGCAGCGGCACCTCTCAACGAGTATACCTAGACAATATAAAAATAGTAAATCTTCCCCCGGATACTTCGGTTAACTTCAAGATAAGCAATGCCACCAAAGAGCATACGGAAAATTTAACCGCCGAACGTTCTTACGTTATGTTTAACACCCTATCCAGCGGCCCCGAGGGATTCTCCTACGCCTGTGTGCGGGACGTCACCACGCTGGTGCGAACATACCCCGATATGGCAGGGGAGGAACACCATACCGGCAACGCGATATACGAAGTCGGCAATGCCCTGGCGGATACTAATTCCCACCTTTCTTTCGCCGGCTGGTCACTTATTATCATATACTCCAGCCCGGAGACAGCGGGGCACTACCTCTACCTCCGCGATACCGACTTCACTTTTCACACCGGCACTGGCGAGAGTCTGGACTTTGACAACGACGACGTGCCGGGCGGGTATATCACTGACTTCATCGTTCCGGAGCCAATTACGGACAAGTACGGTGAAGTCATCGAGGAAGTAGCCGCCAAGCTGACCTGCTTTGTAGCCGAAGGCGATGAGCGCTGGTCAGGCGACTACGTAGAAATTACCGGCCAGCAATCAGGTGCGACCATGAGGCTTTCCAACGACCAGAGCCCCGAGACCAACATATGGAATGGGAAATTCCCTCCCTTAGGCTCAACCTGGGATGGTGTTGATATCGACACATTCGAGATACTCTGGGATGACAACATATTGACGCCCGGCGACAGTATGTTAGAAGTTGATATGGTATCCCCTCAAGATGCCTGGAACCTGGTGTATATCATCGTGTCAATCCGCAGCGAGACCGTTACCGGCGGCACCAGCCATTACATGATAGGCAGCCCCTAGTTACCCTTTTAAGCCGGGTTTCGCTTCTCTTCCAACTCGTAGAGCTTCTCGATAACAAACCGGACATGGTTATCGCACTTCTTAAAGAGGCCCGACTCTATCGCCTGCTTCATTACCGCTTCATCGGACAGGTCCACTCCCATAAGTGCTAAGCAGGTAATATCACCGAACTCTTCGCGGAAGCTCTTTACCAGCTCGGCGGCGTCATCATTAGCGGCTTTCTGTGCCTGCCTGACTTTATCTTTATCATCGGAAGAACAGCGGTTCTTCAGTCCCAGGACTATCGCCGCAGCCGATACCGCTCCGCAGGGGGCTTGCTGCTCCCCGGCGATGCCTCCCTGGAAGGCGGTACCCGCCCATAGAATAGCCTCATTCCCCAGTCCATAAGCCTCCCACATGACCTGCAGGACGGACGGCCCTCAAGGGGCATGACGCATACTCTCCACTACTTTCTTTTTGGCTTCATCAAGCGGCATTTTTAATTTCATTTTTACTTCCACCTTTACGTAGCGCTGGTGCGGAACCTCCAGATGGCAATCGCCCCGAAGACGACGGCAAAGCCCAGGAGGGCCAGCATATTCGGCACCGCGGCGCCGAAATCGGCGCCGAAGACCATCAGCTTGTTAAATCCGGAAGTAGCCCAGGCATGAGGCGTTATCCTGGCAATGTTCTGGAGCCATTCCGGGTAGAGGAAAAACGGCCACCAGCACCCGCCCAGGGGCGCCAGCACCAGCGCCGTGATGACCGCTAGCGAGCTGGCGCTTCGCTGTGTCCGGGCCAGGGTAGCCAGCATCAAGGCAAAGGCCGACGACATAACGACCATGAGCAGAGAGAGGATGATAACGGCCAGCGGGGACAACCCCAGGTCGACATTAAAGATAAGGATACCCAACACCCAGAAGATGATTATCTGAATTATCCCCCGGATGACCGTGCCCGAATAGATGCCCCCCAGCAGGGACTCTCGCCGTACCGAACTGGCCAGCAGCCGCTCCAGGGTGTTGTTCTGCCTCTCGCGGACGATGGATTCGGCGGTTATTACCGCGGCGAAAAAGACAAACATCACCAGATAGCCGGGAATAACATAGTTGGCCGGATTCTCCGCTTCCACATCTCCCACTTTTACCGTCGTGAACGCCAGGAAAGATGTCTCCGCCCCGGCGGCACCCGCGGCAAATATCTCCCCCATTATCTGCTGAACGGCTTGATTGATACTGGCGGCATCCTCCGGGATAACTCCACCCTCGACCATAAGCGCCACGCTGGCATTTATGATTACCTGATGCGCACCGATTTGCGAGGATATGGCCGCAGCCAGACCGTTCAGGGCGGCCCGGGCGTTAATGTCACCGGCATCGGCAAATACCTCCAGTTGCGTGCCGGAACCGGCTGCCAGAGCCTGCGTAAAATCAGCCGGAAAGGCGATAAAGCCGGCCATCTCGCCATCCTCGACGGCGCGGCGGGCTTCAGCATAGTCCCTGTCCCATACTATTAGCGGCTCGCCGGGACCCAGCCGGGCTTCGTCTCTGGTCTCCATCGCTCCGATTATCTGATGGCTCAAAGCACCGGCGGCCTCGCCGGTGACCAGATGCAACTCAAGTCGCTCGTCCTCACTGCCGACTCCGCCCAGGAGAAAATTGAACAGAATAATAAAGAGAAAAGGAAAGACGATGAAAAAGAATACCGACTGCCGGTCCCTGGCAAAGATTTTCAGGTCTTTGAGGGCTATATACCAGATGTGCGTGAGATGTTTCATAGTGCGCTACTTCCCCCCGGAAACAACCTTGAAGAACATTCGTGAGACGGCCAGCCCCACCACAACGACCCCGGCCATCACTATCAAGGGCAGAGCGGTATCACCCAGGGAGCCTCCCTCGGAAATTATCGTCCTTAGGGCATCATTAGCATAGGTATTGATGGATACCTTGCTGATAATCTCCAGTATCGAACCCTCGGATATCTCGAAGAAGGTACCGCCCAGCATGACCATAAACATGGTAAAGACAACGCCAATCCAGCTGGCGGCCTCCTCGCTCCGGGCGACCGACGCAATTATCATCCCCAGGGCGGACGCCGCCGCTATGTACACAATGGCGAAAGCCAGCGATTCCAGAAAAGAAACGGGGGTAAAAAGCCGGAACACCGCGTATGATAGTCCCAGCAGTATCACCGTCTGCACGAAGCCGCGGCTGACACTTGCCATAAACTTGCCGAAGAACAGGGCTCCCACGCTAAGTCGCGTGGTTAGCAGCCTTTCCAGAGTGCCCCGCTTGCGTTCCTCCACTATCGTCCTGGCGCCTATGGTGAGAGCGAAGAGGACATACATGGTAATGATGCCCGGCAGGTACTGGCTGATGAAATCCGGGCTGCCGCCCACAACCTCTTCGACCACACCCACCGCCGGCTGCTCTCGCTCTTCTCCCAGTAACTTCTGCACCGTGAAATCAATGCGGTCTTCGGGGATTCCCGTTCCTTCCAGACTGCTTTTTACCTGCTCGCGTACCTGGAATTCCTGGTTCATCTCTTCGGCCACGCTGCGGATTATACTGGCGAGAATCTGGCCTTCCTGTCCGCCGTTGCCCCTCTGTTTGAATATAAATTCCGCTTTTCCACCGGATGCCAGTTGTTCCGAGAAGCCAGCGGGGATATACAGTGCCAGTAACAGGTCGGACCTTTCCAGCCTGGCGTCTGCCTCCTCTGCCGTCTGCAACTCGACGTCAATGCCCTCGATTTCATCCAGTTGCTCCACGAATAAAGTGGCGTAGTTGCCGCCGTCCTCATTAACGACAACGGCGGTGGCTTCGAACATGGTTTGCCCCCCGAAGGCCCCGTACATCAGGGCGAAGGTAACTATGGGCAGCAACAGGCTGAAAGCCAAATCGCCCTTGTCCTGCAAATACAGACGGACTTCGTTCAGGGTAATATATAATGCTCTTTTCATGTTCCGGTTAATCCCGCAGACTGCGACCGGTCATTTTAAGGAAAACGTCTTCCAGGGTAACCTGTTCCGGAGACCCTATCTGCGACTTGAGGCTGTGCGGCGTATCCATCGATATTATCTGACCGCCGTCCATTATAGCCACACGTTTGCAGAGGCGGTCGGCCTCCTCCATGTAGTGAGTGGTATAGAGGATGGTCATGCCGTTTTTCTGAAGACCTAGGATATTTTCGTAAATATGATTTCGCGACTGCGGGTCTATACCCACGGTAGGTTCGTCCAGAAAGAGAAGCCGGGGATTCCCCATAAGGGCAATGGCGAGGTTGATGCGGCGCTTCATGCCTCCGGAAAACTTGGACACCTTTCCTTTAGCTCTATCCTGCAATCCCATCAGCTTAAGATTGGTCATGGCCTGCTCGCGGGCATCTTTGCCGTTCAATCCCGCCATCCGGCCGAAGAACACCATATTCTCCAGGGCGGAGAGGTCATCGTAAATCGCCAGGTCTTGAGGACAGACCCCGATGACACTGCGGACCGCCTCGGCTTCATGCCGCACGGAATGCCCTCCTATGGTAATTTCGCCGCTGTCGGCTTTCAGGACCGTGGAGAGCATGCGAATGGTCGTTGTTTTACCGGCGCCGTTTGGCCCGAGAAGGCCGAATATCTCTCCTTTTTCTATTGAGAACGTGACGCCGTTGACCGCTTTGAAATCATTAAAACTCTTGTGCAGGTCTTTTACCACCAGAAATTCTTCAGCCATGTCCTTACCCCCGCTTTCCTCGACTGAAAAAGACAATATCTTGACGTATTATATGCTCCGCAATGTAGAGTTACAAGATGCCAAGAAGCCCCGGTCTCTATATTTGACTGGGGCTTCTTATTATTCTCTATTTTTCCGTCTTTACGGCCAGAGCACCTTGGCCACATCATCCAGACCCAGCTCCAGCAGTTTCTCCTTGCTGGGCTTGCCCGTGTTACGGTCCCAGCCCCTAGCCGCGTAGTATTCATTATAAAGGTCGTCCTCATTCAATGTTATCCCGGCGCGGGGCCCTTCTGTCTTCGGCGGTATGCCCATCATCCTGTCCGGGAACTTCCACGGCGTTTTCAAACCTTCGCGGCTATTGAAGGCCTGCTTCATAGTATCTATCCGTTCCCCGGTCTTGAGCATCTCCTCCCTGGTAATGTCCCAGCCGGTGATGGTCTGCAAGGCCTCAATGAGCTGGTCAAAATGGCTATAACCGTCTCCAAACGCAATCATGCACACTCCGATGGAGTTATAGACCTGAGTTAAATCGCTACCGTACTTATGCGGCTCGCCTCTTCCCTTGAAGGAGGCAGGGTCGTACTCGGGCATAACCCCTTCCGGGTACGGCCCCTCCCCAGCCTGGGTATGGCGTCCCGGGGTCGGCTCCGCGCCGTAGGCTATTGCAAACATAGGACCGCCCCGTGAGTCATGCGCCGGGAACTCCTGCCCGCCGACATGCATGGCATATTTTTCCGAACCCTTACCGATTCTCTCGGCGGCTTTCTTAACGCCATCGGCGATAATATCGCCGAATCCCTCGCGTTTGGCCAGTTTCTCCAGCATGGCCACGATGGATTTGTGATTTCCCCAGGTCATCTCGATGCCGTCGGTATCTTCCTTGGTGAGGATGCCGTTTTCGTAGCACTCGATGGTAAAGGCGATGCTGGCCCCGGTGGAAATGGTGTCCAGACCGTCGCGATTGCAGATATCATTTATCTTGATTATTGAGGCCAGGTTATTATTCAGGCAGTTGGCCCCGAACATCGCCAGCGTCTCGTACTCGGGCTTATGGGCACCTGCCTCGTATTTATATTCGCCTGTTCCGGCCTTCATATGTCCGCCGCAGGCTATGGGACAGTGCCAGCAGCCGTACTTTCTCTCCTGCTCTGCAATCACCGGGTCACCACTGATATCTTTATAATCAGGGAAATCAACAACCACCGCGCCACCCCAGTTCTTGCAGGGCGCATCATCGGACTCGCAACTCATGTTAAAGAGAAACGGAGTCCCGTAGCGGCCGACAAACTCTGCCCGCGGACCCATATTCGCCAGGTGCTTTTTCCTCATCGCCTTGGACTTTTCCACATCGGCTACAGGCACCTTGATGTTGCCTTTAACGGCAATGGCCTTGAGCTTCTTGGAGCCCATGACGGCGCCCAGCCCGGAGCGAGCGGCCGCCCGGCCTTTGTTGTTCATCACTGCGGCGATGAGAGATACCTTCTCCCCCGATGGGCCGATACAGGCTACTTCCAGGTCTTTACCGTGCGCCTCCCGGAGAATATCCTGGGTATCGAAGGAGTCCTTGCCCCAGAGATGGGCCGCGTCTTTAAGCTCGGCCTTGCCGTTATCAATCAAGAGATAGACGGGCTTGTCCGCTATGCCGGTGAAAAATACCGCGTCATAGCCGGCGAATTTCAGGAACGGGCCGATATTACCGCCGGAATTGGCGTCACCCCAGCCTCCTGTCAGCGGTGATTTCCCCACCATGAC
>DAOUDZ010000053.1:0-10845 GCA_034430575.1 Dehalococcoidales bacterium
GGTCGCTAAGGCGCCGCAAATTCCTGGCGGCGATAGCGTTATAGGGGTCCAGCTGCGCCGTGCGATTGTATGCCTCCCGGGCCAGCGTGTACTGCCCCAGTTCCATGTAAGCCCTTCCCAGGCGGTTGCAGGCATCGACATCATCCGGGTAACTCTCGATGATTTCCTTATTGATTCCGACGGCCTCCTGCCAGCGGGCCTGCATCGCCAGGTCGATGGCCTCTTTGCTGCGCTGCTGTTTGAGCCTGATTAATCTTTCGTCGTCACGCGTCATTTAGTTCCCCGGGACCGGTATAATTTTTAAAGTATTTCATTCTACACTAACGGGATACATCATACAAGGGGTTTTTGTTTAAATAAAACATCGTTTGACAAATTACCCCTTTGGCAGATAGAATTTAAATAGGGGCACAGTTAAATTCTAAAGGAGACAGGCCTAAAATGCAAGATAAGGTGGAAGAGGTACTAGATAAAGTACGCCCGGTTCTGGAAAGGGATGGGGGCAATGTGGAACTGGTCGGGGTGGATGGCGGCACCGTAAAAGTAAAATTGGTCGGCGCCTGCGCCGGTTGCCCGTTATCACAACTGACCCTGAAGAACGGGATTGAACGGATACTGAAACAGGAAATTCCCGAAGTCAAAGAGGTGGTTTCGGTCTAGAGACCTCCCGGCGGCTTTTCTTAATCCTCTGTTTCCAGTTCAAAGGCGTGATGCAGAGCTTGTACCGCGTCTTTAACTCTTGTCTCGTCGATGATGCAGGTTATCCTTATCTCCGATGTAGCGATTAGCTGAATATTGATTTTTTCCTTTTTAAGCGTATCGAACATGCGCGCGGCGTAACCGGGGGCGTACTGCATGCCGGTCCCGATGATGCTGACTTTTCCCAGTTTGGAATCGCTGATACACTCCCTGGCGCCGATAGTCCCGGCTACCGACTCGACCACCGCCATCGCCCCTTTCAACTGGCTCTTCGCCACGGTGAAGGTAAGGTCGGTAATATTCTCGATGCTGGCATTCTGAACGATGGTATCGATGCTGATACCGGCTTCCGCCAGGGGAACGAAGATTGCCGCGGCGATGCCCGGCCGGTCGGGTACGCCGACTACGGTTATCTTGGCCACATCAAGGTCATGGGCTATACCTCTTACTTTGTTTCGTATTTCCATAGACACCTCTTTGTGAATTAACGTACCGGGATTATCATTAAAGCTGGATGCCACCAGGATGGGGACGCTGAATAGTTCGCCCAGCTCAACCGCGCGGGGGTGTATCGCCCTGAACCCGTAGGTTACCATTTCCAGCATTTCCTCATAGCTTATCTCCGTCAGTTTCCGCGCCTCGGGGAGAAGTCGCGGGTCGGCGGTATATATCCCGTCCACATCGGTATATCTTTCACACGCTTTTGCCTTAAGGCCGGCTGCCAGCGCTACCGCCGTGGTATCCGAGCCGCCCCTCCCCAGGGTGGTGATGTCCATGTCCCCGGTAATGCCCTGGAAACCCGCCACGATGACGATATTGCCCTTTTCCAGCTCTTTGGCGACACGCTTGGGGTCGATATCGGTAATCCTGGCCTTGCTGAAAGCGGCGTCCGTCCTGATGCCGGCCTGCGCGCCGCTAAGGCTGATGGCCGGGTGGCCCATACTGTGCAACGCCATCGCCAGCAGGGTGCTGGAAACGACCTCGCCGGTGGAGAGCAGCACGTCGAGTTCCCGCGTATGCGGATGTTCGGCAACCTGATAGGCCAGCTTGACCAGGTCATCGGTGGTATCACCCATTGCCGAAACGACCACCACCACCTGGTTGCCGGCCTCTTTAGCTTTGACGATGCGCCGGGCGACGTTTCTAATCTTATCCGCATCCGCCACCGACGAACCGCCGTATTTCTGCACGATTAAAGCCATTTTACTTATGCCATTTATTACGCAATTGCGCAACTGCGCATCTGCCCAACCGGGCAGCCCCTTTTTACCTCCCCACCAGTCTCCCCATTATTTTATAACCTTCCTCGATGAAAACGCCAGTTTTACCCGCTTCGGCCTCGGTGAAGCGCTTAGCCCCGTTGGCCTTTACGCCCTTGCCCCAGATTAAAAACGGCACGGGGTCGGCGGTATGGGTACGCAATTTTATCGGGGTGGGGTGGTCGGGCATTACCAGCACCCGCAGGTCTTTGCCGTGCCATTCCAATAACTGTCCCACGACCTCGGCGTCTATCTTCTGGATAGCCTCTATCTTTTCATCCGTCAAACCGCCGTGGGCAGCCTCGTCCGGCGCCTCGATATGCACCACCGCCAGGTCGCGCTTTTCCAGCGCCTCCAGGGCCCCGTTTATCTGCGCGGCGTTATCGTTATCCGGCCCGTCCGTCACGCCCCTGATATCCAGCACTTCCATATTTGCCATTTTGGCCAGGCCCTTCAGCAAGTCCACCCCCGATGTCAGGGCGGCGTCCAGTCCGTAGACTTCTTCGAAAGACGGCATCGCAGGAAGCTCGCCGCTGCCCCAGAAAAGCCAGATGAAGGTAACGGGCATATCGCTGCGGCCCCGGCGCGCCACGTTGATTTCATGGCCTCTCAACAGGGTTTCAGAGCGCGCCATGAGGTCGCGCAGGAAGTCGCTGCCCGCGCCTTTCGGTAGAAAATTTTTCGCGGGTTTGCCGGGAATATCGTGAGGCGGGGTGCAGACGGCCTTGAGGGTATCCGCGTGTCCTTTTATTTTCAGAATATGGCGGTAGCTGACGCCGGGGTAGAAAACCACATCTTCGTTACCTAGTTCTTTATTAAGAGCGGCGATAATTTCTTTCGCTTCATCCGTCCCGATGTGCCCGGCGCTGTAGTCGTTCATCCTGCCATCCTCGATATTTACCAGATTACAGCGGAAGACCACTTCCCCCTTGCGGATATCTATTCCCATGCTCCTAGCCTCGATGGAAGCGCGGCCTTTATAATAAACGGTGGGGTCGTAACCCAGCACGGACATGCAGGCGCAGGCGCTGCTCGGCTCCATGCCCGGCGGCACGGTGCGTACCAGCCCCGTAAAACCCTCTAAAGCCATTTTATCCAGGTTCGGCGCCCGGGCAAGCTCAAGGCAGGTTTTACCGCCCTGTTCCGGCAGGGGCAGGCCGGCGGCTCCATCGATTATCAACACGATATATTTCATCTATTTCTCGTCTCCAGTTTACAACAGAGGTTCAATACGCCTATAATATGTCTGGCGGGGCGTAGCGCAGCCTGGTAGCGCGCCGCGTTCGGGACGCGGAGGTCCCCGGTTCAAACCCGGGCGCCCCGACCATTCTTAATCAACCCCCCTTTTCGCCTCCTCCCAGAGGTCGTCTTTTTCTTTGAAGGAAAGCTCCGCGAAATTCAGGCCGCGCTTCCGGCACAGCTCTTCCATGTAAGCAAAACGTTTATAAAATTTGCGGTTCGCTCCCCGCAGCGCCGACTCGGCGTCGATTCCCTCCCAGCGGGCGGCGTTGACCAGCGTAAACAAAAGGTCGCCGTACTCCCTCTCTTTCTCTTCCTTGGTGGCTGCGTCTTTGATTTCTCTGATTTCTTCGACAACTTTATCGATTACCCCCTCCATATCCTCCCACTCGAAGCCGACACGCACCGCCCGGCGTGATATTTCTAATGCGTAAGCAAGGGCAGGCATATCCTTAGGCACGCCCTCCAGCATGGAGACTCCCTCTCCTCTTTCACCCCGCTTGAGTTCTTCCCAGTTATGCATTACCTCTTCGGCGTTTGCGGCCTTGCCGGTGCCGAAGACATGCGGGTGGCGCCGTACAATCTTGGTGGTGATGCCCTTAATCACATCGCCTATATCGAATTCCCCGTCGTCCCCGGCGATTTGAGCTTGAATCACAATCTCCAGGAGCATATCGCCCAGTTCCTCGCAGAGCTTGTCCGCGTCTCCCTCGTCGAGCGCCTCCAGCGCCTCATAGCACTCGGATAGAAATTCTTTTCGCAACGAAGTATGGGTCTGTTCTCTGTCCCAGGGACAGCCGTCCGGGGCGCGCAGCCGGGCGATGATTTCCACCAGAGCCTCGAATTTACTCAAATCCCGCGGTAAAGACAATATTGCCTCCCTGACTTTGATTATACAGGCTGAACCTGGGTGGGGCAACAGGAATGACGAATATTGGATTCTAACCCGGCAGCGCCGCTCCGATAAAGTCTCGCTGCCCCCTGATAAACTCGCCGCCGGACATCGCCCGTTTCCCTTCCAGCTGGACCTTGAGCAGGCCGATTATTCCCTCGCCCGTGCCGATGCCCACCCCCTCCTCACGACCGGACAGCTTAACAACCCTTCCCGCTTCAATATTTTCCTCCCCGGGCAGTGCCGCCGCCTCTAAAATCTTAAGCTGCTTACCGCTCCAGGTGGTATAGCACCCCGGCCAGGGATTAAAGGCCCTCACCCAACGCCAGATATCCACCACCGGCAGATTCCAGTCAATTTCGCCGTCCTCCTTGTTTATCTGGCTGAAATAGGTAGCCTCGGCCTCGTTCTGGGGGCGTGGAGCAATTTCGCCGCGCAACCAGCCGGTAAGTGCCTCCCCGAGCAGTCGAGCCCCCACCAGTGACAGCTTACCCGTTAAAGAACCCGTATTATCCCGCGGCGAAATCGGGACGGCCGCCCTGGCCAGCACCGGCCCGGTATCCAGTTTTAACCTGACGAGCTGTATGCTAACACCGGCAAATTCATCCCCGGCAAGTATCGCCGCCGCCACCGGCGAGGCGCCCCGGTGCCTGGGCAACAGCGAAAAATGCACATTCACGCACTGATAGGACGGAATGTCAAGGACCGCCTGCGTTAAAATCTGCCCGAAAGCGCAAACCACTATTATATCGGGTTTCAACCCCACCAGTGGTGCCAGGCTTTCCTCCGTCCGCAAATCGGCTGGCTGGTACACTGGCAGACCGTAACTCATGGCCGATTCCTTAACGGGCGGCGGCGCTATGGCGCGTCCCCGCCCGGCGGGTCTGTCCGGCTGGGTATAAACGGCGTCGACCTCATACCCGTTAAGCAAAAGGTGCTCCAGGGACGGTACGGCGAATTCGGGCGAACCCATGAAAACTACGCGCAATTTAGGCCTCCAGACTCAAGAATTCTATCACTAAAAATATTTTTCAACAACTTTTTGTTTTGGGCTGGCAACCCCTGAAAACAGATAATAAAACCAGTTATCGGGAGCTATCAAGAGGCGAAACAGGACAAAAATGGCTGGTCGCCGTCCCTAAAATATTTGCCACGGGGGGGGCGCTGGATGTATGCTTGGTGATGTTAATAATTTTAACATTTATTAACTTTTTGCTCCACAGAGCCCGCCGTGACGGGCGGGAAATCCCGACAAATTGCGAGGCAGGGAAGCACTGTACCTTTAACAAGATGGGGGGTATTTTTGCCTGCGCCGGGTCAAAATGCAGGCTTATAACATATGGAACCGACTCGAAACCGAACGCCTCAAGAAATATGGGAAGCCGCCCTGGGTGAGTTGCAGATTCAGGTCAGCAAGCCGAACTACCGCACCTGGTTCGTCAAGACCACCGGCTTAAGCCTCCAGGATAACCGGTTCGTCATCGGTGTTCCCAATGCCTTCGTCGCCGAATACCTGGATAAAAACCAGCGTTCCCTAATCGAAAAGGCGTTAATCGGTCTTTCTTCCCCGGATATTCAGGTGGTATTTCAGGTCAACGGCAAGTCCTACCATCACGGCAACGGGGCAGACCGGCAGGTCCAGGCCATACCGGAGGCTCCGCCGGCCCGCACCAGATTAAACCCCCGCTATACCTTCGATTCGTTTATTGTAGGCGACCAGAACCGCCTGGCCCGCGCCGCCTCGCTATCCGTAGCCCAGAGTCCGGGGCACAGCTATAACCCCCTGTTTATCTACGGCGCCGCCGGCCTCGGCAAGACACACCTGCTACATGCTATCGGCCAGTCGGCCACAGCCAACCATATCAACGTTATCTGCACCAGCGCCGAGCAGTTCACTAACGAATTCGTCACCGCCTTGCGCGAGAAGACCACCGAGGAATTCCGCAACAAGTACCGCAACATCGGCATGCTGCTCATCGACGATATCCATTTCATCAGCGGCAAAGAGCAGACCGAGGAAAGTTTCTTCCATACCTTCAATGAACTGCACAACACCAACCGGCAGATAGTCATCACCAGCGACTGTCCCCCGAGGTCAATGCCGCTGCTGGAAGAGCGCCTGCGCTCGCGATTCGAATGGGGCCTCATAGTCGATATCCAGCCGCCTGACTTCGAAACACGCCTGGCTATTCTTCAATCGAAAGCCCGGAACAACGGGGTTAACATTGGTATTCAGGTTCTTGAATTAATCGCGCGGGATGCACAAAATAATATCAGGGTGCTGGAGGGTTCGCTCAACCGGGTGGTGGCCTATTCCAAGTTGCTGAGGGTTTCCCCGGACGTTGATATTGCCGCTAGGGCCCTCGAGAACGTGGCCGGTAAAGAGTACCTCGCCAGCGATATCACGCCGCTTTCAATAATCGATGCCGTCGCCGAGTGCTTCCAGATAACACGAGAAGAGTTGATTGGGAGGAAGCGTGACAAGGATACCACCTTGGCGCGCAGGCTGGCAATGTACCTTATCCGCCAGGAAACCAACTGCTCTCTAGCCCAGATTGGCCATGAACTCGGCAACCGAGATGCCGCCACTGTAACCTCCGCCTGTAAGAGAATAGTCGTGGATATCGGCGATAGTCCCTACCTGAAGCGCAAAATACGCGATGTGCATCGCCAGCTTAATCCTAAATCGTCTTACAGGAACGCTTCCTGAATCTCAAGTTACTCCGATATTGCCGGGAATACATCTATACCCCAGATTCTACTTTACAAAGTATCCGTTTGCATTGTTTTTAATAATATTTCAATTATGTTGGGGTTTTATTTGATTCCTCTTTCACCCGGCGACACTTGGTAAATACTCCACCCAACTCTAAAACGACGCTTTCGTTGTCGGCTTCTACGTCCCTTATTATAATTGCTGTTATTAGAACATAGATACCTGTTATTCTATTGTATAATCTTATATACTTGTTAATTGTTTGAATAATGTTTGACACGGCGGATATTAAGGTAAAAGCAGGTAACGGCGGTGACGGAGCCGTAGGGTTCAGGCGCGAGAAGTTTGTGCCCTATGGCGGTCCTGATGGTGGCGAAGGCGGTAACGGTGGAAACGTGGTGTTAAGGGCGGATAATGCGGTTGATAACCTGCGCAGATACCGCCAGAAAAAATCATACCGCGCGGAAAGAGGTCAGAACGGCCGGGGAAATCGCAAACGGGGCAGGAATGGCGAAGAACTAATACTATCAATGCCGGCGGGCACCATAGTGACGGTGGAATCGGAGCAGGGTGAAAAGATATTGCTGGCAGACCTGGAGAAGGCTGGTGATGAAGTCATCGCGGCTTACGGAGGCAGGGGAGGGTGGGGGAACACGCACTTTACGTCGTCGACTAACCAAGCACCGCACATAGCCCAGGGTGGTGAGGCCGGCGAGGAGAGAGACATCAGGCTGGAGATGAGGCTGATTGCGGATGTTGGTATCATCGGGTATCCCAACGCCGGTAAATCGACCCTGCTGTCAGCGGCATCATCAGCTAGGCCTAAAGTCGCAGATTATCCTTTCACTACCATCGAACCAGCACTGGGAATCGTGGAAATCGGGATGGATGCCTTCGTGCTCGCGGAAATACCTGGCCTCATAGAAGGCGCCCACAGCGGGCGCGGACTCGGACATGAGTTCCTGCGCCACGCCATGCGCACCAAAATATTCATTCATCTTGTCAGCGGCAGTTCGGAATCGCCCGCGGACGACATGATAAATGTCAATAAAGAGCTTGGTCTGTTCGACGTTTCCCTTTCGCAGAAAACGCAGCTCGTTGCCGTTAATAAAACAGACCTGCCCGAAGTGAAGGAGCGGGTGGAGAAAATGAAGAGGGAAATGTCCGGCGCCAGAGTAAAAGCACACTATATATCGGCGGCGACCGGTCAGGGAGTGCCCGGGCTTATGGCAGAAGTCCTGCAAACCCTGAAAGCCCTGCCAGCCGACACGGAGAGAGAGAAACCGCCGGTGAATGTGTTTCGTCCCCGCCCCAGGGAACCTCGTTTTGAGGTAAGAAAGGTAGGAGAGGAGTACTTGATATCAGCACCCGACTTGGAACGGCTTATTGCCGGTGCCGGCGTCACGCCTTCTGAACTGCGCTGGCATCTTAATATACAGCTCAGCCGGCTGGGAGTTAATAAAGCACTGGTGAAGGCCGGGGCCAAGACTGGCGATAAAGTCCGCTGTGGAGAACTGACCTGGGAGTGGTCCTACCCCGGGAGGAAAGGATGAAGATAGGCGTACTCGGCGGGACGTTCGACCCCGTGCACCGGGGGCATATTATGATGGCCGAAGAGGCGCGGGACGCCCTGTCGCTGACGGAAGTGCTCATGGTTCCGGCAGGGCAGCCGATGATAAAGTTGAACGACCGGATAACGTCGGCGGAACACCGGCTGGCCATGCTGTGGCTGGCGGTTGCCGGCATTCCCTGGATAAAATTATCCACCATGGAAATAGAACGCCCCGGCCCTTCATATACCGTTGATACTATTGCCGGACTGCGGGAGAAGCGGGGCGCCGGCGATGATATATATTTCATCATCGGCTGGGACAGCCTGGAGCACTTTGACGAATGGCGCGAGCCGGAGCGTATACTAAGTATGTGTTTCCTGGCGGCGGTTCCCCGCCCGGGATTTCCCCGTCCTGACACCCGGGCCTTGGAAAACAGCGTGCCGGGCATTTCGAATCGCGTGGTATTCCTGGATAAGCCGCTTGCGGATATCAGTTCGACGGTCATAAGGGAAAAGGCGGCGAAGGGAGAATCCATCGTCGACCTCGTCCCCGGCCCCGTGTCCGATTATATTAAAGAGCATAAGCTATACGCATAGAAGGAGGACATAAACGTTGAAAGCTATTGGAATCGTCGGCAGCCCCCGGAAAGGTGGAAACTCGGAAGTATTAACCGCCCACTGCCTGAAAGCTATCGCCGAGGAGGGGCTGGACACGGAGCTGGTCAGCCTAGCTGGACTGGATATTAGAGGGTGTAATGCCTGCGGCTACTGTTCCGACCATGAAGGCTGCTCCATTGAGGATGACCTTCAGCCCGTCTACGCCAGAATGGTAGAGGCAGACGCCATCGTTGTGGCCTCTCCGGTCTACTATGGCTCGTCCACTTCGCTGGTGAAAGGGTTCCTGGAGAGGGCGGGATACATGTCGCGGGGCAAGGGGGTTTTCAAAGGGAAGGTGGGGGGTCCCCTCGTGGTAGCCCGCCGCGGCGGTCAGAACTTCACCTTTGCCGAGCTCCTGTTCTGGTTTCATATGATGCAGATAATCAATCCCGGCTCCACCTACTGGAACATGGCCTTCGGCCGTGAGAAAGGCGAAGTCAGCCAGGACGAGGAAGGGCTGAACACCGCCTGGAACTTCGGCAAGAACGTTGTAGGCTTGGTCAAGAAGCTGAAGGCGTAAATGCGTTGTAAGCATACAGTCTAATAACTATTGACAAGGAGCTTGGTATGTGTTAAAGTACATTAAAGTGATGTGCATTGATGCAAAATGAAGCAAAGTAATGTAATGCAAAATATGTCACGAAATTATGGTAGCCCAAAAATGCGAGACAGAGGAACATTTTCGTACGAGATCAAAGAAGACGCTCCTGATTTAAAAGAGCAAATACGTGAGTTACAGGCTTTGGAAGACAGCCCATTTTGGAACCGTAGTGAAGCTGACATAGCAGGAATGATACTCCTGAGGCAGGTGCTTAAGGAAATTAAAAAATATAAAAGTGATGAAAGCGAAGGATAGAAAAGCAACTCGTGGTATGTTAAACTGGATTGCACAAACATTGACTTTGTTAGAACGCATGTGCTATAATGGGACATTTCCCGTTTTACAGTAAATGGGGAACATTGTTCACGAGGCAAACTAATTGAAAAGGGGGAAGTAAATGGTATCTTCAAATGCAAAGAAAGCGAAGGCCAAAGAATCCTCTGAAGATGAATTACGGTTAGTAGATGCCATATTAGCTGCGTTTTGTTTTCAAAGTGAAAGGGAAAAGAAGTACGCTAGACGATTGAGAATTCAAGCAGTATATAGGGCGTTTGCTAAATTACGTGACAGATATCCTACTTGGTTGCGAGATATGAGTTTTACCTACGGCCCTGCAGATACTGTGCCTATTTCTGGATCGCTTGAGGATATTCTTTTTAACCTTGGAGCAGATGGTATCATGGCAGTAGAGAATCCCTTTTATAGATATATGAAGATAACTGCAGCGAAGTTAGAACTAATAAGGGAATCAATAAACAAGCGGAGAAATAAAACCGAGCAAGATGAGTTAGTGAACCTAGCCGATGAATTCGACCAGTTGTACAGCGAAGCCTTAAAGAAGGAATAATGCCTGTTACCACTGAAGATTTCGAGAGTGGTGTAGAAAATTTTCTGAAGGAACTCCTGAAAGGGTACACGCCTTTAAAAATACGCAGTGATAAGATAATTCGCGATGCTATTTTAGGGCACAATATCTTTTATCCACACGAAGTTAACATCATAGATAGCCCTCTTATGCAGCGATTACGGCGGATTCACCAGACAGCTCTAACATACTTAACATATCCGGCTGCAACTCACACAAGATTTGAGCATACACTAGCAGCCTGTCCGAGTAACGGATGGCTTGCCGTCGGTAAACGTGGATGAAGGTTGTGACAGGGGAAAAGATACGGTTTTACGAATTACAGATGGTGAAATCAAAAAAGCATAGGCGCCGGGCGTCACTGT
>DAOUDZ010000054.1:0-1594 GCA_034430575.1 Dehalococcoidales bacterium
CTGGTGGTAGATGATGAGGAGGCTATTCTCACTTTCCTCCACCGCCTGCTAACCGACATGGGGCACAGCGTAGAAACAATAAACAACGCCGATACCGCCCTGGAAAGACTCAAGACGGAAAGGTACAGCCTTATCCTGCTGGACATTAAACTGCCGGGCATGAGCGGCATTGAGCTATACCGCCATATTGAAGAAATAGCCCCGGCGCTGACACGGAGGGTAATGTTCATTACCGGAGACATCATGGAAAGCACAACCCGCGATTTTCTGGAGAAAGCCAAGGTTCCGCATATCACCAAACCCCTTGATATTGAAGTGCTGAAGAAGACGATAAACCATATACTGAACTAGGCACAGGTAGCGGCAACCGCGGAGTGCAGCTTAAGCTTTCTAGCGGGAAACACCTGCTGATAGGTTCGCAGAGACCGGAGGAACTGGCGGAAACACTGACTTCAATTCTGGGTAAGCGATAAGTATGTAACCCTGGTTAATCAGGTCTCTTCATATGGCTGGGGCCGATTTCAGGGTACAGTGTAAAGAGGGGGTTGGACCACAGCTCATCGCCAGCTTCAACGCCCTTCTTTGTGAGACGGTAGTAAGTCCGGTCCGGAGCTGGCGGGTAGTTATCTTGAACGGCAGAAGCCTCAGTCTGACCGGTTGTCTCGACCCAGCCCAGGCGCTTGAGCACCCCGAAGTACATCAGGAACGAGTGATATCGCATGTGGGTAAACTTGCGGGATAACTTCTTAAGCTCACGTTCATAGATTAGCTCTGCCTGCTCTTCAGTAACGTCGGCGCCGCTTAGCACCATACGACTGATAATCCGTTCAGCACGTTCCCTGGCAGTTGCCCGAGCCAGGGCTTCCTTGTACTCATAGTTAATGTCGGACTGGGCGGCGCCGTGTTCCGGATCGATAGTACGCGAGCTTTCCGGGCCTTTACCCAGCAGAAACTCCCGGATAAACCAGCCACAGCCGAAAGGCCTTAAAAAACCGCCTCTGGTTGGTCTTAGCTCAATAACCATGCATAATCCCTATTTCGCCGCCATCACTTTCGCTGCTTCCGAAGCCAGGGCATCGATAATCTTCGTGGAGACCTTACGGATATCCGCCAGGTTCTGCTCCAGCACCTTCTTATCTTCGGCCCACAGCGCCACGTAGGGAAACGACCTGACACCGGTATCGAAGCCAAAGTGAGCTCCAACGGTAAAGGCCACACTCTCGGCAATTGTTTCCGCACTACGCCGCGACATCCGGAACACTCCCTCGGAATAGTAGTGCGCTATCTCGTGAAGCATGGTCTTTAGCTGCTGTGCCCGGGACTCCTCAGGTCTAATCCAGATCATCTTTCCCGAGTACATTCCCTTAATGGCCGGATCCTGGCCGGGTCTCGACTCGAAGCTGACATCCAGCCCCTGCGATTCGGCCAGCTTGAGTACTTCGGTAAAGAGTTCATCGTTCGCCTCACCGGTCAGCGCCGGCACCTCGAACTCGGGCAGTGGCTTGCCCTCGGTCTGGCTGATATCAAAAACATGCACGACTTTGAAATACAGCGGTCTTATCTCCGTTACCCTTTCTTCTTCATCCGGTTCCTC
>DAOUDZ010000055.1:0-7429 GCA_034430575.1 Dehalococcoidales bacterium
TGCCCAGCTCTGCCCAGCGTAAAGGTAAATCGCGGTAGGAGCGTATCTGGGATTTATAAGCGAGCATGTGGAACGGGCAGTTCATCGGCTTTAAGTAATATTCCTGCTCGTCGATGGTGATGGGTGAATACATGTTCTCCTGGTAAAAGTCCAGGTGACCGCTGGTTTGCCAGAGAGTGCTCAAACCGATATGCGGGGTGTAGAGAATTTCATATCCGTTGGCGAAATGCTCCTGCCTCCAGAAGTCCTCGATTACGGTGCGGATACGCCCGCCCTTGGGCGTGTAGATAACGAGTCCGCCGCCGATTTCCTTGGGCGTCAGGAACAGGTCCAGTTCCTTGCCCAGCCTGCGGTGGTCGCGCTTCTTGGCCTCTTCAATAATCGCCAGGTGCACATCGAGCTCCTTCTGGCTGTTGAAGGCGGTGCCGTAAATCCTCTGCAGCATGGGAAAGCGCTCGTTGCCCCGCCAGTAAGCCCCGGCAATGTTGGTCAGCTTAAAAGCCTTTATCTTGCCCGTCGAGTTGATATGTGGCCCCCGGCACAGGTCGATGAAGTTGCCCTGCTCGTAAACGCCTACCTTGTCGTCCGGGATTTCTTCAATCAGTTCCAGCTTGTAGGGCTGTGACGCGAACAGCTTTCTGGCCTCCGCCTTGGTAATCTCTCGGTGAGAAAAGGGTAAATCCGCCTTGATTATCTCACGCATCTTCTCTTCGATAACCGGCAGGTCTTCGGGCGTCAGCGTGCGCGGCAAATCGAAATCGTAATAGAAGCCGTTTTCTATCGACGGGCCGATGCCGAATTTGGCGTCCGGAAATAGTGATAGGACGGCCTCGGCCAGGACGTGCGAGGCCGAGTGGCGCATGGTTTCCAGTTTATTTTCTGCATTCACAAGATTAATTATATCAGCGATTAGCTACGAACGCAATCGGGTTCTGCTGAAAGGGCGGGGTTGGCTGGGCAGGTAATGTATGGCTATTTTACAGGTATGCCCCTGGACTGCTAGACTAATTTATGCCCCACACGATAAATAAAATTTTCCCCATCCTGGGTTTATCCATCTTTTCCTCTATGGTCGGCATCGGCATCATCGCGCCGCTGCTGCCAATTTATGCCAAAAACCTGGGCGCCACCGGTATCTGGATCGGCGTTATCTTTGCCGGTTACGCAATTTCCCGTACGGTTATCCTGCCCTTCGTCGGCAGGCTGTCGGACCGGCGCGGTCGCAAGCTGATTATCAGCGGCGGCCTGTTGACTTTCGCCGTGACCTCTTTTGCCTATGTCCTCGCGAATGATGTATTCAGTCTGCTGGTGATACGGCTGTTGCAGGGCGGGGCTTCCGCTTTTATTCAGCCCATTGCCCAGGCCTATATCGGCGACCTCACTCCGGAGGGTGAAGAAGGGAAGTGGATGGGATTCTTTAACGCCACGTTTTTGATAGGCTGGGGCTGCGGTCCCCTTATGGGTGGAATTCTGACCGATTATTTTGGGATGGATTCCGCTTTCTATGTTATGGGTGGGCTTAACGTGCTGGCATTCCTGTGTGTCGCCTTCTTCCTGCCGGAGGTTACCCGCCGGGAAAAAGAGACTGCTCCGGAGTCTTCCTATTTGAAAATGGCGCGGAGTAAATTAAGCAGGGGACTCTTTAGCTTCCAGATTGGCGATGCGTCTCACCGGGGCGTCGTGCAGACTTTCATTCCCCTCTTTGCCGGTCTGACCATCGGTCTAAGGCCGTCTCTTATCGGGACGATATTATCCGTCCTTGTCCTGGGGGCGGGGTTGATACAGATATTCAGCGGCCGGCTCGCCGACAGGTTTAATAAACAGCTGATTGTGATTATCGGGAGTATCGGTATATTAATTTCCATGGCCCTGATTCCTCAAGCTGTCGGCTTCTGGTCGTTGATGGTTTTTCTTGCCATCGCTATTATCGGGGACGCTACGGCTTTACCGTCCGCTTCGGCCCTTGTAATCGAAGAGGGAAGGAAATACGGTATGGGCGTGTCTATGGCCATGTTCAATATGGGCATGGGTGTGGGCATGTCCGTCGGACCGATTCTGGCCGGGCTGGCGGCAGATTTACTGGGTATTGAATACGCCTTTTACTTTACGGCGGCTGTGGTGCTCGTTTGCACCATTGCCTTCGGTCGATATACCCGCCGTGTGCCCGTCTAGGCGCGCCGCCTTTTTATCCGGTTATCTATGAAGCTTACCAGCAAGAGGAGACACGCGCTCGTTGCCAGCGCCCCGAGGTCGAGGTACTTTACCTCTGCCAGCTTGCTGATGATTCCTAAAACCCCGCCGCCGATAAGCGCCGCCAGCGCCCCTGAAGCGGTTACTTTGAGCCTGTTCTTAAAGAACCCGGCCATCACCGGCAGAATCACCCCGCAGGTATAGACCGTATAGGCAAACAGCAGGGCGCTGATTATTCCCTTGAGCAGTAAAGCCACGACCAGCGAGATAATACCCAGCGCTATTATCAGCCAGCGTGACCGGGGGAGGATGTTATTTCGTTCGGATGAACGAAATCCGCCGATAATATCCACCGTCAGTATGGTGCCGGCGCTCAACAGGGTGGTATCTGCGGAGGACATCATGGCGCAGAGCAGCGCCGCCAAGACGATGCCGCCGATAAGCGGCGAAAATACCTCGCTGACGACCATCGGGAGGGCCTGCTCCGCCGCGATTCCCGGGAAAAGGACGGCGGCCCCCATGCCCATCAGCGTAACGGCAAAGGCTATGGGTATGATAAGTCCTGCCGTCCATAGCGCGGACGAACGCGCCGTATTGCTGTCTTTAGAGCAAAATATCCGCGAGTACATGTCCGGCCCTACGACATAGGTCAGCCCCACCACCAGCAGCAGGGAGGCGAGTTCGGCCCCGCCGAACTGTGAGCTAACGGGAAATGAAAACATATCCGGTGACAGTGAGCCTTGCAGTCCGTCCCAGCCCCCCAGTCGTGAAAGCAGCAGTCCCAGGCCGGCAAAAATCCCACCGAAGATTATTACCGACTGAAAAAGGTCGGTGCGGATGACGGAATGCTGGCCGCCCAGCACGGTGTACGCAATAAAGACGAAGGAAAAGACTGCCATCCAGAGGGTCGGACTGCCGATTCCCAGGATGCTCATTATCTTGCCGGCGGCGATAATCTGGGCGGCGATGATGCCTATCCAGGCGACGACGATAAGCACCGAGGAGGCGAAGGCCACGCGCCGGTCGTATTGCTTTTCTATCAGTTCGGGGAGGGTAAAGAGGGCGTATTTCCTGACTCTCCTGGCGAAAAATATCCCCAGCGCTATCAGGCCGATGCTGCCTGCCAGCAGCCACCAGGCGCCGGTCAGGCCGCGCTGAAAGCCCAGTCCGGCCATGCCCACCGTGGCCGAACCCCCGATGACCGTAGCCAGCAGCGAACCTACGATAAATAATGAAGAGCCTTTTCGCCCCGCCACGAAGAAGTCATCCGCACGCCGCGCTTTCCTGCGGCTGACCGCTCCGATGATAAGCATTATCGCAAAATAGATGATGATTATTATCAGCTGGGGCACTGGCGCTATCCTTCGTTGTGGATATTGTTAAAAAGGATGGGAGGAGATGAATGGTCGGAGCTTGTCTGGCTGGGAGGACGAAGCCCGGTTAACATAAAGATATTATCGACTTGGCTTCTCGGTGCCTATAATGGCGATTTCTATCTTCTGCCCGCATTTTGAGCAGGTAACGTTGAGGGTAATCGGCTGACTCATTACCCTTTCGGCGACTGCCGATACTATGGAATCGACGTTATCCAGACGCTGGTCCAGCATATCTATGCGCTGAACGATTCGTTCAATGTCTGATTCGGAATCGTCTTTAGCGGTTTTAAAATCTTCTTTCTTTGCCAAATCTTAAGTCCCCTGAATGATAAAGTCAGACTCATTATATGTCTCAAAGAGTAAATATGTCAAAGTTAATGGGCAAAATACATGAGTATGTTGATTTACGGTAAATTGAGGGGTATAATCCTGAATACAAAGTACGGGTCGCTTAATGCTATCAGAGGAGGGGAATCAAATGGCTGAAAAAGAAGTAGGAAAGGTGATGGACTTCTTTGCCCGTCCGGTAGTTGCCGGGATTGATATGACCGGGACGCTGAAAGTAGGGGACAGGATACACATCAAGGGACACACCACGGATATCGAGATGGACATTGACTCGATGCAGATTGATAATGCCGACGTCGATAAGGCTAAGAAAGGCGATTCCGTCGGTATCAAGGTCCCCGACAGGGTGAGGGTGGGAGACACCGTCTATAAAGTTACGGAGTAGGAGAATAACGAACTAACACCGGTTTTGAAGTACCGACCTGTTATCTTGATTCTTTTCCCTCTATTTCAGGCTGCCCGGGTATATTTTAATAGCGTAAACAGTGCTATCCGACGGCGCCTAACCGATAGCTTTAACTAGGTTGGCCATTTCGATGGCGCTGACCGCCGCATCGAAGCCCTTGTTGCCGTCTTTCGTTCCGGAGCGTTCTATGGCCTGCTCCAGCGTATCGGTGGTGATTACTCCGTAGATAACCGGCACCCCGGTATCCATGTTAACCTTGGCGATGCCCTTGGTGACCTCGGCGGCAATGTAATCGAAGTGAGGCGTGCCGCCGCGAATCACGGCCCCCAGGCAAATGACGGCGTCATACTTCTTCGACTCCGCCATTTTCTGGGCAATCAGCGGTATCTCGAAAGAACCGGGCGTCCAGGCGATTTCCATGTCGGTTTCGGCGACCCCGTGGCGGAGCAGGGCGTCCTCGGCACCTTCGAGCAGCTTCTTGCTGAAGAACTCGTTAAAACGCGAGACAACCAGTCCGAACTTAAGACCCTTCCCCAGTAAATTGCCCTCATAACTCTTGCTCATAGTTATCTCCTTATGTATTAATCGCTATCGGCATCGGACACCTTGAGGAGATGCCCCATTTTTTTCTGTTTGGTCTGCAGGTAGCGGCGATTGTACTGGTTAGGTTTGGTGGTGATGGGCAACTGCTCGGTGATGGTCAGTCCGTAGCTTGCCAGCCCGCTCATTTTCTTGGGGTTATTGGTCATCAGCCGCATGTTGCGTATGCCCAGGTCGGCCAGAATCTGTGCCCCCACTCCGTAATCCCGCTGGTCGGCTTTGAAACCTAGGGAGAGATTAGCCTCCACGGTATCCAGCCCCTCGTCCTGGAGGGCGTAAGCCTTTATCTTGTTATGAATGCCTATGCCCCTGCCTTCCTGTCTCATGTAAAGGATAACGCCGCGTCCTTCCCGCTCTATATTCTGCATGGCTATCTGTATCTGTTCGCCGCAATCGCACCGCAGACTGTGAAAAACGTCTCCGGTAAGGCACTGGCTGTGCACCCGCACCAGTACCGGGTCCTCGGTAGCCACGTCCCCCATTACCATCGCCAGGTGCTCGGCGGGGTCGGTCTGGCTCTTATAGGCGATAACCGTAAAATTGCCGTAGGGCGTCGGGAGTTTAGCCTCGGCGACCCTCTGCACCAGTCTTTCGTGGCGGTAGCGGTAGGCGATAAGGTCGGCCACGCTGACTATTTTAAGTTCCAGTTTCGCGGCGATTTTTTCAAGCTGGGGCATGCGGGCCATGGTGCCGTCCTCATTCATGATTTCGCAGCAGACGCCGGCAGGGTAAAGTCCAGCCAGCTTGGTCAGGTCGACCGTTGCCTCGGTTTGCCCCGCCCTCACCAGGACGCCGCCGTCCCTGGCGCGCAGGGGGAACATGTGCCCCGGCATAACCAGGTCCTCGGGCCTGGTCTTGAGGTCGATGATAACCTTCACCGTTTGCGCCCTGTCCGCCGCCGAAATACCGGTGCTCGTGCCGTGCTTGGCTTCGACCGATACCGTGAAGGCGGTGCCGAAGTTCGAGGTATTGTTGCTTACCATCATGGGTATCTTCAGTTCGTCCAGACGTTCGCCGGTGACGGGCATGCAGATAAGGCCGCGACCGTTCACCGCCATAAAGTTGATAGCTTCAGGCGTAACCTTGTCGGCGGCCATGACCAGGTCGCCTTCGTTCTCCCTGTCCTCGTCGTCAACGACAATGACGAACTTGCCAGCCTTAATATCTTCGATTGCTTCCGGAATAGTTGCCAGTCCCATTTTATGTTTCTCCTAACCTGTCAGGAGCGGTCAGTTTACGGTAAATCCGTGCTCCTGTAAAAAATCTGCGGTAATGCCGCGGTCCTGCGGCTTCATAAACTCCGCCACGTATTTGCCGATGATATCCGCTTCCAGGTTGACCGCGTCGCCTGTCTTCCTGTCGGCCAGTATCGTATGCTCGCGGGTGTAGCCGACGATTGATACCAAGAATGAGGTGGCGTCTTTATCGACTACCGTCAGGCTCGTGCCGTCCACGGCGATAAAGCCCTTGGGCACGATATGACGCATTACGTCGGGCGGTGCTTCGAATTTCATCAGCACCGCCTCGCCTTCTCGGGTAATCGAGGCTACCCTGCCAATGTCGTCGATATGCCCCTGCACCAGGTGTCCGCCTATTTCCCCTCCCAGCCCTATCGGTCTCTCCAGGTTGACCCTGTCTCCGGGACGAAGTCTTCCCAGGTTGGTGCGTTTGAGGGTTTCCGGCATGACGTCCACGGCGAAAGTCTTATCGGTAAATTCGGTTATCGTCAGGCAGATGCCGTTGACGGCGATACTCCCGCCGGACTGTACCCCATCGAGGACCTTGCCGGCGGCAATGACCAGCTTTCCCGCCGGAACGGAAACAACACTACCAGCCTCTTCGATAATTCCGGTAAACACACCTTACCCCTTGTCGGAACGTACCCCGCTTACTGCCATTCTAACACTTGTCATAAGGTAAGTGCAATAATGGCATTCCAGCTTTTCAACAATTGTCATTCCAGCGAAAGCTGGATTCCCGGGTCAAGCCCGAGAATGACATTATTATATATTTAAACCGCAGGATTAGTTCGATTGTCTGCCTGCCGTGCCTTTCGCGGATTTCAGGTCGCTCCTGGCTTCTTCCTTGGGGCGCAGGTCCCGGGTGGCTTTCCCTGCCCGCCACATCTCGGAGTTGCCCATGACCGCCAGCTCTTTCCCCAGCAGCTCTTTATAGTTGGATTTGCCGCAGGCGGAAATGACCCGCGCCGTCTCGGCCCCGGAGGCTACCCTCTCGTAAAGCTCCTTGAAGACCGGCATAACGGCTTCCTTGAACCTGGGCTTCCAGTCCAGGGCGCCCCGCTGGGCGGTCGCCGAGCAGTTGGCGTACATCCAGTCCATGCCGTTCTCGGCGACGAGCCGGATGAGGCTTTCCGTTAGCTCTTCCACCGTCTCGTTAAAGGCTTCGCTGGGACTGTGTCCGTGCTTTCGAAGCGTGTCGTACTGCGCTTCCATGACGCCCGCCAGCGCTCCCATCAGTATGCCGCGCTCGCCTACCAGGTCGCTGTAGA
>DAOUDZ010000056.1:0-4676 GCA_034430575.1 Dehalococcoidales bacterium
AGTGGACGATGGAGGCCACCAGGGCGGCATCGGCGTGACCTTCCGTAAGAACGTCGTAGAGGTGCCCCGGCTTACCGGCCCCACCCGAAGCGATGACGGGAATGCCTACGGAGTCGGCAATCATCCGCGTAAGATTTATTTCATAGCCGTCCCTGGTGCCGTCGGCGTCGATGGAGTTGATGACCATCTCGCCGGCGCCCAGTTCCTCGCCGGTTTTCGCCCACCACAGCGCGTCAATGCCCGTGGGGGTAACGCCGCCATTGACGACGATTTCATATCCCGAAGGCATCTCTTTTGTCGGGGTTACTTTCCTGATATCCATCGAGAGGATGGCGCTCTGCGAGCCGATGGCGTCGGCTATTTCCGTGATAAGCTCCTTGCGCTTGACGGCGGCCGTGTTGACGTTTACCTTCTCGGCGCCGGCGTTGCGCAGCCTAGTAGCGTCTTCCACGGAGCGGATGCCCCCGCCTACCGAGAAGGGAATGAAAATCTGCCGGGCAACTTCCTCCACGAAGTTAATCATGATATCGCGGTTCTCCCGCGAGGCGGTAATATCGTAGAAGACAAGCTCGTCGACTCCGCCCTCGTAGTACTCGCGGGCCTTGGCGATGGGGTCGCCGATATCCTTCGTATCGACGAACTTGATGCTCTTGGCGAGCTTGCCGCCGCGCACATCGAGACATACCACCAATCTTTTACTAAGCATGGCTGATATTTTATACCCTCTCCCGATTAAGCTGTCAAGGCGCCGTCCCACCTCGTAAACCGTTCCAGCATTTGCAGGCCGAGCCGCCCGCTCTTTTCCGGGTGGAACTGCGTGGCGAACAGGTTGCGGCTTCCCAGCGCCGCGCAGAAGTCGCCGCCGTGACTGGAGACAGCATAGACGTCTTTCTTATCGGCCGGTTGCGGATAATACGAGTGGACGAAGTAAAACTCGTCGCCCGACTTTATGCCGTCCAGCAGGGGGTGGGGTTGGACTATCGTAACTTCATTCCAGCCCATGTGCGGTATCTTAAGCAGCTTATCTTCGAGCTTGAAACGGACGGTTTTCCCCGCTACCAGTCCGAGGCATTTCCGGTTGCCTTCCTCGGAGCTTTCCAGAATAATCTGCGCCCCGAGGCAAATCCCCAGAATCGGGATTCCCGCCTTGAAGACGTTCTTCAGGGCGTCGTCCAGTCCCGTTTTTCCCAGGTATGCCATAGCGCTGGGGGTGGCACCGACCCCCGGGAATATTATTTTCTCCGCTTTCGCCACGGCGGCGGGGTCGCTGGTGACGGTGGCCGGTACGCCGACCTCGGCGCAGGCACGCTGGACGCTTTTTATATTGCCGGCGTTATAATCAATTATGGTAATCATCTTAATTAAGTTGGGAGGATTGTATCTACCTCACCCCCTGCGGTGATATCTATTCCCACCCTGCCGCCCTCGCTGCATCTGTGGCTTAGCCCGGAGTTTTCCCCACCCTGCTTCAACCCGCTTAATCCCCCGGCTAAATCCGGTTCAACTTTTGAAAAAGGTGGCGTTGTCTTTAATCCTTCCGATTCCGATTAGCCTACCGTCGATGTCTTTCACCACAAACTCATAGCAACCGTAAGTGGTAACGGCCGGTTCTCTTACGATATTGGCACCTTTCTGTTTAAGCTCGCCATAAATAATATCCACCCCGGCGACATCTTCCGGGTCTAGATACGCATCGTAGCCGGCGCCATACCTTTCAAGATTCGAGATGACATCGCCCTTTTCGGCTTGAACGACGATGATTTCGACTTTATCCCGGTAGAGGGCAGCAAACTTTTCTTCATTTTCGTAATGCTTAACCACCCTGCAGCCGAATACGTCGTGATAATATCCCGCCGTTTTTTCTGCATCCGGCGAAATAAAAACGATTGCGCCATTATCGAGTTTTGTTTTAGCCATCTGAAATTTAACCCTTAAGTTCTTCCGCCAGCCTTAAAGCGTATTGGTCGGTCATGCCGGCGATATAGTCGACGACCCGCCGGTCGGTGGCATCGCTGTAGAGTCGGTATTCCACCGGCATCTTATCGTCGTGTTCGTTAAAGTACCGGTAGAGGAACCGCACCACTTCTTCCGCTCTTCGGCTTTCCTCCCCGGCGGAACGCGGATTATAAACTCGCTCGAAGAGAAAATCACGTAAAATATCGGCGGCCGCCAGCACCTGGGGGCTCATTTTAATGGCGGGTCTCTCTATAATTATATCACAAGTGCGGACATCCCACGAACTCTGGATAATATCGGAGACCAGCGTGTTGATGCGCTGCGAGTGGGAAAGCCCCAGTACCCGGACGGCTTCCAGGGGCAGGTCGCGTTCGGTGAGGATTTCCGCCCGGATAGCGTCGCCGATGTCGTGGTTGATGTAGGCGACCATGTCCGAAATCTTGACCACCTCCCCCTCCAGCGTATTCACTTCACCCCAATCATCACCCAGGACGGCCACGCCCGACTTTGAGTGGTTGACGATGCCGTCCCTGACCTCCCAGGTGAGGTTCAGTCCGTGACCGTCTTTTTCCAGGAGGTCTACGACGCGCAGGCTCTGCTCGTTGTGGCGGAATCCGCCGTGATAGAGTTCGTCGAGTATGTCCTCTCCCACGTGGCCGAAAGGCGTATGCCCCAAGTCGTGTCCCAGGGCTATCGCCTCCGTGAGGTCTTCGTTAAGGTTTAGGGCGCGGGATATGGTGCGGGCTATCTGGGAGACCTCCAGCGTGTGGGTGAGCCGGGTGACATAGTGGTCGCCGAGGGGAGCGATGAAGACCTGCGTCTTGTGCTTGAGGCGGCGGAACGACTTGCTGTGGATAATACGGTCGCGGTCGCGCTGAAAAGCGGTGCGTACCGCGTCAAGCGGCTCGGGTCGCTCACGGCCACGCGATAGCCTGCTTTTAACAGCATGAAGCGAGAGGCTTTCTTCCCTCTCCTCGCTCATTTCGCGGATTTTTAACCGTTCAATCACCTCATGCCCAGTTTAGTACCTGCCGGCCGGTTTTTACAAGTCCTTCCGGTACTCCTGTTTGCTTATCCAACTGCCGATTACTTGACGCCCAGTTTTGCCTCTGCCGCGGCGATGATATCGCGGGTAATGTCAATCATATCGGGGCTGACGGAGACCGAGGTAACGCCCCACTCCACCAGTTTTTGGGTGATTTCGGGGTAAACGGAGGGGGCCTGCCCGCAGATGGAGCAGGTAACGCCCAGCGACTTACAGGTTCTGACCACCTTCTCGATGGACATCATAACGGCCTCGTTACGCTCATCGAAGGTTGCGGCCAGTTTGGAGCTGTCGCGGTCGATGCCCAGCGTTAGCTGGGTAAGGTCGTTGGAGCCGATGGAGACCCCGTCGACGCCGACCGCCAGGAATTTCTCCAGCAGGATAACGTTGGAGGGCACCTCGCACATCATCCAGAGCTTGAAGGTATCGGAGCGTTTCAGTCCCTCTCCAGCCATGATTTTAACGGTACCCTCCAGCTCCGATACCGTGCGGACGAAGGGAATCATGACCCAGAGGTTATCGTACTGCTTCCTGACCTTCTTGATGGCGGCCAGTTCCAGCTTGAAAGTCTCGATATCGGTGATGTAACGCGAAGCGCCGCGGTAGCCTATCATGGGATTCTCTTCGTCTTCTTCATACTTCTCGCCGCCCTTGAGGGCTTTATATTCGTTGGACTTAAAATCGTTGGTGCGGTAGACCACCTGACGCGGGTGGAACGCTTTGGCGAATTTCATCAGCTCGTGGGCGAGTTTTTCGGTGAACTCGTTGCCGCGGCCATCTTCAATCATGGCGCTGGGGTGTTCGCCGATTTCGGCGACCATGAACTCGGCGCGCAGCAGGCCGATGCCGTCGACGTCTCTACTAGCGACACGGTCGACAATATCCGGCTGGGCCAGGTTAGCGAGCAGTTTAGTCCTGGTCTTGACTTCTCCCCGGGCGCGTACCTTGACATCGGTATGAATCTCAATCTTGCCCTCGTAGACCTTGCCGTTGCTCCCGTCGACCGTTATTACCTGGCCGTCTTTCAGGGTGGCGGTAGCGTTCTCGCAGCCGACGATGCATGGTATGCCGAGTTCACGACTTACAATAGCGGCATGGGCGGTACGCCCGCCGCGGTCGGTAACGATGCCCGCCGCCCGCTTCATCGCCGGAACGAAGTCCGGCGTGGTCATTTCCGCCACCAGCACGTCTCCCTCCAGCACCTTATCTATCTGGGACGGGTCCGGGACTATTTTTACCGGCCCGTAGGCCACGCCCGGGCTGGCGGCGGCCCCAGATACCAGCACCGGGGCGTCAATATCATGGGCGGCCTCGGTTGTCTCTTTGATAGTGGTAACGGGGCGTGTCTGCACGATGTAAATTTCACCCTTTTCGGTAGCCCATTCGATATCCTGAGGGAACCCGTAATGGTCTTCAAGCTGTTTTCCAATTTTAGCGAGCTTGACTATTTCAGTATCGGTTATCTTCTGGCGGGCCTGCTCCTCGGGGGTGAGGTCAATCTTCACATTGTCCAGCTTGCCGTGAGCGCCGGCCTTCTTAACGAGTTTCCATTCCTGCTTTTTAATTTCCTTTGCCAGGATTTTCATATCGGCTTTGTTAACGAGATAGTGGTCCGGGGTGACATCTCCGGAGACAATCATTTCACCGAGACCGAGGACGGACTCGATAGTAATTG
>DAOUDZ010000057.1:0-22787 GCA_034430575.1 Dehalococcoidales bacterium
CGGGGCGCCGAGGAGCAGATTCTTTCCAACATACAAAACCTGGGCTCGAACCTGATTACCGTCCGTCCCGGCGCGTTCACCTTCGGCGGCGTCAGGGGTGGCATGTCACAAACGCTGACGATAGAGGACTCCCAGGCAATATCGGAGCAGGTCTCCAACATATCCGCCGTAGCCCCTTCCTACACCAGCAGCCTGCAACTGGTGTACGGGGGCAGCAATACGAACTCACAAGTAACCGGTACTACCCCGGAATACATAGCGGTAAACAACCTGGAAATGGCCGGCGGGACTTTCTTCTCTTATGATGATTACCAGCGCGGTAACAAGGTAGTCGTGCTTGGCAGCAACATCGCCGATACACTGTTCAGCGACACCGACCCCATCGGTCAACAGATACGTATGGGCACGATTATCGTGCGCGTCATCGGCGTTCTGGAGAGCAAAGGATTTATGTTCGGCTCATCGGATGACATCGTCTTCATACCTTTAACCGCCATGCAACAGACGGTTGCCCAGCCGCGGACACCACAGGGCGGCCGTATCGTTTCAGCTGTATCTCTGACCGTAAGCGATGAGACACAAACACAGAATGTCATCGATTCTATTACCAGTCTACTCCGCACGCGTCACCATCTGGCTATCACTGCCGACGACGATTTTAATATCATGTCCACCGAGGAAATAGCCAGTACACTCTCCGAAGCTATGGGCACAATGACCCTTCTCCTGGGGGCGATTGCCGCCATTTCCCTGCTGGTGGGTGGCATCGGCGTGATGAATATCATGCTGGTCTCGGTGCTGGAGAGGACTCGCGAGATAGGCATCCGCAAGGCGCTGGGAGCGCGTGAACGCGATATCTGGGGCCAGTTTCTCATCGAAGCGGCCTTCCTTTCGTTCGCCGGCGGCATCATCGGGGTTATTGCGGGGTGGGGAATCTCGTATGCCATCGCCAAAATGGGAATAATGACAACCCTGGTAACTCCCGATATAGTTATCCTGGCGGTCTCCGTATCGGTCGGCATCGGGCTATTCTTCGGTTTTTACCCCGCTTGGAACGCCTCCCGACTCAACCCCATAGAAGCATTAAGGTCGGAATAAAGGGGCAAACGTTAACAAGAACAATCGATTTAATCAGAGGGGGAGCCGGCCGCTCCCCCTTTTTACAGGTTCTTGCAAAACAGCCCCGCAGTATTCATAATGTAACTGCCAATACTAAAATATATGGGGGAAAAGCACGTGACGACGCTAAAAGAATTCAACGGATATGGTGAAGAACTGGAGAGACTGCTGGGATTGCATACATCGCCGATTGCTGTAAAGATGCTTGAGAAAGAAGAGGACATCCCTGCCGACGCCCTGCGCCCCAAAAAAGACCGCGGCCATCACTACGCCCAGTGCCAGGCTTTTGCCCTTTCCCGCCGCGATAGAGTTACGGTAGCCATGTTGAAAGAAGACAACTGGTGCCCGGGTCCCGTGATAGTCTACGGGCTGGTACCCAAGCCGGACGACCCTGCTGCCAGGGTCCAGAACCCATATGTCTGTTTTGAATATGGCAAGTATATCGGTATCCTTACCGCCCCGCTAGCCAAGGCTACCTTCGAGCCGGATGTCGTGATTATTTACTGTGATACCAATCAACTCCGCATTATCCTCCTTTCGTTAAAAAACGAAGATAGACCGCTTGTAAAAACTAACCTGTTTCCTTTCTCCTGCGCCAGTTCCGTGGTGGATACAATGTTGAACAACGAGTATTGGGTCAACCTCCCCGACCCCGGCGAATACGCGCGGGCGCTGACTATCGCGGGTGAAATGATGTTTTCGGTGCCCGTGGGGAAATTTGCCGAATTGACAGAGGGTCTAAGGGAATTTGATAAAAACGAGTCCGGGTTCGCCCATGAACAAATGATGATGAGGCCGGATTTCCCCCAGCCGGACCTTTACAAGCACGTATTTGAAAGTTGGGGCATGGACCACGAATAACCGCCAGCTATGTTCCTGACTATCCCTTTAAGCGCCGCGTTAAGCAAAGGGATACTATTGCATTTTAAATATATGTATGCTATCATTAATTATGAGCATATGCCCATAATCTACGAGGGAAAATATAATAATGCCCAGACCGCAAAAGTCCCGGCGTATCGCTTACATGCCGGGAGTAACATATTTCAAGCCGGCCGGTACGCCGATGAGGTCTCTCAAAGAGATCCATCTCTCCCTGGAGGAGGCCGAAGCCCTGCGCCTGAAGGACCTTGAAGGGATGGAGCAGGAGCCGGCCTCAAAAAAAATGAACGTCTCACGGCCGACCTTTCAGAGGGTCTTATCTTCGGCCCGCCGGAAAATCGCCGATGCTCTCCTGAACGGCCGGGCGGTAAGAATCGCCGGCGGCAATTATGAGATGGTTTCTCACCGGTTCCGCTGCCGACGCGGACACGAGTGGGACGCCCCCCTCACACCGATGGGAGACGATGCCCCGGTGCTCTGCCCCACCTGCAACACCCCGGGAACAAGGTCGCTTTTACCACTGAAATTAGAGCAAACTGGGGAAAAACAGGGCAGAGGAAAAACGGGTAAAAAATCATGATATTGCAAAAACGGATATTTTAGGTGAATATATATGCAGATAATTAACGATTTACTATCAACCCTGAATCACGAGGTGCCCGTGGAACGCATCGTACAGGGGGCATTCCAGACGGCCGTACTTACCCGTCATTGCGGGCTCGCCTCCACACCTCACGACTCCAGCTCGCACTATGACAAAAGCCCGGTAAAAGAAGCGGGACATCTACTCAAACACGACGCTGCCGGGCTGGCTCGCAAAGCCCTTTCGTCAAGCCCTAATGAAGCGTCCATCGGCATGGCGGCGATAAACTCCATGCTTGACGTTGACGCCCAGCAATACGAAGAACTCAATGCCGCCGACCTTATCGCCCGAAAGGGAGAAAATAAAAAAGTGGCGATAGTCGGGCATTTCCCCTTTATCACCAGGCTCCGCCCCATAGTAAAAGAATTATGGGTGATAGAGAAAAATCCGCAGGAGGGAGACTTCAGCGAAAGCTCTTCCGAAAATCTCATTCCACAGGCGGACGTCATCGGCATTACCGGCACGGCTCTTACCAACCACACCATGGAGAGCCTGTTAAAACTGTGCAGTCCCGGGGCCTACGTCGTGGTACTGGGCGGAACGGCGCCACTTTCCCCGATACTGTTCGATTACGGCATCAATGCAGTCTCCGGGACGCTGGTAACCGACTCCGAACTCGTTTTTTGCTATGTCAGCCAAGGCGCCACCTTCCGCCAGATAAAGGGCATACGTTTACTGACGATGACGAGGGAGAAAGATTAAGCCCATAAAGGGGAGGTTAACTTCGTTGGTATTGAAACCCGCTCTTGAAGAAGTGAAGGAAAAGCTACGGGAAATTATCGCCGAATACAGCCTGGGAGACGAGGTTGTGCAGGTGACTATCGGCACGCTTACGGTAAAGCAGGCGATAGGCAATCCCACCCGGCAGGACTACCCCCTGCTGGAGGGGAAAGAGGTAATGGTCGAAGCGGAACTGCGCGGTAGTTTCGGCCAAGCCTTTACCGACCGTCCCAGCGACTTTACCGGCTCATTAAACGATGTTATCGACCTGGATTTGAATGCCAGCGAAAACAGGGCAATATTCGTCGCCACCCTTAACGCCGTCATGGCGTATCTGGGCATGGCCAGCGGTTTCCGTCACTGCCACGATGAAGAGCCGGAGGAATGCGCCAAAGAGATAGCCGGGTGTATTCTGGGCGAAGCGGGCAGGGCTAAAATCTTCATGATAGGCCTTCAGCCGGCCATCCTGGAGAACCTTGTCATCACCTTCGGCGCGGAAAACGTGCGCTGCACCGACCTCAATCCCGGAAATATAGGCACCCGGAAATACGGCGCCGAAATATGGGACGGCCATTCACAAACCGAGCAACTCATGGAGTGGTGCGACATCCTCCTGGTCACGAGCAGCACGCTAGTTAACAACACGTTTGATAATATCAGAAAAGAGGCTTCATCCCGGGGCAAACGACTGATTACCTTTGGCGTGACCGGCGCCGGCGTTGCCGCCATGCTCGGCCTGGAGAGATTATGCTTTCAACCGCATTGAGATTACCAAGTAGTATAGAATACAAGGCAGGATATCGACCATGATAATAGATATAACCAAATGCACCGGTTGCGGCAGCTGTGCCAGCGCGTGCCCGCAAGAGGCTATTACCATACGCAACAACCTGGCAATGATTAACCGTGACCTGTGTATAGAGTGCGGAAGGTGCGCCGCGGCATGCCCTTCGGGCGCTATCAGCGAAGAAGCGCCTGCCGCCAGGGAACCGGCGAATGAGGGCGGTGGTATATACGGATACGGAAGAGCACCCGGATTCAGAGGTGCATCTCCTTCGCGGCCTAACATGGGTCGCGGACGCGGCGGTACGCCGCGTTACCGGCAGCGCAGACTGACTGGAGGAGTTATGTACCGCCCTGCCTCACGGACGGCTATCCATACGCCGGTACGCGAGGACAAGCTGGGCGTTCTCAAAACCCGGGCCGAGAAGATAAAACGCGACGTGGCGGAAATGAAACGCCGAATTCAGGCACTGGAAAAGAAATAATAAAGGGGATTTTTATGAAAATCGCCGTTTCAGCGGTCGGGCAAAACCTTGATGCCCAGGTTGATCCGCGTTTCGGTCGCTGCCAGAATTTTATCATAGTCGATACGGATACGATGGAGTTCGAGGCGGTGGTCAACGATTCAGCGGGAGCATCGGGCGGCGCCGGAATCGCCGCTGCACAGTCGATTGCCGGCAAAGGAGTGGAGGCCATGCTTACCGGCAACTGCGGGCCCAATGCCTTCGGCGTTTTCAACAGCGCCGGTATTAAGGTTATCACGGGAGCTGCAGGTACCGTAAAAGAAGCCATAGATAGCTACAAGGCAGGTAAACTTCAGGCCATTTCCCAGCCGAACGCCAATGCCCACTCGGGTATGCGCCGCGGCAAAAGAACGGAATAAAGTCTGGATAGATAACCTGCGGGAGGTGTAATACGCCCGGAGGAGATGGAACGGGGCCTCCGAAAGGCGGCGGTCAGAGGGGAGGCAGGATGGGAGGGAACAAACCCGGGGCCGGGCCCAGCGGAAACTGTGTTTGCCCGGGTTGCGGAGAAAAGTTGCCCCACTCACAGGGGATACCATGTTATAATGTAAGTTGTCCCGGGTGCGGTAGAAAGATGGTGCGGGAAGAGGATAATATTTACTATAGCCAAAGAGGAGATACGTGCAGGACTTAATTAAAGAATTTATTGCGCAGAATAAATTCGCCGTCGTCGGGGCTACCGATAACCCGGAAAAGTACGGTCACCAGGTACTTATCAACCTGAAAAACCGGGGCTATAAGGTCTATCCGGTAAATCCCCGTCTGAAGGAGATTGAGGGCTTAAAGTGCTACGCAGGGCTCTCCGAGCTACCGGAGAAAGTAGATGTGGTCGACTTCGTCGTGCCTCCGAAGGCCACTGAAGCTATTCTCAAGGAATGCCTGGAACTGGGACTGGACCGGATATGGCTCCAGCCCGGCTCGGAAAGCGAAACCGCAATCAGCTTCTGCCAGGAAAATAATCTTAAAGTGGTGCACAGCGTTTGCGTCATGATGAATTAAACGGGAGTAAACACGTGAAATCATACGAATTAGAGCCTAAATACGGGACGAGTCAAATACCGGGTAAATGCCTGAAATGCCTGGGGGAACATGAACTCAACAACTGTCTTCTGGAGCTATTGGGAAACGAAGAGGACGATGATGAGGTTAAACAGAGGTTCGAGGCCCTGGTTACTTTTCTCCAGTCGGCCGAGTCCAAGAAATTACGCGATGATTCCGAGAAATTGATGTCGGAAGGAAAACACGTTACCTTGAGAATAAACCTGGACAAGGATACCAATAATCAGAGTTACGAACTAGTAATAGAATAAATATATTTTGGAGGCATATTATGAGGTACGCTGTACCCATATCCGGCGGAAAAATTTCTCCGCACTTCGGTCACTGTACATACTTTACCCTCTTCGATGTCGAAGAGCAAAGCCGGGAAATTACCAGTAAAGAAAACATCCCTTCGCCCGAGCATCAACCCGGCCTTTTGCCCGCCTGGCTGGCGGAAAAAGGGGCAGATATAATCATCGCCGGCGGCATGGGGCCGCGCGCGGTAGACCTATTTCAACAGAATGGCATTGATGTCATAATCGGCGCCGCTGAAAGCGACCCGGAGCAGGCCGTAATCAGCCATCTAAACGGTGCTCTGGACACGGTAGATAACATTTGCGACCACGGATAGTCTGAATACTCCATTACTGACACTAGAATAATGACAACCGAACAGCAAATCAGGAAAAGGCTGGATAAGGTAATCGTCCCCGGTGTGATGCGCAGTCTCACGAAAATGAACCTGCTGCGTAACGTCGTCATCAGCGATGGCGAGGTAAAAATCAGCTTGGCTTCCGCGGCGCTGGCACCGGAAATACAGGACAGGCTGAATATATTGAAAAAGAATACCGTTGTGAAATGGACGAAGGCTAAAGAAGTTATCTACTCAACCACAATCACCCTGCTTTGTATCGCCTGCTTTCCGCTCAATCCCCTGGTTCTCACGGGGGTGCTGGAGCCCGGTTTCTACCTGCCTTTATTTATCCTCGGCTGGATAGTATGGGCCATCGGCATGGTGCTGGTAATGGCACCGATTATCATGTTCCCGCGCCGCGGCGGCGTCGCCAAAGGGAAAGCATTCGTGCACACCACCAAGCTGGTGGATACCGGCATTTACGCCGTCGTCAGGCACCCGCAATATCTTGGAGGTATCCTCGCCGTTTTCCTGGCCACCCTTCTCCTGTACCCGCACTGGCTTTTCGTCGCGCTGGGCATCCCGGGGGTCGCCTTATGTTATTTCAGTACAATATTAGAGGACAAGACCCTGGTACAACGCTTCGGTGACGACTATAAGGCGTATATGAAAAGGGTACCCCAGGTAAACCTGATAGCGGGGATTTACAGGTTCATAAAAAACTACAAGCCTTAGAGTCATTTAATACCAATGTTTCAGGAATACCCCTTACCGACTTCCGGCATGCTATAATATACCTGCGTTATGGACAATAAAAGCCTTAAAATGCTGGAGTTCCCCCGGATAAGGGAAATACTGGCCGGCTATACCTCTTTTCCCGCCAGCCGAGAGATGGCCGCTGCCCTGCAACCGCAGTACGACTACGAAGAAATATCCCGGCTGCTTAGCCAGACGGCGGAAGCCCGCCAGCTGTTAGGCCTCGACCGGGGTTTCTCTATCGGGAGCGTGCTGGACGTCCGCGAAAAGGCCGGACTGGCCGCGCTGGAAGGCATCCTGGAGCCATTGAGCCTCGTGGAAATCCAGCAGACTCTGGCCGCCCTTCACGAGTTGCGCCGCTATCTCAAGAGTATATCGGACGACTTTCCGCTACTGTGGGAAATCGCCGAGGGCATCGCCGAGCTGCGGCAGATTGAGAAAGATATCGCCGCCTGCCTCGACCCGGCCGGGGAAGTGCTGGACACGGCCACGCCCGCCCTGGCCGATATACGCCGTCAACTGCGGGAAACCCGCGGGCAAATACTGGAAAAACTGGAATCCATTGTAAGGTCGCCGCGGGGCAACCGCATCCTCCAGGAAGACATTGTCACCGAGAGGGAAGGACGTTACGTCATCCTGGTCAAGATGGAATGCCGCCACGATATTAAGGGCATCGTCCACGACATATCAAATACCGGCGCCACGGTATTCATGGAACCTACGGTTACCGTGGGGCTGGGCAATGCTATACGGGAACTGGTAATCGAAGAAAGGCGCGAGACGGAGAGAATCCTGCGCCTGCTTAGCGCCGAGGTTGGGGCGCACAGCGAGGATATCTCACGGAGCATTGAGCTGGCGGCCGAGCTCGACCTTGTACTCGCCAAGGCCAGGTACGCCCGGAATATCAAAGCCGCAGAACCGGTTATAACCAAGCCCGATACCACCCCCGCGGCAGCCGGAAGGGAAAAGGCCGGTTTTCTGAAGCTCGTAGACGCGCGGCATCCCCTGCTCGGCGATAAAGCCGTGCCATTCTCGGTGGAACTGGGGCGTGATTTCTCCATAATCGTAATTACCGGCCCCAACACCGGCGGTAAAACGGTAACGCTGAAGACAATCGGGCTGCTTAGCCTGATGGCGCAGGCGGGCATGCCTATTCCGGCGTCGAAAGATAGCCACCTGCCAATGTTCGACGGCGTTTTCGCGGATATCGGCGACGAGCAGAGCATCGAGCAAACGCTTTCCACCTTCAGCTGGCACATGGGAAACGTCGTCCGCATCATCAGGGGGGCTACGGGGAAAAGCCTGGTGCTCCTCGACGAACTGGGAACGAGCACCGACCCCGCCGAGGGCTCGGCCCTGGCGCAGGCCGTACTGCGCTACTTTTTGGAAAGGGGGGCGCTGACGGTAGCCACCACGCATTACAGCGACCTCAAGGCCTTCGCTCATACCACCGCCGGACTGGAGAACGCCTCGCTGGAGTTCGACGCGGAGACGCTGACCCCCACCTATCACCTGACAGTGGGGATACCGGGGGGCAGCAATGCCATGGCCACCGCCGCCCGACTGGGCATCCCCGACGAAATTATCGAAGACGCCCGGAGTATGTTGACGGAAGGCAGTCAGGAACTGGAGACCCTGCTGGCCAACCTGATGACGGAAAAACAGAAAATAGCCTCCCTGCAAAAGGAGCTCAAAAAAGAGCGGGATAAGCTTACCCGGCAGAACGCCGAATTGAACGGCGAGCTCGAACGACTCAAGACCGAGGAACGAAAAGCGATACAGGAAGCACGGGACGCAGTCGTTCGCGAGGCAGCAGAACTGCACCGGGAAATAAGGCAGGCGACCTCGGAGTTAAAGAAAGAAAAGTCCGCCGCCAGTACCGAGCAGGCCCGGCGCACCCTCGCCGGAGTCCGCGAGCGACTTGACAGCGAGGCATGGCAGCCTGGAGCCGGCGGGGAAAAGGCGAGGGATGCCGGTATTATAGAGGTCGGGGATACCATCCGGGTGAAAGAAGCCGGGCTTATAGCCACGGTAATATCGATTTCGGAAGAGACCGGGGAGGTAGAGGTACAGTCGGGAAGAACGAAGATGAGACTCGGCCTGGACAGCGTGATTAAAACGACCGCGCCACAGGAAGCGGCGCCCTCTACGGGAACGCAGCCTGCCGTTAAAAGAGTCCCACTCGAACTCGACCTGCGTGGCAGACGCGCCGACGAGGTCGAGGTGGCTCTGGATACTTATCTTAGCGACGCGGCGCAATCCAACCTCGCGGAAGCCCGCATTATCCACGGTATCGGCACGGGCGCGGTGCGCAGTATCGTGCGGGAGTTTCTCGCCAGACACCCGCTGGTAAAATCTTTTCGGGCCGGGGAGCGCGACGAAGGCGGCGACGGCGCCACCGTTATCCGGCTTTAGCAGGAGCTTGAAATTTGACACTTTCATCCAGAAAGCGCATTTTCAGTCGGGCCGGAATGCCGGGATTCCTCGATGAACTGTCCATTACTCCCGGTAACGAGTCCCTTACGCTTTACCTGCCGCCCCACCTTCCCACCGAAGAACTTGACCGTACTCTGAAAAAAATACCCGAACCACCGGATGTCCTCGCGGAGCTTATCAAAATCGCCGGAGGTTCTAAAACAGGCTCCGTTATTTTCTGGAGTCCGGAAATAAAATACGCCGTCCTGCCGCCGTTCCCAGTTGCTGAACAAAAATCAATTTATTCACTGGATACCGAACCACTGCGTTCACTGGTCGGTCAGGACAGTCTCATCGGCATAGTGCTGGTGCGGCTGGGCTCTTACGCCATCGGCGTTTTTAACGGTGAGAAACGCGTCAGCAGCAAGGTGGGCACGGGACTCGTCCACGGACGTCACCACAAGGGAGGCTCATCGGCGCACCGGTTCGAGCGTCATCGCGATAAGCAGATAGAGTCATTCCTCACCCGGGTCTGCCAGCGCAGTCGCGAACAGCTGGAACCTTATGTAAAGTCGCTGGACTACTTAGTCTACGGCGGCGCCCGCACGACCATACAGCTGTTGCATAAACAGTGCGCGTTTATCGGAAAGCTGGCAACACCTACCCTGCCGCCTCTGCTGGATATACCGGAGCCGCGCCAGGCGGTACTGGAAGACGCCATAATCCGCGTATGGTCGAGCACGACCTACGAATGGCGAGAAGATTAAGAAGTTTTAGATATAAACCCTTTAAGCTGCTCCACCGCCGGCGGTAAAACCTCGCCGACAGCCTCGGTAAAGCGCAGGTGGGCAAACTCGTCGAACGGCGTCTCGCCCTGGTTGATAATGACCAGCTTCGCCCCGGCCTGCAACGCTATCCGGGGCATATCCGCCGCCGGGGTAACCACCAGACTGGAGCCGACAACGATAAAAAGGTCGCACTTCCGCGAATGTTCGTAAGATTCCGCCAGGTCTTTTTGAGGCAGCGACTGCCCGAAGTTGACCACGGTGGATACCAGTTTGCCGCCGCACAGCGGGCATTTCCTCTCCCCCTCCACCCTGTCCATTTTAAATTCGCACCCGGTGCAGCGCACCTTGGTGAGATTGCCGTGCAGCTCCGCCAGCAGTTCCGGCCTGATGCCGGATTTCAAATGCAGGTTGTCCACGTTCTGGGAGATGAGGAAGGCAAGTTTGCCCAAGTTCTGAAGCTCTTGGATAGCTATGTGACCGGAGTTGGGTTCGGCCCCGGTAAAGTCCTGGCGAGGTGTGGAAAGTCCCTTGTCACGTCGCGTCCAAAGCCCGTCCGGCCCGCGGAAATCGCGCAGTCCTGATTCCGTGCTGATGCCGGCGCCGGTAAAGACCACCGGGTATTTCGATTCCAGCATCCACCGCGCTAAATCGCTTATTCGCTGCTGTAAATCCGGCATAGTTCAAGCACTCCGCCTTGCAGTTAATTTCATAATATCGTGAGAACACGAACACGTCAATTGCAAAGCTATCCCATCTGTTTGAGCGCCTGCCGGAACATACTGCGGTGATGTTTTTCCCGCTCGAAAGCGACCCGGAAAGATTTGGCAGCTTCCTGCCTCCCCTCCTCATCCGCCTCCCTGATAAATTTGGGGTACATGGAAGTAATTTCCAGGTTTTCACCCTCGGCAGCTTCCTGCAGGTTCTCGCGGGTGGTCTTGACGACATTCATCGCCTTGAGGTGAGTCAGGGCATGCACCACCTCGGCACCCGCTGCCTCCCGGAAAAGCTGGGCTATTTCTGTTAGTCCTTCGTTAATAGCCTGCTGTGTGTAGGCAAGATACTCAATATTGGTCTGGCTTTCATCGGCGAAAGCTATTTTCAGGTTTTCATCCGTTCTCGACATCGGATACCTCCTTCACCGGGGTTTTTCCGCCAGCTCGTAAACCTTACCCAATGAATCGCCTGTCTGCAAATGGGCGCAGCCTGAACGACCGCTGCAATGAGCACACTCCTCCGAACCGATATAAATTTCCTTAAGTTTGCCCTGGCGTACCAGCAATCCCAGCATTCCTTCCAGGGCGCTGCGCCCGGTGCCGAGTCGCCGGCTCAATTCCTTCAGGTCCATCGGCTCTCCGGACTTTTTAAATGCTCCTAATATTTTAGAAAGCATGATTGACTCCCATGTTCACTTTTCCTCCCCTTATAAGAAGAGGCTGCCGATTTGATAAATCAGGGTGGCTACCACCCAGCCCAGCGCCAGTGTATAAGCGACGGTAAAGAGCATCCACTTCCACGAGCCTGTTTCTTTCTTAATGATACTTAGAGTAGCTACACAGGGAATATAGAGCAGAATCATGGTCATAAAGGCAAAGGCTACCAGCGGCGTCCAGCCGAGTTGAATACCGATAACACTCCCGAACCCTCCGGTGGCTTCAGCACCGGCAAAAAGAGTGCCGAAAGCGCCGACCACCGTTTCCTTGGCCAGTACCCCGAAGACCAGGGCCACCGCCGACTGCCATTGTCCGAATCCGGCCGTCGAGAATATGGGGGCAACAGCCCTGCCGATATGCTCCAGGACATCGAAATAATTCAGCAGCCAGATGAGCACCACCGCTCCGAAAATAAGGGTGCCGGCGCGCGATAAAAAGGCCCAGCCGCGCTCCCACATGTGGGCCAGCACCGTAACAACTGTGGGAAGCCGGTACGGTGGCAGCTCCATGACGAAGTGCCCGCTTTCACCGGAAATCAGCTTCTTGCGGAAGAGCCATGCCATTAAAATAGCCAGAATAATGCCGATAGCATACATTGAGAATACTACCAGTCCCTGATAAGCGGTGAAAAAAGCGGCGGCCAACAGCGCGTATACGGGCAGCTTGGCGCCGCAGGACATCAACGGCGTCACCAGAATGGTGACCAGCCTGTCCCGGGGATTCTCAATGGTGCGGCTGGACATTACGGCCGGAACGCTGCACCCGAAGCCCAACATCAGCGTAACGAAGGAACGACCGTGCAGGCCGATTTTGTGCATCAATCGGTCCATGACGAAGGCCGCCCGCGACAGGTAGCCGGTGTCTTCCAGAATTGAGAGAGCGATGTAAAGCAGGAAAATCACGGGAATAAAAGAAAGCACCGCCCCTACTCCGCCTATGATTCCTTCCGACAGGAGCGAGCCCAGCCAGGCGGGTGATATCCCGGAAGTCAACCCCGCCAGCCAGTCCAGACCAGCATTAATCCAGTTGATTAAAGGTCCGGACACAACAAAGGTAAACTCAAATACCCCGTAGAGAATCGCTAAAAAAACAGGGATGCCCAGCCACCGGTTAAGTATCAGCCGGTCGATTTTATCCGTAACCGTTTCCTTTTCGACCGCGGGTTTCTTAAGGACATCTTTCATGAGCCCGCTGATGAAACCGTATCTGGCATCGGCAATCAGTGTTTCGGCATCATCGCCGTGAACCTTCCTCAAATGCTCAAGGCTTTCATCCTTGACGCTTATAATTTCTATGTTCTCCAATTCAGGCCTGCCCGATTTTTTTAATTATCTCCCGGTCATCTTCCAGCAGCTTGACAGCCAGCCACCGCGGAGAGTAACTTCCCGCCAGAGAATTGCCGGAGATTAGCTTTTCCAGCTTGGCGATTTCCGCCTCCACATCATGACCGTACTGCAAGTTTATTGCACTCACCGGGATACTGCCCATGGCGACGCCATAAATAGTCTCCAGCAGCTCCCCGGTCCCCCGATTGCTGGCGGCCACCATAGGCACCGCCGGAGCGCCCAGAAGAGAGGATAGCGCCTTTACGTCAATCTGGTACCCCCTGGATTCGGCCACATCCATCATGTTGAGACATACTATCAAATTTGCCTTCATCTCAAGCAGCTGCACGGTTAGATATAAATTACGTTCCAGGTTAGAAGCATCGACGACATCCACCACAACATCGGGTTTCTCATCGACCACGTAGTCGCGGGCGATAATTTCATCAAGCGAGTATGCCGTCAGGCCGTAAACACCGGGAAGGTCAACCACGCGGATGCGATGTTTCTGGAAGCTGCAGAAACCTTCCTTCTTCTCCACCGTTACCCCCGGCCAGTTACCCACGTGCTGTCGGGCCCCGGTAAGATTATTGAACACGGTGGTCTTACCGGAATTAGGATTTCCGGCCAGCGCGATTGTAATTTCTTTTTTACTCATCGGTCTCTACTCACACAGGCCTGACTATTATTCTCCTGGCGACGCCGCGTCCTAGGGCCAGCCGCGAACCGCGGACATCAATGACCACCTGACCGGGCCTGCCGCTGCTGATAACCTTTATCTCCACCCCGGGAGTAAGGCCAAGGTCAACCAGCCGTCGCTGCAGCCCCCAACCGGCTCCCAGCGCTAAAATGGTAACTTTCTCACCGGATGCCATTCTGGAAAGTATGCTCTCGGTCATCTCGACCTGTATATTCTCGGCTTCTTCTTTCCGCAGGGCGAGGGAATACCCCATTACCTTTATTTGAACGGGGTCGCCCAGAGGCGCCACTCTCTCCACTTCTACTACCGCCCCCTTAACCACGCCCATATCAAGAAGACGGCGGCGTATTACCCCTCTTCCACCTACCCTGATAATCCTGCCCTTCTCCGGGGGTTCAAGCTTGCTAAGCGGCCTTACAACCATGGTTTACCACCCTCCCAAAATATTATAACAGAGGTATATTTAAAAAGTCAAGGTTATCCTAATATTTTATTTGGAAATTCCTTAAATAAAACTTGACATATCCTAATTTTTGCGTTAAAATCATATCAGTGGGGATTTGTATCCCCGCCAGGAGTGAATTTTGAGTCAGCGGACGATAGAAGAATATCTGGAGACAATCGGCGCCCTGGAAGAGCGTGAAAGCCCGGTCAGCACCTCTTCCATAGCGCAGAGCATGGGGCTGTCGCTGGCCTCCGTAAGCGAAATGCTGCGCCGGCTATCGGGAAAAGGCCTGGTAGAACATACCCCCTACGGGGGAGCCAGCCTGACCGATGAAGGCCAGCAGCGCTTTCTGAAACTGACCCGGAGGCACCGCCTCTGGGAGGTATTCCTCAACCGTTACCTGGGAATCGGCTGGGAGGATGTCTACGAACATGCCTGTGTTCTGGAACATGCCACCAGCGACCTGGTGGAGGATAAGCTTGATGAATATATGAATTATCCGGATGTCTGCCCCCACGGCAGTCCGATACCGAAAAAGAACCTCAAACACCCCACCACCGCCGGTATTACCATGGCCGACCTCGAAATCGGTCAATCCGCCAGCGTGCTCAATGTAATTATCGAACACAATTCGGATTTCCTGCATTACCTGACCAGCCTAGAGCTTACCCCAGGTGCCACTTTAAAAGTCCTCGAGAAAGCCCCCTACGACGGGACGCTGACTATCGAAGTCAACGATACCACCAGGGCCATCGGCAGAGAAGCCGCCTCCCTAATCACGGTGAAATCCCTCTAAGACCGGACGCTTCGAAGCGCGCCACCGCGAGTACGAGGAATTAAGAGAAACGCAGCCACCTCACCACACACCCGGCAATAACGCTTTACGCTCCGGCGGGTAATCCGGGAAAGTCTCCCGGTACCAGGCGTGGTGGGCTTTCGCCCGCGGTAGCAGGTTGGCTACCGTCCAGAAAGCGAACGCCAGCCCCGGCAGTGACCAGGTCGCTACCGCCCAGCCGACCCAGATGGTTATTTCCCCAAGGTAGTTGGGGCAGGATACCCAGCGGTGGAACCGACTGTACGATATTTTATAGCCGGCCTCGCCTGGCCTCCGCAGTTCGCGTAAGGCTACATCGGCCTGACGGTTGACGGCGAATCCAACGATGAACAGCGCCGTCCCGATGATAAATCGCGGGTCGGACAGCCAGTCGCTGCCGTAGCCGCCAGAGAAGCCGAAGATATAGCGGCCGTTAAGATAGCCGTTCATAACGTTAAAAATAAACCCGAAGCTCATGACCAGCAGTGGCATGCGCCGGACCGCGCTACGCAGGCTGAAGGGATAAATGAAAGCGCGGTGCAGGTAGTGCGCCTCCCAGAGAAACAGGAAGACCAGCGTCACCGTAGTAATACCGTTGCCCCCCAGTAGAAAACACACCGCGAAGGCAATCGGCGCCGGAGCCTCCATGAGTACCCAGCCCATTTTATTGCCGATGGTGTAACCCCAGCCTTTGCGGGTATGGCGTCCGTACGGGGCCGCCACGAAGAATAGCGCCGTGAAGACCACCGCCGCCAGCACGAACCATCCCACCAGCAGACCGTTGAAAATGGTCAGCTCTTGCATCCGGATTCTCCGTTTTTCAGATTCACAGGGCGGGTAAAATACCCGCTCTCTTCGAACCAGCGCAGGGTATCGGCTAATGTTTCCCGGAACGGGCGCGGCCGGTAGCCGAGCTCGCGGCTGGCCCTCTCGTGGCTGATACGCCGGTTGCTCCTTAAAGCCCTCAAAGAAACACCGGTATAGAGCGGGCGCTTCCCGTTCACACGACTTACAGCCTGAATGAACGGAGCGCCGATATGAGCCAGCCAGAGAGGCAGGACGAACCTGATAGCCGGTACGCCGGTGATTTCGGCCACCATGGCGGCGATATCGCGCATCGATACCCAGTGCCCGGGAAGGAGATACTTCGCGCCGGCCGGTGCGCTTTCCTCGGCCCGTAATGCCCCCGCCACCACGTCGCGCACATCCACCCAGTCGAACCCTCCCGTAACCAGGGCCGGCAGCCGGTGGTGCGCCAGCGACAGCAGGGCCTCCCCGAAATAAGAAGGCTGGTAATCGTGGGGCCCGATAATCGCCGTGGGGTTGATAATAACGGCGTCCAGCCCTTTCTCTATTCCCCGCCGCACTTCAATCTCGGCGGCAGCTTTAGAGCAGTCATATGGAGGATAATGCCGGGAGGCCACCAGGGGACGGGACTCGTCAACCGGGACAGACATCGGCGCCTGTACCAGCGCGTGGATAGAACTGAAGTGGACGAGACGGCGCACTCCGGTACGCAGGCAGGCCTCGACCACGTTCCGGGTTCCGAGTACATTGACCTTCTCCAGCACGGACCAGTCGCTCATTGATAGTGAGATACAGGCGGCCAGGTGATAGACGACATCGGCGCCTTCGAAGGCCCGGCAGAGGGAAGCGGGGTCGCTTATGTCTCCCTGGACAATCTCGGTATCCAGTCCTTCAATGGCCTCGCAATTTACATGAACCAGACAGCGTGCGGGGCGGCCTTTGTCAATTAAAGCGCGTACCAGATTGGCGCCAACGTGCCCGTTGGCGCCGGTAATTACCACTGTCATTTGAAACAGATTATAGCATAGAGTACCCAGGTATAGCCAAGTTATTCTTTCTGACCGCTTACCCCGTAACCCCGTTGCTCCCTTTGTTACGTTTGCCGTTTGTGACATATCTGTGACGAAATTAACATGTTTTGTGATTACCGTGTAAGATACGCTATTCATACTGCAAACAGTCATTTACAGGGGTTTTTTACACATCAATATCGGGGCAGGTTTTTCATCCAGATGGAGTAAGGGGTAATGAGGTTGGGAAAAGATCTGCTTGCGTTCCTGCACAGCCTGCTCGACGTGCTGGCTTACCGGTTAATTTTCCGTTGAATTTTCCTGCGGATATCACGGTTTGTCCGGCACGATTTTAACCAGAACGTGCCGGTTCCTCGGCCCGTCGAACTCGCAGAAGAAGATGCCCTGCCACGTCCCCAGCGCCAGACTCCCGTCCTCGATGAACAGCGTCTCGGAGTCGCCGACAATCGTGACCTTGATATGCGCCGGCGAGTTCCCCTCCAGGTGACGGTAGTTCCCGTGCTCCGGCACCATCTTATCGAGCTGCGCCGCAATATCCTCGACGACGCTGGGGTCGGCGTGCTCGTTAACCATGACTCCGGCGGTGGTATGCGGCACGAAAACGTAGCAGATGCCGCTCTTTACCCCACTCCCCCCGACGATATCCCTGACTTTAGCCGTAATTTCCTGAAATTCCACTTTAGAAGAAGTCTTTATGTCAACTTTGTTAATCAAGGCCCTCCCCCGCTGGTTTTTTTATATACTACACCGTAAAATTACCGCTGGCAATATGCCTTGACCACACCCGGCAAACACGTTAAACTATAAGCAGGAGAAGTATCATGCCGATATATGAGTATGTTTGTTCAAAATGCAATAAAAAGTTCGAGAAAATGCGTCTTTTAAGCGAATCCGACCAGCCGGCGGAATGTCCGGAGTGCCATAAACCCGCCCCGCGTAAGATGTCCACTTTTGCCGCTTTCAGCGCCAGCCTCGGCGGCGTGCCCAAGGCCGTACCCGGCGCCGGAGGCAGTTCCTGCTCCAGCTGCAGCTCCGGTGATTGCAGCACCTGCGCTTCCTGAACCGGACGCGGCTGGGATAAAAATCACATACTTCCGCCTTCAACTCTCCTATAATCCAAGTAGACAGAGATAATTGCGCACGTCTATGCGGATGGGAGGTTGATGTAATGAAAAAGAGAACCATCATCGGTTCGGTTATTATAGTGGTCGTTATCGCGGCATTCATTACGGGCATGGCGGCGTTCGGCCCGGGCAGGGATAAAGTAGAAGAACTGGAGGGTGCCGAAGTGAGAGAATACAAAGGCGAAAATCTTTCCTCTATAAACGATTTCCGGGAGAACTCCATCAAGGGGCCCCAGCACGTGGATATTGAAAATTACCGCCTGGAAATTACCGGACTTGCCGGCAAACCTGCCAGCTACACCTATGACGAAGTAATCGACGACTATGACAACTATAAGAAGGTCGTCCGGCTGAACTGCGTCGAGGGGTGGGCGGTTAATATCCTCTGGGAAGGCGTGCTGGTCAGGGATATACTGGAAAAGGCCGGCCCCCTGCCGGAAGCTAAAGCGGTCATCTTCCACGCTTATGACGGCTATACCACCTCTTTCCCGATAGAATACGTCATGGACAACGACATCCTCATGGCCCACAAGATGAACGATGTCACCATTCCGCCGGAGAGGGGTTTCCCCTTTCAACTGGTAGCCGAGAGCAAGTGGGGCTACAAGTGGGTGAAGTGGATAACCGAAATCGAGCTTTCCGATGACATCAATTACCGGGGCTACTGGGAGGAACGCGGCTACTCCAACGAAGCCGATTTGGACAAGGGCTTCTTCGACTAAGCGGCAGGAACAATCTTTGACACCCCAGCCTCAAAGCTGTTAATCTTTAACGGTAATAGCTTACAGGCAGGTGGTCGCCATTAGCTCCGAAAACTCGGAAAATAAAGCCTCCTTCCGCTGGACGTACATCGTCCTGCCGGCGGCGCTTCTCATTCTTTCCGTGATTCTGACCGCCTTTTTCTATCACCTGCTGCCAGACGAGGTAGCTTACCGCTTCTCCGGCGGCGAACCGTCCCGCCTGTACGGCCGCGGGGGCGTTATCGCCTGGGTAATGGCGCTACAGGTTATTTTTGCCATTATTTCGCTGGCTATCGCCTGCGTAGCGACAAGCACCAGCCGGCGCTTACAGATAGGTGAACCCGACCTTAACCGGTCGTTATTTACCATCATGGGAAACCTGATGGCGCTGCCCCAGATTATCGTTCTCTTTGCAATGCTGGATATTTTTCTATACAATGCATATCAAATAAAGCTTATACCCCTCTGGGTATTCGCGATTATTATACTGGTGCTGGGCGGCGTTATTCTGGGCGTTTACTTCATTCGGTCAATCCGTCTGGTTCGCCGCCAGCAGGATAAAAGTCTCCGGGAGTAATATTAATGACAGAAAATAAACCGGGTAAAGTCAGTATGGAAAAACTGGTTTCGCTGTGCCAGCGGCGCGGCTTCATCTTCCCCTCGAGCGATATATACGGGGGACTGTCCGCCTGCTGGGACTACGGGCCGGTGGGCGTGGAACTGAAGCGTAATATCAAGGAGGCCTGGTGGCGCGCCAACGTCCAGGAGCGCGACGACATGGTGGGACTGGACACCAGCATACTGATGAACCCGAAGGTCTGGGAAGCCAGCGGGCATTTAACCCAGTTCTCCGACCCCCTGGTGGAGTGCAAGAGCTGCCACCAGCGATGGCGCGCCGATGACCTGAAGGAGAACAAATGCCCCGCCTGCGGCGGCGAGCTTACCGACCCCCAGCAATTTAATTTAATGTTCAAGACCTTCATGGGGCCGGTGGAGGAGGCGGCCAATGTTGTCTACCTGCGCCCGGAGACGGCCCAGGGCATCTTCGTCAACTTCCAGAACGCCCTCAATACAAGTCGCAAGCGGCTGCCATTCGGCGTCGCCCAGATAGGCAAGGCTTTCCGCAACGAGATTACCACCGGCAACTTCATCTTCCGCAGTCGCGAGTTCGAGCAGATGGAAATCGAGTTTTTCGTCAAGCCGGGCACCGACGATAAATGGTTCGACTACTGGGTGGAAGAACGCCTTAACTGGTATACAAAGCTGGGTATCCAGAAAGAGAATATCAGGCTGCGCGAGCACGCTAAGGACGAACTGGCACACTACTCGCGGAAATGCTTCGACATCGAATATAATTTCCCGATGGGCTGGGCGGAACTGGAGGGAGTGGCCAACCGGGGCGACTTCGACCTCAGGCAGCACATGGAATACAGCGGCAAGGGCATTACCTGCCTCGACGAGGAATCCAAGCAACACATCGTCCCTTATGTCATCGAGCCTTCCGCCGGAGTCGACCGCTCCGTTCTGGCCGTCCTCTGCGACGCTTACGACGAGGAAATAGTCAACGATGAGCTAAGGGTGCTGTTCCACTTCCACACCGACCTGGCGCCGATAAAGGTCGCCATTTTGCCGTTGAGTCGCAAGGAAAATCTTTCGGCGGTGGCTAAAGACGTCTATGCCGACCTGCGTCCTTGTTTCGTCACCCAGTACGACGATACCCAGGCTATCGGCCGCCGCTACCGCCGCCAGGACGAGCTGGGCACCCCCTACTGCGTTACCGTGGACTTTCAATCGCTGGAAGACAAAATGGCCACCATCCGCGAGCGCGATACCATGAACCAGATACGCGTCCCCATCGCCGCTTTAAGAGACACCCTCCAGGCCAAGCTCGCCGGCGAAGACCTTTTCGTCCTGCCGGAGGGCGGGCAGATATGGAAGGAAGAAAAACGGGGCGTTTAAGAGGGGCGGAGCCCCTCTTTTAAAATACCCCCCCTCTCCTGCGGAACGCCCAAAGGGCGTCTCTAACGCCTCGTCAGGAGAGGGGGACACAGGGGGTGAGGCCAGCGGGGGGAAATAGGCATGGATATGTGGAAAAAACCCCGCCGCCACCTGAAATTTCCGAAAATTTTCCACGAAAATTGACCTTAAAATGACCTAAATAGGAAGGTTAAAATGGGTTAAGAAGTTGAATATTATTATACAGATTTACAATAAGGAACAATATTTAGTGAGAAGCTTCGCTTAACTATTTCAAATATAGAATTTCTCCAATACCTTCTTCAGTCCTTATTGCGTAGGCGTTGACACCCTCTTTTTTACCCAATTTAATCGTCGTATTGATTAATTGCTTGGGACTAACACTCTTGAATTGACCTTGTGCCATAAATTCGCCATTCATAGAAACTAACCCGACCTGAAGATTATTAAGGGATAAAGAGCCATTATTAAGGATCGATAATGAAATTGTCTTTTCGTTTTGTGAAAGGTTCAATATCTTTAATGAATACATCATGGCTTTTGATCCCCACGTCAGTTTAATCAGCTTATTAGGCAATAACGAGCCAAGGAAGTTATTGATATGAGGAGCAGCCAAAATCAAAGTTGCCCCGTACTTGTATGCGAGTTTCCTTATACCTTTCGCGACAATTGCAGCCATTTCTGGACTTAGAGTTGATACAAATTCATCCGCAATCCATAAGGGTTTTTCTGAGTCGCAAAGTCTTGCGATTGCAAATCTATATCTCTGTCCGTCAGATATTTGATTTGGTCTTTTTATATATAAATAAGCCTCTGTCAAACCCACCGAATTAAGTAACCCAATTGCCTCTTTTATATTCTTATCAGTTTTTACTTGATCTACGAGTGATTTCGATAAGGCAGATTTAGTGTCTAATACTTCGACTAATCTACTTGAGAATCTTGGGAAATTACCTGACCAGTGTAATGTGTTTCGTAAAACAGAACGTTTCGATGTGAATAACTTAAGGAGTGTACTTTTACCACTTCCAGAGGCTCCTGTAATTAAGACAACATCCCCGGGTTCAATAACTACCGAAAAATCATCCACTACAACTGAAAAAGCGTGTTCGGAATCGACACCGAAAGCTTCTTTAATGATACGTGTTCTTTCGGTGGAGCCGTTCTTTGTTTTATATTCAAGAGAAATATCTTGAAAAATTAATGGCTTGGCTAATTTGGGGATTTTAGGAAAGAATTGTCTCGATACAGAGTTCATATAAGGTTCCACCTTCTTTTTAATGTCTGGATGCAACGGATATACAAGGTAAGGTTTTTGTTTCTGATCCTCCATAAAGTCATACTGAGTAGGATTTCTCGGCGCGAAACTACCAGTTCCGTATTTGGGGATGATGGCTTTCCCTTTATAACCGGTAGTATACCCAACTTTAACAAATCCAGCTTTTTCGAAAAAATTATGATATTCAGTCATTGCTGCCATGACCTCTACCATTATAGGTGTATAGTGATTAATGTCCCAACGTTCTTTTGCATAGTCCACTAGATGTCTAGCCATTAATGCACCCAGATTTACTCCTCTAAATTCTGGATGGATGACGATCCTGGGTATCCGAATGATTCTGTTAATAAGTCTACTTTTCATGAGCTCTGTGAAATTTGTATTCAACAACTTAAAGCGGGGCGACGAAATTGCAACAGAAGCGGAAAGAATACCAAATCCTACTATGCTAAATTTTTTTATTTCAGCGAGTAGGACAGTTCTTCTTCCTACTATCTTATTGAGGCCTTTACCGCGATAATGAAAATTCTCTAGATATTTGACGTTATCCCAATCTGCAGAGTCTTTTCTTTCACGAAATGTAACCTCGAACCGATGCGGAGGTAGAAAGATTGTCTCTTTCTTTTCATAGGCGGGGTGCAACTTAATCTTTTTTAGCTCTCCAGTTGCTTTATCGTCTGTAGACCGTCAGCGATAATGGGACACGAAAGGGGCTACTAAAACCGTACACTCTAGACAGGTTGGCACAAGCTCCTGAGAGGTAGTAGACTAACCTCAATATAGAAAGGAGCTAATGTGTCCCAGAAAATC
>DAOUDZ010000058.1:0-35561 GCA_034430575.1 Dehalococcoidales bacterium
GCGATTTACCTTTACGCTGGGCAGAGCTGGGCACCGTCTACCGCTACGAGCGCAGCGGCGTGCTACTCGGCCTGCTGCGGGTAAGAGGTTTTACACAGGACGACGCCCATATTATCTGCACGCCGGAACAGGTGAACAGCGAGCTGTCAGAAGTACTGCGTTTCTCGCTGCATATGTGGCAAGCCTTTGGCTTCCACAAGTACAAGGTTTACCTGTCCACCAAACCCGAAAAGTCAATCGGCACGAAAAAGATGTGGCAGGATGCCGAGAACGCTCTGCGCATGGTCATCGATGAAAACAAACTCGATTACGAGGTCGATGAAGGCGGCGGAGCTTTCTACGGCCCCAAAATCGACCTGAAAATCGAGGACGCTCTGGGACGCGAGTGGCAAATGACCACTATACAGTTCGATTTCAACCTGCCGGAGCGCTTCGACATGGTTTATATCGGAGCGGATGGCCAGGAGCACCGCCCTTACATAATACATCGCGCTCTGCTCGGTGCCTGGGAGCGATTCTTCGGGCTGCTCATCGAACACTATGCCGGCGCCTTCCCGGTATGGCTGGCGCCGGTGCAGGTCAAGATAATTCCTATAGCCGACCGCCATATCGACCACGCCCGCAAGATTGAGAAAGAAATGAAGAGTCGCGGAGTGCGGGCAGAAGTGGACGACCGTTCCGAAAGGATGAACCTGAAAATCAGGCAGGCGCAGTTGCAAAAGATACCCTACATGGTAGTAATCGGGGATAAAGAGGTGGCGGATAACTCCGTTTCCGTGCGACCCCGCAGCGGGGAGCAATTGCCCACCCAGCCCCTGTCCGACTTCCTGAAAATCCTGACCGGGGAAATCGCCGACAAGGTGTAAAATTGTAGACGGTACCGTTTTCTCAAGTTCGGGGAGTTGATTTCACTACGAAAATATGGTATAGTTTTTGTTCGTAGGATACCTGCGCTTGGAGGAGGTTTAAAAGGACATAATTAAGCAACTTCGTGTCAACGAGCGAATAATCGCTAGAGAGGTTCGCCTGGTTGGGGAGAAGGGGGAGCAGCTCGGTATCATGCCCCTGATTCAGGCACGGGAGACGGCGAGAAAGCATAACCTGGACCTCGTTGAGGTAGCGCACACATCAGTACCTCCCGTATGTCGCCTGCTTGATTACGGTAAGTTCAAGTACGAGCAGCAGAAGAAGGAGCAACAGGCGAAAAAAGGCCAGAAGGTCTCATTGCTAAGAGAAATTCGCATGCGACCCAAGATAGGTATCCATGATTTTGAAGCCAAAGCCAGGACGGCCAAGAAGCTACTGGTTGACGGCGATAAAGTTAAAGTAACATTGATGTTCCGGGGGCGCGAAATAACGCATCCGGACCTGGGCTGGAAGATTCTACAGCGGATGGCGGAGAAATTGAGCGATGTGTCCTCGCTGGAGAGGAAGCCGGTCATGGAGGGGAGAAGGATGGATATCATCCTGGCCCCGGCCAGTTCCAAGCCCAAAGCAAAAGAAGAAGAGGAAAAGGAACCCGAGAATGCCAAAACTCAAAACGCATAAAGGAGCCAAGAGCCGTTTCCATATTACGGGCAGCGGCAAAATCATGCGCGTCAAGGGGCCGAAAAGTCACCTTCGCACCAAGAAAGCCAAGCGGGTGAGACGCCAGTTCGACGAGATGATAGAATTGAATCCCCGGGACCGCAAGCGTATATCAAGGCTGATACCGTACGGGGTCAAATAGACAGGAGGAACCATCCATTGCCCAGAGTAAAAAGAGGGGTAACCTCACACCAGCGACATAAGAAAGTACTGGCCATGACCAAGGGCCACCGGGGCACCAAGCACCGGCTAATCAAGCGCGCCAAAGAGTCCATGATAAAGTCGTTGAGCTACGCTTATTTCCACCGGCGCGAGCGAAAAGGTGACATGAGGCGACTCTGGATTCTGCGCGTTAACGCCGCCTGCCGCGCCCAGGGAATGACTTACAGTAAATTCATGGACGGATTGAAGAAGTCCGGCATAGAAATAAACCGGAAGATACTGGCCGATATGGCCGTCAGGGAGCCAGAAAGCTTTAGCAGCCTGGTAACTCTCGCTGGAGGGAAAGGCCAGGACTAAAACCACCAGAACTGAAAATCATCTTGCTTAGTTCCCCTTCCCTTCAACAAAGGAAGGGGATACTTTTAACAGGCGGAATAATGTTAGAGAAAATCGAAGAAATCAAAGCGGAAGCCCTGAAGCAATTGGACGGCATTAACGATGCCAGAGACCTGGAATCGTGGCGCATTCATTACCTGGGCAAGAAAAGCCCGCTGACTCAAATTCTGCGCAGCCTTTCGACTTTGTCTATAGAAGAAAAGAAGGCCGTGGGAGCCGCCGCCAACCAGCTTAAAACTCTGCTCGATAGCAGCGCCGGTCAGAAAGGGCAATCTCTCCGCGATGCGCAGCTGGCCTCCGAGACGGCCAGGGAAGAAATCGACATTAGCCTGCCGGGTCGACCCTACCCGGTCGGTCACCTGCACCCGATAACACAGACGATTAACGAAATGTGCGAGATATTCGGTTCCATGGGTTTCCAGATAATCGAAGGCCCCGACGTGGAGTGGGACTATTATAACTTCGAGGCGTTGAATATCCCCGCCGAACACCCCGCCCGCGACTCTATGTCCACCTTCTGGATTGATACGCCGAAAGGCAAGAGACAGCCTTTGCTGCGCACCCACACCACGGCGGTCACCGCGCGAACTCTGGAGAAAATGGAGCCGCCGATACGGGCCGTCGAACCGGGCAGGCTTTTCCGCTATGAGGCCAGCGATGCCACCCACATCCCTATGTTCTCACAAGTTGACGGCATCGCCGTTGACAGGGGCATTACCATGGCTGACCTTAAGGGGACGCTGTACGAGTTCTCCCGGCGTTTCTTCGGTGAGGATAGAAAGGTGCGTTTCCGCGTTGATTACTTCCCATTTGTCGAACCGGGTGTGGAAATGGCCATCGAATGTATTGTTTGCCGCGGCAGCGGCTGCCGTCTCTGCGCTAACTCCGGCTGGATAGAAATACTGGGAGCGGGCATGACCCACCCCGACGTGCTGCGGCGGGGCGGCATCGACCCGGAGGAATATACCAGCTTTGCCTTCGGCATAGGTGTCGAGAGACCACATATGCTACGCTATGGCGTCGATGATGTTAGGTCGTACTTTACCAGCGACCTTAGATTTCTAAGGCAATTTTAGAGCGTAATTATGAAAGTACCGTTAAACTGGCTTAAAGATTACGTGGACGTTAGCCTGCCCCCGGCCGAGATGGCCGAGAGGCTGACAATGGCCGGGTTCGAGGTGACCGAGATAATAACCACCGGCGGCGGCTGGGATAACGTCGTCGTCGGGCAGATAACGGCGGTAGAGCCCCACCCCAATGCTGACCGGCTCCGCCTGGCTACAGTAGATTCAGGCAAGGAACAGGAGACCGTGGTCTGCGGCGCCCCTAACCTGAATGTCGGCGATAAAATCGCCTTTGCCAGAGTCGGCGCCCGCCTGACAAATCCTTATAACGGCGAAGTCGAGGAATTGAAACAGGCCAAGATTCGCGGCGTTGTTTCCCGCGGCATGATTTGCTCCGAGAAGGAGCTTGGAATATCCGAAAGCCACGAAGGCATCCTGATACTAGCGGCGGAGGCGGAAATCGGGAAGCCGCTGGCCGAACATATGGGTGATACCGTCCTCGATATCGACATCACGCCCAACCGCCCCGACTGCCTTTCGGTGGTCGGCATTGCCCACGAAGTCGCCGCCCTAAGCGGACAGGAAATGCATATCCCGGAAATCGAATATAAAGAAACCAACAGCCCGATAGATAAGCAGGTAACGATAGAAATCGCCAACCCCGACCTGTGCCCCAGGTACTGCGCCAGCCTCATCACCGGCGTCAAGATAACCGAATCGCCCGCCTGGCTGCAGGAGCGACTCATCGCCTGCGACCAGCGCCCGATAAACAACATCGTCGATATTACCAACTACATCATGCTGGAGTACGGGCAGCCCCTGCACTCCTTCGACTACGATACTCTCCGTAAAAAGAAGATAACCGTGCGCCGGGCATCTGAAGGTGAAAAATTCTATACACTGGACGAAGAAGAACGCAAACTTTCCGGCGACATGTTGACCATAGCCGACGGCGAAGGGACGGTGGCCATCGCCGGGGTCATGGGCGGTCTCAACAGCGAGGTTACCGAAGTCACCACGTCCATCCTGCTGGAAGCCGCCAGCTTCAAAGCGGCCAGCATTCACTACACCAGCCACCACCTCGGTCTATCGAGCGAGGCCTCGATGCGGTTCGAGCGCGGCATCAGCGCCGGAATGACCATCCCCGCCCTGCGTCACGCCACGCAGCTTATCGCGGAGCTGGGCGGGGGGAAAGTCGCCGGGGGCATCATCGATAATTACCCCGGTAAAAAGGAACCCGAGCCTATTACCCTGGCCCCGGAGAAAATAAAGCGAGTCATCGGCATCAGTGTCAGTCGCGACCGTATAGTGAACGCGCTGACCTCGCTGGGCTTCGAGTGCCGGGCGGAAGGCTCAAAGATATCCGTTAAAGCGCCCTACTGGCGCAGCGACATTAAATATGACGTCGACCTTATCGAGGAGGTCGCCCGCATTATCGGCTACGATAAGATTCCCATCACCATGCTGGACGACCCGATACCCCAGCAGCATCCGGAGCCCGTCCTCGGCCTGAAGAAGAAAATAAGACAATGTCTGGTGGGCTACGGCTTCCAGGAGATAATGACCTATTCGCTGACCGGCCTCGAGGCATTGAGCAACCTGGTGCCGGAACCCCGTCCCCCGGAGCCGCTGCCTTTACGCGTGGTTAAGCCGCTGACGGCCGACCAGGAATACCTGCGCCCGAACCTGCGCGCCAACCTGTTATCCGCCCTGGCCTCCAACCGCCGGCACGAAGATGGCGGCATCAGGCTCTTCGAGGTGGGCAAGATATACCTGCCCCGGGAAAACGACCTGCCCGACGAACCGGAGATACTGTGCGGCATTATGAGCGGACCCAGGGTCGAGAGGTCATGGCTGGGCAGCGACGGTTCGTCCGATTTTTACGACGTTAAGGGAGTCATCGAAGGCCTGCTCGGACATTTGGACGTGACCGTCGGCTTCGAGAGAAGTAACGACGAAGGACTGCATCCCGCCCGACAGGCCGCCATAGTTATCGAAGAAAAGGACATGAAAGTGAAACTGGGCGTTATCGGCGAACTTCACCCCAAGGTGGCCGACGCTTTCGAGATTGACGGGCCGGTGTGCCTGTTCGAAATCAACGTGTCGGCGCTGTCGCCCTTCGCGGCCATTTACGAGATGTTCCAGCCGATACCGCGCTTCCCGAGCACCATCAGGGACCTGGCTCTCGTGGTTGATGCCGATGTAACGCACCAGAAAATCCTTGATATCATCCAGAGCTTCTCCCTGATAAGCGAGGTGAAACTCTTCGACGTTTATTCCGGCAGGCAGGTGGATGCGGGCAAGAAATCGCTCGCTTACCGGCTGGTATACCAGTCGCCCACCCACACCCTGACCGACGAAGAAGTCAATAAAGTACAGGAGCAAATCCTGAAACGGCTTACCGGAGAACTGGGCGCGACATTACGGACTCAGTAAGATTATCTTACTCCCAGCGGAAGAAACGCGCCGCCAGCAATGCCGCCACGACTGTTATCCCCGCCACCACCAGGGAGGCACTTGTGTGCCAGCCGAAACCCAGCCAGGGGTCCTGCAACATCAGGATGACGTGACGCAGGGGCGTAATTTTCCCGATAATCTCCATGGCACCAGTGAGAACTTCGGGGGGCGGGCCGGCGCCACCGAGTATCAGCATGATAAAAAAGAGTATTAAGCCCAGTCCCTGCGCCGCCCGGGTAGACGGCAGGACAGCCCCCAGGAAGAACCCCAGTGATATGAAACATAAATTCGCCAATACGAAGGCCCCCACCAAGAGAGCCGGTAATTCCGGCAGGTGCGTGGAATGGACTATCATAGCCAGAACCATCACCAGAACGCTGCCAATTATTGAAATAACAAAGCTGACAATTACCTGTGAGCCGAGAACCGTCCATACCGAGAGAGATGAGGCTCGAAAACGACGCAGCACACCCCTTTCACGATATCCGGCAAGAAGTACCGGTAACGCCACCACACCGATAGCCGATATCACCAGTCCGAAGTAGGCGGGCACGTAATAGTCAATGGCACCGACACCCCGGTAATATTCGGGGTCAGGCGTATTGCCGAAGACACCTCCCATGACAAAAAGGACGATAACAGGAAAGGCGAGAGTAAAGACCATCGTGATGGGCTCACGGATAAACAGCTTTATTTCCAGCCATGACAGCTTTATAAGCGTACGCATCTAATCTCCAGTACCGTGCCCGGTCAGTTTCAGGAAGACATCTTCCAGCGTCGGCTGCTCCACCCGAAGGTCGGCGGGAACAATTCCATGTTGCACCAGAGCCGCCGCCACCAGGGCCAGCACCGGCCCGCTGCCTTCTATTTCTACTCTCGGCCCTTTTCTGATGATATCCCGCACCTCGGGGATTTCAGACAGCCAGGAAATGTCGGCCTGCTCCGTGGTGAAAATAACACGCACCTCGCTGGCGTGGGTGGCAATAAGTCCCCGGGGTGTATCCGAAGCCACTATTCTGCCCCGGTCGACAATGGCGATGCGGTCGCAGAGTTCCTCGGCTTCGTCCATAAAATGGGTAACCAGCACCACGGTGGTGCCGCTATCCCGGATAGCCCGGATAAGGTCCCAGGCAACATGACGGGCGGCGGGGTCGAGGCCGGTGGTCATTTCATCGAGGAAAACCACCTCGGGGTTATTTACCAGCGAGAGGGCGACAAAAAGGCGCTGTCGCTGTCCGCCGGACAGACTCGAAAAACTGGCTTTCTGTTTTTCGGCGAGGCCCCACTGCTTGAGGAGCATCCGCCAGTCCAGGGCGTTCGGGGTGACCGAGGCGAACAAATCGAGGGCTTCCCAGACTTTAACGCGGTCGGGCAGGGCCGACTCCTGAAGCTGGGAGCCGATGCGCCGTCGTAACGCCTGCGCCTGAGTACGCGGGTCGAGCCCGAGCACACGGATATTACCCGAATCGGGCTTCCTGAGCGCTTGTAAACACTCGACCGTGGTGGTCTTGCCGGCGCCGTTGGGGCCGAGGAGGCCGTAAATTTCCCCCTGGTTTACTTCAAACGAGATATCGTCCACGGCAACGGTATTGCCGTAGGTCTTGCGGAGGTTCTGTACTTCAATGATGGGCTTTACGGCAGTCAACTAACCCTCGACCAATTCAACAAGCCTGGCTGCTATCTCTTCCAGCGGCACCAGTTCGGATTCTTTTTCGGAGCGTCGCTTGAGTTCTACGCTATTATTTTGAAGGGTACGCGGGCTGACGGTTACGCGGTACGGCATGCCGAGCAAATCGGCGTCGTTGAACTTAACGCCGGGCGACTCCTGGCGGTCGTCGAAAAGCACCTCAATTCCGGCCGTCTCAAGCTCTTCATACAGCTTTTCGGCCACATCGGCCACCTTCGTATCCTCACGGTACAACGGGCAGAGATAGACATGATATGGCGCGATGGCCGCCGGCCAGATAATGCCTTTGTCGTCGTGGTTCTGCTCGATTACAGCCGCCATCAGTCGACAGAGCCCCATGCCGTAGCAGCCCATGACGATGGGATGGGTCCCGCCCTTTTCATCGATGAACACGGCGTCGAACGTCTCGCTGTATTTCGTGCCCAGCTTAAAGACATGCCCGGCTTCTATGCCCCGCCGCGACGAGTACGTACCGCCGCAGGCCGGGCATTTATCGCCCGGGCGGGCGGTGGCGATATCCGCCACGATATCCGCCTTGAAGTCGCGGGGGTAGTTGACGTTCTTAATATGAGTATCCGGCTTATTGCCTCCGGCGACGAGATTGGAAGCCGAGGTCACGGAGTCGTCAGCGACAACTTTAAGGCCCTTTAATCCGACCGGCGAGGCGGCGCCGGCAACCAAACCGGCCTCGATGACTTCCGCCTCGGTGGCCATGCGCAGTTCGGCGCTCTTGAGTAGATTATTCAGCTTGATTTCGTTCACCTCCAGGTCGCCGCGAATCACCACGAAGACCATCTCTCCGTCGGCGATATAGAAGACCGCTTTCAGCGTCTGGTTCTGGGAAATATTAAGAAAACCGGCCACCTCTTCAATCGTCCCCATGCCGGGCGTGGCGACTTCCTCCACGGGCGAGGGCTTGCCGTTATCTATTTTTTCTTTAACGCTCACCGCCTTTTCCGCGTTGGCGGCATAGTTGCAGCCGGGACAATAGATAATTTCGTCCTCGCCGCTTTCCGCGACCACCATAAACTCGCGGGAGTCCTTCCCGCCGATGGCGCCGCTATCGGCTTCAACGAGCATTGTCTCCACGCCGCAGCGCTCGAAGATGTTCTGGTAAGCCTGTACCATTTTCCGATAGCTTATATCCAGTCCGGCTTCATCGATATCAAAGCTGTACAGGTCTTTCATATGGAACTCGCGCACCCTTATCAGTCCGCCCCGGGGACGCGGTTCGTCGCGGAACTTGACCTGTATCTGGTAGATGAGCTGGGGCAGGTCGCGGTAGCTGTTGACATAGCGGCCGGCCAGCTGGGTAATTACCTCTTCATGGGTAGGACCGAGGGCCAGCCGTCGTTCACGGCGGTCATAGAGAGAAAAAAGCACCTTGCCCAGGGCCTGGTCGCGCCCGCTCTGCTGCCACATCTCGAAAGGCTGGAGCACTGGCAGGTTGACTTCCTGGCCGCCGGCTTTATCCATCTCATCGCGGATGATATTTTCTATCTTCTTCAGCACCCGCCAGCCCAGCGGCAGGTAGGAATAAATACCAGCACCCAGTTGGTTGACCATCCCCGCCCTGACCAGCAGACGGTGACTTACCGTATCCGCGTCGGCGGGAACCTCTCTTAATGTCTTGCCGAACAGCTTTGATATGCGCACTCTTAACTCCTCTTACGTTTTATCATAGTCTTTTAGCTAGCTGGGTTACCTCACTCATCAACTCATTGAGTCGGTCTTCTTGGGCGTCTTTCAGTTCGACAAGCTTGTCGTACACGGTCTTCCATTTATCTGCCTCAGTCGGATTAGTTAAGTTGTCATTGTGTATATTCATGGCCTCCGTTACTGCATCGTTAATCTGGTTCCTTACACCGATAAGTATATTATATTCTCTAACCATGTCGTTATAGCTCTTCAATCCGGCGGGGCTATCGAAGTACCACCCTTTATAATAATAGGGGTTCTCACTTTCCGTAATAGCATAGCCGCCGGTGGCCTCCAGAGCCAGGTGCTCTCCGGGGGCGACCTCGGCCAGGACCCAGGCATGGTTACACTGGAGAATATCAGCAACGGGGCTGCTGGTATTACCTATAGCGATGACCGCGTCTATTCCCTGTGCTTTGAGCATATTCCAGACTTCCCCGGCCATATCCGAGCAAATAAACAGGTCGGTCATGCTGTATTCGTGGGTATCATGGTAGTATTTGACGATTTTCGCGGCGGTTTCCGCAGGCGTGGCCCCGACCAGCTCATACTTTTCCTTAAGACTATTTACCATGCCTTCAAGCTCGCCGGCTTTGGATTTTGCTTCATCAAGCTCGTCCAGCAGTACGTCTTTTTCCGCTTCCATAGTGCTGATATTATCCCGTGCCTCGTTAATTTTTTCCTGGGCTTCGTTGAACTGGGCTAAAACCTTGTCATAGAGTTCCTGCGATATGCCCCCCTGACAGCCCGTCAGGGCAAACGAGACTAAAAATACGGTCGCTGCCAGTGCTATTAATAGCTTCTTTTTCATCTAAGACTCCTTGTTTTTTATCTACCTTACCCCCTGTATCCCCCTCTCCTGACGAGGTGTCACAGGAGAGGGGGAGGTTAAGGAAGAGGGGCTGCGCCCCTCTTGGACGCCTTTTATCTTGTCATTTTACGGGTAAAGGTAACCAGGAACAGTGCCATCATAAAAACGCCGAGAAAAGATTCCGCCGCTCCTAATCCCCTTATTGCATCACTGGTGGTATTTACCCAGCTACCATAGCCTAAAGCAGTAAATGATACGGCACTAAAATATATACCATATGCCGGATTTAGCCCACCAAATATATATACTATTGCCATACCAAAAATTATAACTAATGCTGAAACGACGACTCTTTCAGGTCTTTCTCCATAGCCGCAAAGAATAGAAACAAGCTTTGAAAAAATCCTATTAAGGGGATTTGGCCACCATCTCATTGCTTTTCTTCTGGCTGTCATCTCTCTGAAGAAAAATCTACCCGCTATATCATATAACCCAGCATTGGTATACCATATCTTCGGTTGTCGATAAGTAAGTGCTGCCAAATAGAACGATGACTCTTTCTCCTCACCAAGAATATAGTTTCCCCAGTCTATACCTTCTAGTCTAGTATCAGGAGATACCTTTGCTCCGTGTAAATAAGCGCCCTCAAGGTAGGCTTCCACTAAATTAGCTCCTTCAAGATGAGTGTCCCACAAATAAGCCCCCTCAAGGTGGGCGCTCGTTAAGTAAGCCCCATCAAAGTGGGCTTCCGTTAAATCAGCTCCTTCAAGATGAGCGTTCATTGCATTAGCCCCCTCAAGGTGAGTGTGCATCAAAATAGCTCCCTCAAGGTGCACGCCGTTAAATAAATATGCCACCCCAGGGTGTATGCTCTTAAAATAAGCCTCTCTAAGAATAATTCCGCTGAGGTCAAGTTTTCGAAGGTCAATACCAGTCTCAAACACCTTCCCTGAAAGGTCTAACCCTTCGGCTGTACCTCCATTCTCTTCTATCTTCTTTATTACATCCTTACGGGTATAGGGATTCTCTTTCGTACCATCTCCCATCTCTAAAACCCCTCCACCTCTTTCATCAGGGCGGTGAGGAAGTCTTTTTCCTCCACCGTGGCCAGCTTTTTACCTTTTTTAAAGATAACGCCCCTGCCTTTACCGCAGGCGATGCCGACGTCGGCGTCTTTGGCCTCGCCGGGGCCGTTGACCACGCAGCCCATGACGGCCACCTTAATCGGCTTATCTATGTTTTGCAGCCTTTTCTCGACCGCTTCCGCCAATTTTACCACGTCAGCCTCGGTGCGGCCACAGGTGGGGCAGCTAACGAGGACAGGCCCGCGCTGTCGCAGATTAAGGCTCTTTAAAATCTCGTAAGCGGCAAATACCTCCTCGCGGGGGTGGGTGGTTAACGAAACGCGGATGGTATCGCCGATACCCAGCCAGAGCAAAGTGCCGATGCCCACCGTGCTGCGGATAATGCCCGTCCGGGGCGTGCCGGCCTCGGTGATGCCGATATGCAGGGGATACGGTATCTTATCCGCTATATCCCGGTACGCCTCGATGGTGGTAGGGACATCGAAAGCCTTCAGCGAGACCTTTATTAAGTCGAAATCGAGACTTTCAAGCAGTTGTATCTGCTCCAGAGCGGACGCTACCATACGCTCGGCGACAGTCAGATTGGGGTTATCGGTCTTCGGCAGACTGCCGGCGTTCAGCCCGATGCGTATGGGCACTCCCCTCTCCCTGGCCGCCACAGCCACCTTTTTGACCTTATCCGCCTCCTCAATATTACCCGGATTAAGGCGGAGTCCGTCGGCACCGGCTTCCAGCGACTTCAAAGCGAGGCGGTGATCGAAGTGTATATCGGCGACCAGCGGTATCTTGATGCCCTTCTTTATGTCAACTATAGCGCGGGCGGCTTCCGCGTCCGGCACGGCCACGCGCACCAGCTCGCAGCCGCAATCCTCTAAATCTTTAATCTGGTCGATGGTGGCCCGGGCGTTACGGGTATCCGTCTTGGTCATCGACTGCACCACGACGGGCGCGCCGCCGCCGATGGCGACATTGCCGATATTTATAGCCTTACTCATCCTGCGAGGGTTCATCCCAGCAAGCTCTCCCCGCTTATCCATCGAGCGATATCCTGGTAGGTAATCAGCACCATTAATGCCAGTAATATCATAAATCCGACGGAGTGCACGATGCCTTCCACGCGAGGCGAAACCCGTTTACCCCGCCGGAGCCACTGCATCAGGACAAAGACAATGCGCCCCCCGTCCAGAGCCGGCAGCGGTATCAACTGGGTAATGGCGATGGCGATGCTGATAAAGGCCGCCAGTTCCAGCACCGGACTTATCCCGGTATGAGCTACCTCCCCGGTAACCTGCACGATACCCACCGGCCCGGCCGGCACGAAAGGTATCGTGCCGATAATCATGCCGACTATCCCGTTTTTATAGAGGACAAGGGTCTCGATACAGGAACGCGCTCCGACGGGGATTGCCTCCCAGAAAGGCAGGCTCTCCGGTTCAACGGTTAAATCCACGTTTCTGGATAAAGTGCCGATGGTCCTTCCCTGCTCCGTCGGTCTCCAGGGCACTACGAGGCTGACATCCTCCACCGTTGCATCGGCATGTTCAAGGGAAATAGTAATTTCCCCGCCCATATTAAGCATGAGATACCGCGAGTAATCACCTTTATGATTCAATGTCCTGCCGTTTAGCTTGAGAAGAGTATCTCCCGGCATGATACCGGCAACATCCGCCGGCGAACCCGCTTCGACATCTTCCACAACAATCGTTCCAGCGGCCATATCGTGAGGGACCATGTACGCCACGGCCAGAAGCACGAAGGGCAGGATAAGATTCATCAATATGCCGCCGGCGAGAACCAGCAGCCTGACGCCGTAACCCCGAGCGGCCAGCGCCCTCGGGGTGGTGGGGTCTACTTCTCCGGATATCTTGTTAAAACCGCCGAAGGGTATCCAGTTAATGGAATATATCGTTTCGCCCCATTTCTTTCCGTACAATCGCGGCGGGAAGCCGATACCGAATTCCTCCACCCAGACGCCGGTGGCCTTGGCCGCAGCGAAGTGCCCCAGTTCGTGGACGATAATGAGCACGGAAAGGACGATTATTCCCGCTACCAACGTCAGTATCATTTATCTTCCTCCCCGGCAAGTTCAAAAACAAGCTCCCGCGCCCGGTCCCCTGCCACCATGATTTCTTCCAGCGAAGGGTGGGCTATCTTCCGGTGTTTTTCGAGCATCAGCTCCACCAGACGGGCAATATCGATAAATCGTATGCGACGCGAAAGGAAAAGGTCAACGGCCGCCTCATCGGCGGCGCAGAGCACCGCGGGGAAAGTTCCCCCCTCCCTGCCCGACTCGATGGCCAGCCGGAGACAGGGAAATTTATCCGTGTCCGGCTCTTCGAATGTAAGGTCGGGGAAATTGCTCCAGTCGAGAGACGGCAGCGAAGGATTGGCAAGACGGTCGGGATAGGTCAGCGCGTACTGGATGGGCAGGCGCATATCGGGACGACTCAACTGCGCCTTTACCGAGCCGTCGGCGAATTCCACCATGGAGTGAACGATGCTCCGGGGATGAACCAGCACCTTTATATCGTCGATGGACACGTTAAATAGCCAGCGCGCTTCGATAACCTCCAGGCCTTTATTCATAAGGGTAGCCGAATCTACAGTTACCTTCCTGCCCATCTGCCAGGAAGGGTGCTTTAAGGCCTGCTCCACGGTTACCCCGGTCATCTGCGCCTTAGAATAGTCCCGGAAAGGCCCGCCGGACGCGGTAAGAAGGATGCGGCGCGCCGACTGCTTCTCTCCATTGAGGCACTGCCAGATGGCGCTGTGCTCGCTATCGACGGGTAGAATCCGGGCGCCGCTTTTCTCGACTTCGGCGATAATTATTTCGCCGGCAGCCACCAGCGATTCTTTATTGGCGAGGGCGATAGTCTTGCCGGCCTTTACCGCCGCCAGCGTCGCCCCCAGCCCGACCGTCCCTGATGTAGCCACAACAATAATATCCGCATCCGGGTGAGAGGCGATTTCCTCTAGAGATAATATTTTACATCCTGCGGCAATCAGCCGGTTTCTCGTCTCTTTATCTTCAGGTGACGCTGTAAAGCTGACAAATTCCGGTTTAAACTCTTTTACCTGTTCCGCCAGCAAGTCGGTATTTCTTCCGGCGGCCAACCCGATGACGCGAAAATAGTCCGGCAGGGCGCGGACGACATCCAGCGTCTGCCGTCCGATAGAGCCGGTCGACCCCAGTACCGCCAGCCGCCTGACCGCATTTCCCATAATACCTATATCTTACAACAAATGAGCAGTTGAAGCTATTTAGGAGAGACAAGGTATATAATATAAACCAGGCAAAACACAGGAGGAAATATGGACCAGTCAATAGGCGCGAGTAAAACGGTAGTAATACCTGTCGGCGGAGAGTTTCATCTAAAACTCGGCAAGGACCGCATTATCTACGCCGGAATGCCGTCGGAAGAAGTCTATTCAATCGCCCAGAGAAAGAGCACCGGCTACCAGGGATATGCGTGGAACCTGTTTTTCCCCAAGAGAAAACGCGATATAACCATAGACAGCATTAAGCTCTACGTGGAAAAAGTTACCCCCGAGGAAATAGAAATAAGGGTGGACTAACCGGGGGCTAGGCCACAATCTCGGATTTCCTGTTTTCGCCGTCGCGTAAAAACCTGATAGTTACGATATCGCCGGACTTCAGTCCCGCCAGGGCCCGTTCCATCGTCGTTTACTCCTGCGTTCAGGACTTGCTGTCTTCGTCCACTTCCACCCCGGGCAACTCGGGCAGGGTAAGCGGATTACCGCTCTTTTTTAGCGGGTTAAAGTCCGGGAACGAATTTAGAAAATCCCTGGTCGTACCGCAATATTTACATTGCCCGCGGCTTTTAGGGCCGTTGGCTACCTCAATTACCCAGTAATGATGGCACTGGTCTGCAACAGGCTTCTCTACATCTCTTTCTTTAACTCTCTGCTTCATCATACAACCCCCGTCCAGCACTCATGAATATTCTAGTCTAGGAGAAGAGCATTGTATGCGACTTTTGTCCCAAAGAAAACGAGCTAATGAAAAAGCTGAAATAAGGCGATAAGGGCATTCGTACAGAGAAGGATTAAAGAATTACAGGATGAACCGGCGATGGGGAGACTCGCGCCGAATCCTATTTGTTCTCAATAACAATATCAAAGGGACAGGTAATAGCTTCGTGAGGACATACGAGCTCGCAGAGAGTGCACCACCGGCACTCATCCACTTCGATAGCCTTTACGGTATTATCTACCAGCACAAGGGCGCCACAGACGCATACACCAACACATAGACCACAACCGTCACACTTCTCTTCGTCTATTACCGGTATATATCCCATATTCCTGTCTCCATATAAACTAAATTATAACTTGAAAACCGACTTTTGTCTGCGACATTTCTCTCATCAGTCTATACCCGCCAGTTCTTTAAGGGCTTCCTGGTCTGTAATTACAACGCGGTTACGCTCCAGCCTGATAGCGCCTTGTGATTCCAGGTTCTTGAGCGACCTGCCCACCATCTCGCGGGCGGTGCCTATCATCGAAGCCATTTCCTGCTGGGTAAGGCGGGGCCTTTCACCGACTCTATCTCCGGCGTACTCGAGCAGCATCTTGGCGACCCTGCCGGTTACGCGACGGAAGGAGAAATCCTCAACCAGCGATACCAGTTCCTGTACCCGGCGCGATAATACCTGGATTACGTTCAGAGCTATCTGCGGATGCTCCCGGAGGACGACTTTCAGGTCATCCTTCTTTATCGCGTTCAGAACAACCGGGCCCATGGCCTCGGCGCTTATCAGGTTCGGCCTTCCGCTTAAAATGGACACATCGTTGAATGACTCGCCGGGATGGATGATACGGAATATCTGCTCTTTACCGTCGGCAGATGTCTTGAAGACCTTCACCGCGCCGCCGACGACGAAGTACAGCACGTCCGCCGACTCATCCTCGAAGCTCAAAATCTCGCCCCGCTCGGCTTTTCTTTCGAAAACATACCTGCTGACCGAGTCTATTTCGGAATCGGCCAGCCCCGAAAAGTACGGAATCGACTTTAGGAATTCCACCTTAACAGTCATGAATATCCGAACACGCTCCCGCTATGCAGAATAGAATTTCTGATAGATTATACCAGCTTGGGAGTTGTTCGGCAAAAACAAGCGATACAGTATCTATCCACGTATCAGCTGACGCTGCTGAAGTAATAGCCGACACCCGGTTCGGTTAAGATATACCTGGGCTGGGAGGGGTTCGGTTCTATCTTCTGGCGCAGATGTGAAATGTAAATACGGACATAGTCCACGTCGTCGATATATTCCCACCCCCACACGTTTTCCAGGACCTGCTGGTGCGAAAGGATGCGGTCGGCGTTTTCCACGAGTAACGAAAGCAGGCGGAACTCGCGCGGCGTAAGCTTCAGCCGCTCCCCGTTGACGGCAACCCTGCGCTCCGCCACGTCCACGGTGAGGTAATCATTGGCGAAGGTTATTTTTTTATTCCGATTCATATAAGAAGGCTTCTCGGCGCGCCTTAATGCCGCCCGCACCCTGGCCAGCAGCTCGCGGTTCCCCACAGGCTTCACCAGGTATTCGTCGGCGCCGCATTCAAGACCGTGCACGATATCATCCTCGGAATTACGCTTCCCGGTGAGCATAATAACGGGTATATCACTGACCTCGCGGATTAAGCGGCAGGTCTGCCAGCCATCGATTTCTGGCATCATGACATCCAGGAGGACGATATCGGGCTTCTTCTCGTAAATGACACGTATGGCTTCCTGTCCGCTGCCGGCTTTCACCACCTCATACCCGCTGCCGGTTAAAACCTGGTCGACCAGTCTTAACTGCGCCGGCTCATCATCGACAACAAGTACCATCTTAGCCATGTTATTTCCTTTTGAAAAAAGGGGCCCTTTTTACCGATATTACCTTACGACTGCTCCAGCATATTGTTTACCATGTCCAGCAGGCCTCTGGCGCTACCCAGGATATCATTTAAACTGCGCCTCTGGTCTTCGTTAATCTTACCGGGCACTTCATCGAGCATTAACTCGGTAAAGCCGATAATTATGTTCAAGGGCGTACGAAAGTCATGAGATATCCTGGAAAGGAACTCGGGTTCAATCTTTGCGCCTTTCACACCGGCAGGCCCGCTGCTATCGTCGTTGACACGTGCCATAAGCATTATTATAGCATTTTTCAGGTCATATGACAATATACTTTAGTACCTATAATTAGTAATAAAGGACAGCTATGGGGGCAAAAAGTGTTGCCAAGGCCACTTATGTCTTGAGTTAGCGGGAATGCTTGCGCGAAGTAGAAAATTAAAACGAACCTTTGCCGGGGTTTATTGAATGATAGAACCGGGGTGCCGAACCGAACAGGGGCTATTCGAGGCTACGTCTGTTTGAATTTCAGGCATTCGTGAATAGACCTCTCAAGATATATGCTACGGCCACGTCCTCCCGGAGGAACCTCCGGTTACCATGGGGGCTGGTGCGGTAAGACCTTATCTTCCCCCACTCACACCATCGTCTGACAGTGGCGGGGTGCACATTAAAAATACGGGCGACATCACCTGTAGTCAACATAGTACCTAGAAGCCTCTCTTTCCGTGCCATTCAGGCTACTGCCTGTTTTACCAGACCTCGCCGGGTACAACTTCAGGTTCGAGGGACAGCCCGAACCAGTGATTGAATACCGAGACCTCTGATGCATCCGTTAGTATTTTATCTTTAACTTGGGCATAGTACCCCTGGTATTCGGGCATTTGCTCGCCGTTTTCGTCAAACACCACCACCTCATTGTTCTCCATCCTGATAATTGTCTTAATCATGGTCAGCCTCCTCTGCAATAATTACCTTTCTGATTCTATCCTAACCTATAAATATAAATTGGCCATTAAATCGGCATAAAAAATACATTAAAAATAGTACCAGTTAGTACTATATTGTATTACCGGATAAATTTGCCTATAATATTCATGTCCGCCCGCAAAGGAGATTATGAGCCAACTTATAGACGAATTTCTCAAAGCGAACCAGGGCACGAGCCAGCCGATGGGTTTCCGGGCAGCCCGACCAACCGCAGCGGCGGGGCGAATCACGCTCATCGCCGACCTGGAAATCGGGGCAGCCGGCAATCCGGTCGATTACACCGAAGGCGCCAGCGCCGTTTTGCTCCGCCCTGGTAATTCACGCCCGACGGCGAAAACCATCCAGACGATGGTAGATAACCTGCCGGATATTCCCTGGGGAGTATACCTGGAAGATAACAGCGATAGAAAAACGGCATCATTGATAGGAGCGGGGCGCGATTTCATAGTATTCCCGGCGTCGGTGCGAATTTCCAACACCCCGCAGGAAGAAAAGGTCGGCAGAATTTTGCAGGTGGAATCGTCAATGGATGACGGCCTGTTGAGGGCGGTTAACGACCTTCCGGTGGACGCCGTACTTATCGCCGATACACCGGAGGAGAGCGATTTACTGGTATGGCACCGGCTGATGATATTCCTGCACCTGGCGCGCCTGATTTCCAAACCCCTGATAGTGCCCGCACCGGCGGACATCGGGGAGGAGGAACTTAAAGCTCTTTGTGAAGCCGGCGCGGACGGCATTCTGGTAGAAGTCGATACCAAGAAGACCGGAGGACTCAAGGAGCTGCGCAAGGTTATCGACAAGCTGCCTCCCCGCTCCTCAAGGAAACGGGATAAGATGGAAGCCCTGCTGCCGAGAGTCGGGGGAGAGAGCCATGCAGCAGCTCCACCCGATGAAGAGGAAGAGGAATACGAGTAACCGGTTAATCAGGCCTGTTCGACCTCGTTCCCAAGTTGGGTGATAAAGCTATCGCCCCAGCCCTCTTTTAGAGTACCCACCCCGCACATTATCGCTATGACAAGATGGGGTTTGCGGTATTCCTTTAGGCGCAACGGCCCGTGGCGCAGTCCCCGGGGGATAAAAAGCGCGCTGGTCGTATTAAAGGTCAGCGGCTGGCCGCCGACATAGAATTCTACCTCGCCGCCGAGGTCTTCCGGATTATCAGGGTCACCGCCGATGTGCAGGACAATCTTATCATAATTCTCGTGTACCATCTCCGGCATGCCGGCGCCAGCGGTCTTAGATTCCGGCATACCGAAAGTCCAGCCCATCTCAATATAGTACTTAACGCCCGGCACCTGGACACCGCTCATGTAGGTCATCGTGGGACTGGTGCGCCCTTTAGTGAATTCCGCGCCCGCCTCCCGCAATGGACTCCGCACCACGTACTGCTCGTAGTCGAAATCCCCCATTATCTTCGGGGGGGCTCCCTTTTCTTCACCGATACCGCTGCTCTCCCAAGCTTCCCCGGCACTGCCGGTACCGAGCATTATAGCCATCTGCATGTGGGGGCGGGCGAATTTCTTCCAGGTTACCGGGCCGTGCGGCGTTCCTTTGGGAAGGTAAAAGGCGTTGGTGGTATTGAAGGTGACAGGCTGACCGGCCACGTAAAATTCTACCTCGCCACCGAGCACCTGCGGCCTCTTATAATCGCTGCCCCAGTGCATCACAATCTCGTCGTATTCATGAACGTGCTCATGGAGGCTGGGATTGGGGTCGGGGATGCCGTATATCCAGCCGGGTTCCATATACACGTTGGCCCCAGGCACCTGCTTGTTACTCATCATGGTCATGGTGGGGCTCTGGCGGTTCTTCGTCCCGCCGAAGGCCTCGTAGATGGGTCTTCTTACCAGGTATTTTTCGTAGTCTATTTTGGCCATGAATTCAGTCCTTTCTTTCCGTTGACGTTATCACCTGTTAATCATAGTTATAGAAACGGAAAGTGTCAAAAGATTCCCCCACCCAGTTTACAGACCATCCCCGTTGATAATATATTGCCGGAGTTGAAGAGAGGAGAAAAGCTCTTCCTGAAAAGCCTTAGACGCCCTGAATCATCTGGTAGGACTTGCCCTCGGTGACAATTGACGGGGCGATGACCATTTCGGCGCTATGAAATTCCTGGATGGTGGCCGCGCCGCAGAAGCCCATCGCCGTACGCAGCGCCCCAACGAGGTTTTCCGTGCCGTGGACTACCGAAGCGGGACCGAAGAGCAGCTTTTCCAGCGTGGTCGTCGTCCCCACCTTGATACGCGTACCGCGGGGAAGGGCGGGGTGGGGGTGAGACATTCCCCAGTGATAGCCGCGTCCCGGGGCTTCTTTAGTCCGTGCAAAATTGGAGCCGAGCATGACGGCATCGGCTCCGGCGGCAAAGGCCTTGCAGATATCGCCCCCCTTGTTGAAACCGCCGTCGGTGATTATGGGCACATACTTACCCGATTCACGGTAATATTCGTTTCTGGCCGCGGCGCAATCGATAGTAGCCGTTATCTGCGGCACGCCGAGTCCGAGGACCTCCCGGCTGGTGCAGGCGGCGCCGGGTCCCACCCCGACCAGCACCCCGGCTATTCCCGTTTCCATCAGCTCCAGACTGGCGCTGTAGCTGACGCAATTGCCGACGACTACCGGCATTTTTACCTGCTGGCACAGCTCGGTAAATATCAGGCCCCGGTAGCTCTTGGAGATATGCCGGGCACTGGTGACCGTGGACTGTATCACTAAAATATCGCCGCCGGCCTCGGCTACGATGGGCGCCAGGCGCTTGGTGTTGGCCGGTATCAGTGAAATCGCGCAGGTCACGCCGGCTTTCTTGATTGTCTGTACCCGGTCGCCGACAAGATTATCTTTTATCGGCTCCCGGTATACCTTCTGGAGCAGGGCGGTCACTTCGGCATCCGAGGCTCCGGCAATTTTATCCAGCACTTCGCCGGGATTTTCATAGCGGGCCTGTATACCGTCAAGATTGAGGACACCGAGTCCCCCCAGTTTACCCAGCTGTATAGCGAAATCGACATCTACCACGGAGTCCATGGCGGAGGTTACAAAGGGAATTGAGAAATCAAAATCACTGATGTGGAAATCAGTGCTGGTCTGGTCGGGGTTTACGGTAACATCACCGGGCACAATGGCCACTTCGTCGAATCCGTAGGAACGCCTTAGCTGTTTAAACTTAGAAGTAGCCTTTTCGCTGCACATCTGTGCTCTATATTATAGCAAAAAAAATATATATTTTGCAAACAATTATTTTACGCTGGATTGAGGCTACCGGCCCGCTTAATGCTTTTAAAAAAAACAGTAAATATTTGACAATTCACCACACACTATATATAATTCGTTCACTAAAATCGTAACGGATAGAGAATCGCTATGCTGATCTTTTTCTTAATAATGGCAATCATCTTTCTCGTTGCCGGCGGCATCGGCCTGTTTCATGTCAATGCCAACCTGGGCGCGGGCACCAATCTCTGGATTTACGGCAATATCACCTTCGGGGTATTCACCATCGTCGGCATAGCGTTAATCATATTCCTGGCGCTCTTCAATCAGGAATTCGATTAAACACGCCCCGGCAGCCCTATCATCACTTCTCCCGGGATATACCAGATAAAGCTCCCCCGCAAGCTCAAAGCTAGACAGGCGGAGGCGCGCCGTTCTATAATATTCAGGTTAAGGACTGTAAATAATGCCGAATCTTTACATTATTGCCACACCTATCGGAAACCTTGAGGATATTTCGCTCCGCGCCCTGCGCCTTCTCCGCGAGGTGAAGCTTATTGCCGCCGAAGATACCCGCAAGACGAGGCGTCTCCTCAACGCCTATGAAATAAAGACGCCCATGACCAGTTATTACGAACATAACAAGCTCACCAAGCTGGAGCATATTTTAGACTGCCTTAAAAGCGGGGACGTAGCGCTAGTTTCCGAGGCGGGGATGCCGGGCATTTCCGACCCCGGTTATGAGCTTATCGCGGCGGCCAGCCGGCAGAATATTACGGTCGTGCCGGTACCGGGCCCCTCGGCGGTCACCACGGCGCTGGCCGTCTCCGGGCTGCCCACGGACAGATTTACGTACATCGGCTTCCTGCCGAATAAAGCAAGCGCCCGAAGGCGCACCCTGGAATCGATAGCCGGTGAACCGGGGACGATTGTCATCTTGGAAGCGCCGCACCGGATTTCCGCGGCACTGGAGGATATCCTGACTACCCTCGGCGACCGCCGGATAGCCGTCTGCCGCGAGCTTACCAAGCTCCACGAGGAGGTCTATCGAGGAACGGTGAGCGAGGCAATCAAACATTTCACGGCGCCGAGGGGCGAGTTCACGCTGGTCATCGAAGGCAGGGGAACCAGGAACAAACCGGAGTTGACGGAGAGCGTGGAGAGGCAACTGCACCAGATGTACCTGGCCGGGGCCACGGTTAAAGAGGCCGTAGCCGCGGTGGCCGGGGAAACAGGACTGCCGAGGAAAGAACTATATCAAACCTGGCTAAGGCTGGATAAGGCCTGGGATAGAGAAAAGGATTCGTGTTAAAACGTATAAAGGAGCGTGCATATGCGTCGTGGCTGTATATCTTTAGGCGAAATAAAATGTGATGAGTGCCGGAAACCCATCCCCTACCCCGACCGCTACCTGACCGTCGATGAAAAGGACGGGGTCGAAGACGAAGAGGGTGAGACCCGGCGCTACTGCGCTGAGTGCTGCCTGAAGAAGGGCTATGCCCATTATAAAGAAGAGAAAGGTGAACGGGTACTGACCTTCTTCTAGACCGGTCATCCTGTCCGTTTCAAGACATCAAACATGAGCGAGAAGATTTTCATCGGTGTGGCCTGGCCGTATGCTAACGGGTCGCTCCACCTGGGACAGATTGCCGGATGTAACCTGCCGGCGGATATCTTTGCCCGCTACCACCGTGTAAAGGGTAACGAAGTACTGATGGTATCCGGCTCGGACCAGCACGGCACCCCGATAACCATTAAAGCCGAACAGGAAGGGAAAACTCCGCAGGAAATAGCCGAATATTACCAGCGGGAATATCTCGATTGCTGGCAGAAACTGGGCATCACCTTCGACCTGTTCACCACTACCGGCACCGAGAACCATGCCGAGGTAGCTCAGGATATTTTCCTGAAGTTGCTTAAGAAAGGCCATCTCTATAAAGACACCGTATCTCAACTCTACTGCCCCAGATGTAAACGCTTTCTGCCCGACCGCTATGTCGAAGGCACCTGCCCTTCCTGTAATTCTCCCGGGGCCAGGGGCGACCAGTGTGAAGTCTGCGGCAAGCCACTGAACCCCACGGAATTGATAGACCCCCGCTGCCGTGTCTGCGGTACCACCCCGGTATTAAAAGACTCGGAGCACTTTTTTCTGAAGTTGAGCGCTTTCCAGGACAGACTGGAAAAATGGGTGATAAAGCAGAGTCATTGGCGGCCTAATGTTTCCGGCCTGACCACCCGTTATCTTAAAGAAGGATTGAAGGACCGGGCAATAACCCGCGATATCGGGTGGGGTGTGCCGGTGCCGGTGGAGGGTTTTGAAAATAAGCGCATCTATGTCTGGTTTGAAGCCGTTATCGGTTATCTTTCGGCCTCCAAGGAGTGGGCAAAGCTCCAAGCGAAACCGGAGAAGTGGCGCGACTTCTGGCAGGGCGACGGCAAGAGTTATTACTTTATCGGCAAGGACAATATCCCCTTCCACACCCTTATCTGGCCGGCGATGCTGATGGGCTACGAAGGTTTAGCTCTGCCCTATGACGTGCCGTCCAATGAGTTCCTGACGATTGAAGGCAGGAAAATTTCCACCAGTAAGAACTGGGCGGTCTGGCTGCCGGACTACCTGGAGCGGTACGACCCCGACCCCCTGCGCTATATCCTCTCCATCAATATGCCGGAGACCAGCGACACCGATTTTTCCTGGCGTGAACTTGTCCGCCGTAATAACAATGAGCTGGTAGCCACCTACGGCAACCTGGTGAACCGGGTATTAACGTTCGTCTATCGTAATTTCGATGGCTGTGTGCCGGAGCACAGTAAATATAACGAGATTCGTGAATATCTGTGTGACCTTGATAAGAACTTGAGTAAAGACCATATTATAATAGACACCCAGCCAGCCGGCCAAGATATGAGCGGGGATGTAATCGAAGATGCTAAAGAGTTTCTTTTCAGAGAAGCAGGTGACCGTCTTAATAAGTGTAATTTCAAACAAGCATTAATGAACATTATGATGTTTGCTCAGGAAACAAATCAATACCTTGATAGAAAATCCCCATGGAAAATGATTAAGGAGGACAGGCAGGCGGCGGCTGATTCCCTGTATATAGCTCTTTACGCTATTTCCTGCCTTAAAACTGCGATGTACCCCTTCCTCCCCTTCAGCTCGCAGAAAGTGCACGAATATCTCGGCTTTGACGGCAGAGTAGAGGACTGCGGCTGGCAGCCGCAAACTCTGCCGCCGGGACAGAAGCTGCGGTCCCCGCAGCCTCTCTTTACCAAGCTCGACGAGAGTATCATAGACGAGGAGACGAAACGTATTGGAACTTAAGCAAATTTACGCCCCTGTCCAGGAAGATTTAAACAAGGTCAGGGAAACACTTCTGTCCATCAGCCACGTCGATTTCGCCTGGCTATCGGAGCAATTAAGCTATGTGGTGAAGGAAACAGGCAAAGGAATCCGGCCGGCTCTCACCCTGCTATCCGGAAAGTCCTACAACTACGACCTTACCTACCTGCTGCCCATGGCGGTTTCCGTCGAGCTGATGCATACCGCCACCCTCATCCACGATGATGCCATCGATAAAGCCCTGACGAGACGCGGGCAGGCTACGATTAACAGCATCTGGGGCGACGAGATAGCCGTGCTCATGGGCGATTACCTGTTCGCCAAGGCCGGCGAGTATGTAGCGGATACCCAGACTCCTCGTTGTGTTAAGCTCTTTTCGCAGACCCTGGGAACCATCTCCAGCGGCGAGATAGGCCAGTTCCGCAGCGCATTTAATCTGGACCAGAGCCGCGAATACTACCTCCACCGCATCTATAGCAAGACCGCCTCCCTGTTTTCCCTGGCCACGCAGTCGGGCGCTATCTTGAGCAAGGCCCCGGAAAATATCGTGGATATAATGAAAGAGTACGGTGATAACATGGGCATAGCTTTTCAAATCGTTGACGATTTACTTGACTTTACCAGCACGGAAGAGGCCATGGGTAAACCGGTAGGCTCGGATTTAGCACAGGGCACCCTCACCCTGCCGGCCATGCTGCTCATGGAACGCTACCCGGACGATAATCCGGTTCGGAAACTGTTCGAGACCGGGGATAAAAACAACGTGACAGAAGCTATAAATATGATACTTAACTCCACCATTATCGACGAATGCTATAAAACCGCCGCGGAATACTTTGAAAAGGCATGCCGGAACCTGAATTCATTACCGGATAAGACCAGCCGCGAATTGCTGCACGCTCTGGCTGATTACGTAGTCAAACAGGGAAAATAGCCAGGCCGGATGGGCTAACCCGCCTGTTCCCCCACCCACACACTGCCATCCTGATAGGTCTCCCTCTTTGAGGTCGGCAATTTCTCTTTGAAACAGTCAACGGCATAGGCAACGGCCGCCAGTCCCTCTCCACGGTGGGCCGCAGCTACCGCCACCACGAGGTTGATATCGCCCACTTCCAGCCTGCCTATCCGGTGGTAGATAGCCACACTATTCACCGGCCATTTCCGCTTTATCTCCGCGGCGATTTCACTCAATCGGGCCTCCGCCCTGCCATCGGCGTCCCCGTATTCTACGGAAACAACGGACTTACCGCGGGAGTTATCGCGTATGAGACCGACATAGGTCACCACGCAACCGCTGTCGGGCGTCTTTGCTTTTTCGACCACCTGTTCCGGTGATATCGGTTTATCTGTAATACGAATCATGCTGACCTCGGAATATAAGGAAACTGCAACCTGAATATAGCAGATTAGCTACAACCGCATTGCGACTAATCGGACGGGGCCGGTGTCTGTTTAGGAACCAGACTGGGTACCGCCGGGGCTTTCTTGGGTTTGACTACCTTCTCGCCTTCGGCTGCCGGTTTCACCGGAGCCGGGATTTTCGTTTTCCTGACTTTCTGTTTAACCCCCGGTAGAGAGAGCTTCCTGAATACCACTTCCAGTTCCTCGCCCTCGAGGGTCTCTTTCTTAATCAGTTTCTCGGCGAGAGAGACAAGTTTATCCTTGTTTTCAGTGAGCACTCTCATGGCCGTGTTATAGGCTTCCTTGATAAGACTGTTAATCTCACGGTCTATCTCCAGCGCAAACCTCTCGCTGTAGTCTCTCTGTTCGGAGATTTCACGACCGAGGAAGACCATCTCTTGCTTGTTCCCGAAAGTCCTCGTGCCCAGTTTATCACTCATACCAAAATCGGTAACCATGCGGCGGGCATAGGCCGTCACCTGCTGGATATCGTTGTGCGGTCCCGTCGACCTCTCGTGAAAAATAAGCTCTTCCGCGGCATGACCGCCGAGTAGCGTAGCCAGCGTGTCTTTTAGTTGCGAGCGGGTATTGAGATATCTGTCCTCCGCCGGCAACTGCTTGGTATAGCCCAGGGCCATCCCGCGGGCTACTATGGATATTTTATGCACGGGGTCGGCATTGGGCAGCATTTTGGCCACAAGCGCGTGCCCGGCTTCGTGATAGGCAATAACTTCCTTTTCCTTGAGGCTTATCTTGCGGCTCTTCCGCTCCGGGCCGGCAATCACCCTGTCCACGGATTCCTCGAGGTCCTCCATGCCTATGGACTTCTTGTTACGCCTAGCCGCCAGGATGGCCGCTTCATTTACCAGGTTGGCAAGGTCGGCTCCGCTGAAGCCCACGGTTCCTTTTGCCAGGACCTCCATGTCAACACTCTTGGCTAGCGGCTTGCCGTTGGTATGCACCTTGAGAATCGCCAGCCTGCCGATAATATCGGGTCGGTCCAGCATCACGCGCCGGTCAAAACGACCGGGACGGAGCAAGGCGGGGTCGAGGATGTCCGGTCGGTTGGTAGCCGCAATAACGATAACACTGGTGTTGGTATCGAAGCCGTCCATCTCCACCAGAATCTGGTTAAGGGTCTGCTCACGCTCGTCGTGGCTCCCGCCGAGTCCGGCGCCGCGCTGGCGGCCGACGGCATCAATCTCGTCGATAAAGATAAGGCACGGCGTATTGCGCTTGGCCTGGTCGAAAAGGTCGCGCACCCTTGATGCGCCGACGCCGACAAACATCTCAACGAACTCGCTGCCGCTGATGGAAAAGAAGGGGACATCGGCCTCACCGGCCACTGCCCGCGCCAGCAACGTCTTGCCGGTGCCCGGAGGACCTATCAGCAACACGCCTTTGGGGATGCGCGCTCCCAGAGTCTGAAATTTTTCCCGCGCCTTTAAGAAGTCCACCACTTCCTGCATATCCTGCTTGGCTTCTTCCACTCCGGCGACATCGGCGAAGGTGACCGTAGCCCGGTTGGCAGGGAAAAGCCGCGCCCGGCTGCGTCCGAAGCTCATGGCCTGGTTGTTGGCCCCGCGTGCCTGCCGGAAAAGGAAGAACAACAAAAAACCTAAAATTATAAGCGGCAGGAAGTTTATGAGCAGTCCGCCCCAGTTAATCCCGCCGGATGCTTTTATCTCGAAACCACCGTCAGGGAGTGCCAGTCCGAGTTCCTGGAGGTCAACCACGGTAAGATTACCGATGGCCGTCTTCAGTTCTTTCCCTTCCGTAGTGGTAATGAGCAGCGTATCCTCGTCAACTATAATTTCGCTTATTTCCTTGCTCTTCGACATAGCGATAGCCTGACTCAAGGGGATTTCTTCCGGCTCGCTCGCCCCCGGAATGAGGAAGGTAAAGAGCAGGATAGCCGCCAGTACAATGACGATGTATATTAAACTATTTCGCTTCCAGCCCGATTTCATATTCACCCTCGATTAAAGAAGTCACACCTCTGTTAAATTAATTATACCATAAAAATTGTTAAAGAATAGCTAAGTACTATAGTAATATAGTAATTACCGGTTCTGAATAAGAACCATCGCCATAACCGCACCTGAAATAACATTGACAACCTGCTATAACCTATATATAGTGTCGTTAAAAAGGTCACACCACTCTAACCGGCAACCCCAACGGAGGCGGCAATGAACACGGTTACGAAACCAACGGAAATCAAGTCACTGCCCAGGCTGAATACGCACGGCGCCGATGACCTTTTCATCTGTTCGGCCAGTTTTGAAGAAAGATGCCTTTCCAGCCCTGCCCTGATGGGCATCGACTTTCTGACGAAGTATGCCGTCATCTTTTACGTCGAGGAACCGCTTTATAAAAAGCAGGTCGAGAAGAACATGTTCCGACTTCAAACCGAGCTGCGTAAAAAGACCACGGAAGGCATCTTTGTCATCTCCTGCCAGCGGGAAAACCCCGTGGACGGGATTCAGCAGATGGCGAAGATACTGAAAGAATGCAAACTGAATGCCGATGGAGGGCCCTTCATCACCATCGATGTCAGCGGCTTTACCAAGATATACCTCCTGGAGCTGCTGCATTTCCTGGTAATCGAAAGAGAACTCGGCATTCCGCGCCTGCTACACACCACCCAGAGATATCTGCCCACCAGGCTGACCCGGGGCATCGAGCAAATTACCACCATACCCAACTACTTCGGCAGTCCGTCCATGGAAAAGGAAACGGCGCTGGTCCTGTTCCTCGGATTCGAGCCGGAGCGGGCTTTAGGAATATGGAAGCAGTATAACCCGGCCAGGACAATTGCGCTGATAACCAATCCGCCGCGCACCGGCAATCCCGATTATCTGAAATACGCCCGGCAGAACAACGCCGAACTTCTTTCAAAGTCATCGGTAGAGGTTAGAGACGTGCCGGCGGATAACCCTTACGCCGTCAAAACGGTGCTGGATGCCATTTACGACGAGACCAAGGAATCGTTTAACATGGTTGTCGGGCCGTTCGGGACCAAGCCTCAAGTTGTGGGCGTATTCCTCTTCTGCAAGGAGCACCGCAAAGCGCAGGTGATTTATTCCTTCCCGGCGACATATACCCGGTCATATCTGCAACGCCAGCCCGGCGTTACGCTGCTATTGCCCGCCGCCCCGTAAGTAACACGGCAGTTAAAGGAAGCGGGGCAACGGACAATCGCATCTTTGTTGCTTTAATATCGATTTTCTATCGCTTCGTCCTGGTAACTTTCCACGGTTTTAACGGCTTATTCGGCTTATTAAATTTCCAGGACTTTTTACCGGACGGCGGGTCGGCGGGGAGTTTGTACTTCCCCTCCCAGCTGACAGGCCCGATTAAGGTATATATATCCGTCCCCGGAATGGGACCGATGCTTAGCTGTGCCGACCATTTCCCGAAGGCCTTGACACCCTCAAAGACACCGGTTCCACCGGTTCCTACCCAGACGCCGCTATCAGAAATATCCCCGGTGAACAGGTTCCCCATGATTATCCCGGTAAAAGTACCATCCAGAGAACCGCTGCCGTCGGGGCGGACCAGGGAGAAGTCCCCTTTCATAACACCGTGGGCATTACCCTGCTCATCGACCCTGACGATAGAATCATGCTCCGACCAGAAGGCGGTTCCCGCCAGCAGATCCCAGTCACACTCGGCTAAAAACCCCTCCACAATTTCGCCCTCGTAGCGCCAGATTTTATTCTTGATAACGGGGTCGGGCATATAGGTCACGTAAATCAATCCGGCACCGGTAAAATCCTGGTAGACCGAACCATGTTTGAACTTATTATTCTTGGCGAGTGCCGCGCCGGGCATCAGAGTCGTCAGCACCAGTACCAGTGTCAGGAAGATGAAGAATATTGTCCTTTTCATTGCATTTAATCCCCCTTTTAATATTTTTTTTGCGATTCTACCCGGGTTAAAGCCTTTCTACTGATATTCTTCAGTTCGTTACCTTTTCCAGTAAAAAATCGGTATTGGCGGCGGCCGCCGCCATTATCCGCTCGAAGGCGGGCTCGTTTTTCCTCAGTAGAGCCAGGCAGGCATCCACCACTTCGATGTCATAGAGAATACCGCTAGACCGTGATATTTCCTGTAGAGCGCTATTCAGGCCGAGAGCCGGCCGGTAAGGCCGGTGGGACGACATAGCCTCTACGACATCGGCTACACCTAAAATCCGGGCTTCGATGATAATCTGGTCTCCTGACAGGCCTCCAGGATACCCGGACCCGTCCAGTCTTTCGTGGTGCTGGAGAACCGCCTTGGTAACCGGCCAGGGAAAATCTATCCTCTGCAGGATTTCAGAGCCGACCTGACAGTGACTTTTTATAATGCTGAATTCAGTATCGGTGATTTTACCGGGCTTGCTAAGAATTTCCGAAGGAACGGCCACTTTACCTACATCGTGGAGAAGACCGGCGACATAAATCCCCATTGTCTGCCATTCGGAAAGGCCCATCTCCCTGGCGATAGCCCGGGCCAGTTCCGCGACCCTCCGCTGGTGACCGGCGGTGTACGGGTCTCTGGTTTCAACCACCAGAGATACCGCGTGAATGATGCCGTCCATAGCTTTTTGCAACTCGCTGTGCTTCTGCTTCATGTTCTCATAGAGATTGGCATTATCGATATTGACAGCCACACCGGCCGAAACCTTTTCCAGGAGTCGTCTCTCTTCTTTAGAATAGGGCTCATTCGATTCTTTACGGCCAAGGAGCAGCATACCGGCTAGGTGCCCATCGTTTTTCAAAGGCATCAGAAGCTCGATACCGTTACCCGCCAGTGTTTGCCGGTCGTAAGCAGTAAGACTGATGAGCGCAGGAATTACATCCAGGTCGTTGCTATCTATAATGCTGCCCTGCTGTTTCATGGTCGCTACGAGAGGGCTGTTGGGAGAAAAGGCAAGTCGTCCCTGGCTTTTACTGCCATGGTACATATATGTAGTGTAGGTACCGGTCTTCGACGGCAGGAGGAGGTAAACACCCTGACTCTGCATACCGTTAGCCACCGCCGTTAACAGCGATGAAGACAGCTGCTCCAAATCGAGGTCGCCTCTGGTTTGTTGATTGAAACGGGCCAGTGCCTGGATGTAGTCAAACCTTTCCCGGAAAAACCACCTGTCGACCGTATGCTGTAAACGGGAAAGTACCGGTTGAAATATCGAAGCGGCAATAAAAACAGCCACAATGGTTACCGTCAGGGAGACGGGACTCATGAAATCCTGGAAAAAATAGCTAAGCAGGTAAATCAGGCTGCCGAATGTCCCGAAAATCAGGATGCTGGTCAAGGAATAGGTTACCACCTTCCGGATAACCACCTTCATTTCCAGCAGATTATATCGCAGCATAGCCACGGTGGCGGACACGCAGAACAGGATGTTGCCGATAATGCCCAGGGGATACATGTTTATACCGATGACGGGAAAGTAATCGGTGGTGGCGCCGAAAAACATAGCGGCTATGCCGATAATGATATACTGGGCGCGGATTCTATCATCGATAACGCGGGTAAGCCTGTAGTGCTTTACCACTAAGACGGCACTACGAACGATGGGCGCATAGGCACAGAGCACGTAAAGCGGGAAAAGAATCCCGATAACCGGGGCTTTACCGTACCACATCATCTGCATACCGCTGACCACCAGCCCGAACGGTATCAGTCCCATCACCACAAAATAAGAGATATATAGCGGGTACGCGAAATATTTATTCGGCCTGGCGCCGGTAAGGGATACGGTAAACCGGTAGAAAAACAAAGAGGCGCTAAGTATAGCCCAGAATACGAACTTTTCCCACAGTAAAGCGCTCGTCATATCAGGAGAAGCGCGCATCATGAAGATAAAGAAGCCCCACAGCGTCATAAAGAAAAGAAACGCCGAGAAAGGCCTCCTGGCAATATGGCGCTTACCGCTTATCATCAGGACGATAAGCAGCCCCAGACAGAATATCACGTCAATCAACGGTATCAGCAAATACGTATTCAACTACAGGTCTCCGTATCCATACGCATTCTCCGATAAAATAACGTTATCCTTAAGCAACGGACACCAATCTCTCACCCGCCAGTTTGAGAAACTCATCGACAATATTATCCGGGGGGTTCATCCTCGGCGGCTTTCGCCGCGCCAGGTCTGCGCCTTTTTCCTTCTTAATGCGGTAATATTCCTTAAAGGTGCCCCGACGGAGCACCGTTACTTCCATCGGCCGTATACCCATCATGCCGGCAAGGTCGTGATAACCGGGGTCGGCTTTCACCAGTTCGTCGTGAATGGCCGAGGCCAGGTCCACCTTTCCGTTGCTTCCGTTCAGTTCTATATAGAGGTGCAGAGCCGGCTTGCCATCCCTGATTTCTTTGCGTACTATCCAATCTTCGTAATCGATGCCGGAGGCGGCAATCGCCTGTATCACCGTTTTTTCACTCACCCTGGTGAAACCGGCAATATCGATAAGGTCGTCAGCCCTTGCCTCGAAGACCATCTGGGGGAGGCTAATCTGCGCTTCCCGGTCTTCCAGGTCAATAATACGGACGAGGTGACCCAAACGGTACCTGATGAATGGCATTCCGTAGAAACTCGTAATGACCAGCTCATAACGCTCGCCCGACTTAACATCGGGAAGAAGCACGGTACGCGGCTCGTAAAAAATATCGCTCCGGCTTTTCAGCCACTCACTTTCCGGTATAAATTCATAAAAGTTGGAATGAGGAATAAAAGTCATGCCGCGGCGGGTCCAGCTCTGAACGGCGATGATTCCCGCCTCCGTGCAGGCGTGAAATTCATAAGGATAGGCGCCCCAGTATTTATATACCAGGTCGCGGTATATGCTGGTATCTATCCCCCAGCCGATGAGGGCCTTGACCGGCCACAGGTCTTTGGGCAACACGCCCCTGTTCTCAAGCTTACTATGCATATAGCCCCGTAAGACTCTCATCAATTCACCGGGATGCGTGAGGTGTTTGGATACCCCACCCTTCCGCGACATCTGATTGAATTCGTTGCCAGTCTTCACCAGGACGCTGGTCATGGCAACCATGATATCCACGCCGGTCCTCAAAGACATCTCAAAACCCCTGGTTATCTTGTCCCGGAAATCCATGCCGTCATGCATATCCGGCGGCATTACCGACCGGAGACTGAATAACTGTGCTCCGCCAGTTGCCAGTATACCGGAAAGATAAGGCGCGGGAGCCACATTGTACAGGACACGGTCGCCCTCTACCAGCGAACTCTGTCCTCTTTGCCGGGAGCAGGCAAGAATGAACACGGACATCAGGTTCTCCAGCGAACGATGGTAGGCTTCAAGCGTATAGGGAACACGCCGGCAGACGCCCCCCGCCCCGGATGTACTTGCCCAGACATGGGGTTCTCCGGGCAGAGACGACACGTTGGCGGGGTCAAGCTCCGGGCGGTAGTCTTCATAAGTAGTTAACGGCACCGCATGCCGGAAATCCTCAACACTCGCGATGGCTTTGCCACCCATCAACCTTTTCCACAGAGGACAGCAAGCTAAATTCTCCAGCTGCTGAAGTAAGAGCGATTCCTGAATGGACATGAATTGCGGTAAATCAAGGTCTAAGAATCCACAATATTTCAGCCATACTCTGTCATATTCAGATTTCACCAGCGGGTACTTTATATTCTGTATGTAGCTTCCCTTATTAAGAAAGCCAGGCTTTTCAAGCATTTTCCCGGTCATTTTTACCCCTTTCTCCTGCGCCAGTCCAAGTCTAAGGAGGCCATGTCAATACAAAATCACAATTCGCCGCGGAATATTATCAAAATAATCACAAGAGCCAGACCGGTGAAATTTAACTTTTCCCGTTTTATCAGGATGCACTTTTATTCTCGCCAGGCCTTAATACAACCAATAATAAACATGGGAAGTCGCACCGCTTTTATCAAGATACACGCTTAAATAATGCAATTTTGCGTAATTTTCCTGGGGATCAAATACGGTCATTCCAACTTGACAAGGAGAAGCCTGCTATTGTAGATTTTAATAGTATTGCGTAAAAATATCGCATTTTTTAATGTATTTCCCATCTGTTAAATTCGCCTGCCGCTTCTACAATGGACTGCAATTGTAAATTATAATCACGTGTAAATTCATAGAAGGAGAGTAACTGAAATGTCTGACGGAAAAGATAAAAAAGTTGATGTCAAGCCAGACAAAACAGTAATCAAAGCCCTGGCTCTCGGCGGCCTGCTCGGGGGCGGGGGCGAATGTGCCGTTGACGTTAAAGACAACAAAGTGGTCAGGATACGACCGTTTCACTACGACTGGAAGTACGACCGCGAGTCTTTCCGACCCTGGGTAATTACGCGGAACGGCAAGGATTATAAACCGCTCTTCAAGTCGGTGCCTGCACCGTTCTCCCTGGCTTATAAGAAAAGGACTTTCTCGCCCAACCGTATCAAATACCCCCTGAAGAGGGTCGACTGGGACCCCAACGGCGAGAGGAACCCGCAGAACCGCGGCAAGAGCAAGTACCAGAGAATTTCCTGGGAAGAAGCCTCCGACCTGCTGGCCAACGAGGTCAAGAGGATTCACAAAGAGTACGGCCCCCTGGCCATACTGGTACAGGGCGACGGTCACGGCGAGTGCAAGACCATCAACACCCCTCACGGCCACTCCGCAAGGCTCTTCGACATGATGGGCGGCTTCACCCAGCAGGTGCGTAACCCTGATAGCTGGGAAGGCTGGTACTGGGGCTCCAAGCATGTCTGGGGACAGGGTATCCAGGGAATGATGGACCCGGCCAATAATATCATCAAGGACATGAGCGAAAACTGCGATATGGTGCTGTTCTGGGGCGGCGACCCGGAGACGACCCCCTGGGGATTTACCGGTCAGTGTGCCACCCGCCTCTGCTACTTCTGGTCGGAGGTCGGCATCAAGCAGGTTTATGTCTGCCCCGACCTCAACTACGGCGCCGCCGTCCACGGTGATAAATGGATTCCCATCCTCCCCAACACGGATGCCGCCCTTCAGTTAGCCATTATTTATATGTGGATTACCGAAGGCACCTATAAGAAGGACTACGTAAAAACACATGCCGTCGGCATGGACAAGGTGGAAGATTACGTTCTGGGGAAGGAAGACGGCGTACCCAAGACCCCGGAATGGGCTTCCAGGAAATGTGGCGTACCGGAATGGACGATTAAGGCTTTTGCCAGGGAATGGGCTAAAAAGATAGTATCTATCGCCCACTACTTCGGCGGTTCTTATATCCGCGGCCCCTTCTCCCACGAACCCGGCCGGCTGGAATGCATCCTGCTGGGCATGCAGGGACTCGGCGGACCCGGTGTCCACCAGAGCCAGATAACCTATACCGGCATGCCCCGGGCGGAAGGCCTGCGGAGCACCCGGTTCTTTAACCCGGAACTTTCCGAGCGCATCACCAAGCCCGTCGCCACCACCATCCGGGCCTGGGGCAAACAGCTTATCCCCAAAACATGGATACAGCAGGCTATAGATGAACCGCCGCTAACCTTCTACGGCAGCGGCGCCATCGAAACGCCGACCGAAGACCAGTTCATCGAGTACAATTATCCCCTGAAAGAGGGTGGCTATGAAATCCACATGATATGGACGGATACCCCCTGCCGCATTACCTGCTGGAACCACGGCAACTGGACAATCGAAGCTTTCCGTAATCCCAAGATTGAAACGGTCGTCGCCCAGCACCCCTGGCTGGAGAACGACTGCCTTATCGCCGATGTCGTCCTGCCCTCCAACACCACGCTGGAGGTAGAGGACATCGTCACCAATGTCAGACAGGGTGTCA
>DAOUDZ010000059.1:0-18206 GCA_034430575.1 Dehalococcoidales bacterium
AATTCTAACAGTATAGCTTAGCAAAGACCTCGATATATTATGCTCAAAATGAAGCCGAGAGAATTGCTAATAATTTGCTAATGGACTGAATGAAACGGTTTAGTACCAGATGGCATTTTACGCACAAAGCAGGTTTTAGGCGTTTGACACAAAGGTTCTAATTTGAACGAAAAACCACTGTTTAGGACACGTAGCGACAGTTTCCAAAGACCGATGCTCTATCCGCTGAGCTATAGGCGCATGGCTTATTCTGAAGTTGATTCTAGCCCCAGGCGGTTAACATGAAGGGGGCAATTCCATTTTTGCTACTAATTTTGCTACTAAATTGTTTCAAAAACATTCGGACATAATGGACATTTATGCATGAATTGGAAGTTAGTATTAAAGGCTGTTAGCTTTGCAGGTGTGGTTTTTACGCTTTTCGAGAGCGGCACCATCAACCACTCGGACACCTCTCCGCGGCTAAGAAATTGTAACGTATAATGCACAGATAGAGCAAGGGGTGAAGGGGACAAATTAGAATGCTGATAAATCCTTGCAATATAAGTACCCTGCTTGGTAAACTGAGAAAAATTGTTTTTTGGAGGGCTAATCTATGGAGGTTAGAATTAACAAACACGGGCCGAGTTTACCCGCTACGAAGGTCTTCTACAGCGACGAAAGCGGTTTTGAGGTCGCTTCCGTAATCGTGATGGGAAAGACCGATGCCGCTCTCATCGATACGCAGTGGACTTTATCAAATGCCCATAGAGTTGTCGCAGAAATACTGGAAACGGGCAAATACCTCAAAACGATATACGTGACTCACGCGCATCCCGACCATTACTTCGGCCTTGGTCCCATTGCAGATGCTTTCCCGGAAGCCCGGGTTATAGCGCTCCCTTCGGTAGCAAAGACTATCAATAATCAGTTTTTCGGTAAAATCGAGCACTGGGAAGAGACTATAGGGGTTATCAACGTGCCGAGGAAGCAGGTAAATATAGAGTCGCTTTCCGAGAACTACTTCGAGCTGGAAGGACACCGCATCGAGATAATCCCGGAAATAATGGGGGACTTGAAATACAACACGGTGGTCTGGATACCTTCCATAAAAACCATGTACGGGAGCGACGTTCTTTTTAACGAGGCGCACCCGTTTACCTGCGAGGTTACGGCAGAAGAACGCCAGCAGTGGATACAGGATTTAGAGCGTTTAGAGACAATGGGCGCCGAGGTGGTTATTCCCGGCCATCAGAAACCGGGGATGCCATTCGACTCCAGTTGTTTCAGCTTTACCAGGGACTATCTGGTGGCTACCGAAGAAGAACTGGCAAATACGAACGATGTTGCCGGATTTTATTACGCCATGGTAACACGTTTCCCCGATGCCAACCTCTTTATCAGCAACGAGATGAACTCGCAAGTGTTTAAAGGGGGCATGGACTGGGACTGGCGGGAAGACTAAGGTTAATTATACCGCTATGTTTTCATGTATAAACGGTGCAGATAAGCCCGAAAGCCGTGTTTCTTCCAGAACGGGTAGCCTACCTGGTTCGCGGCGGCAACGTCCAGTTCAATCATATCTATATTCCGTGATTTGAACCAGTCCAGTATTTTTTCCAGTATCTGCGTTCCAACGCCGCGGCGGCGGTATTCCGCCTTTACGGCCATTTCGTCGATGAACCCGAACCTTCCCCGCTTAAACGCCGGGGATGACTTCCTGACTTGCGCGATAGAAAGGCCGACCACTTTCCCGTTATCAAGAGCGACGAGGACAAGAGTGTCGGCTTCCGCCATCAAATTCTTTAAGTGCTCTTCATAACCAAAACGGGCGTTATCGACCATGGGATAGCGTGGGTCCATGTCTTCATGGAAACGTGCGAACTCCTCCCAGACTTCGACAATCCGGGGAATGTGAGAATCCTCCGCTAAGACTATCTCCATGTTTACACTCTTTTCAGGACAGCAGCCTGTTCACTGACTGACTATCGGCGCGTCAGGTCAATTACCTCTATCAGGTTGACTTTGCCCTTGTCCTGCTCGAAGTAAGGCTCCCGTGTGCCGCCCTCGGCGACGAGCATGATTTCTATCTGGATAATGGGGCTATCGACGCGCGTAATCTCCAGCGGACAGTGGGGCAGTCCCGGCGGCAGGTAGACCATGGTGGGCCGGGTGAAGACGTATTTCTCCTGCTCCTTGCCCATATAGAGCACCACTTCGGCGCCGAAATCATCGGGGTCGTCCGGGTTACCGCCGTACCAGGCCAGAAACTCATCGAAATTATGGGTATGGCAGGGATTATCCGATTTAAAAGGTTTTTTCACGAACTGGTGGCCGATGGTCAGGCCGTAGCCCAGCTGCTGGTGACCTAGCATCAGGCCGTCGAAAACGACACTGTTATCTTCCTTAACTTTAATCTGAATATGGGGCGGATGATGGATATACTTATCATACTTTCCCGCCATGATTTACCTCCTGAAATCTGAAATTTTTAAGCGTGAGACTAACGGACAAATTCTAGTCCATTCTCATTCAGATTGTCAAAGCAAACGTTTACGTTTTGTACGAAAACCGCATTTGTGACGATTTTGTGATGTTCAGGGCATATTTTGTGATATCGCTGTGATGCCGCTTTTTTACAATACTTACAATTAAGGCGAATGCATCAATTGCAGGAAACGTAAAATACACCACGATTCCATATTCCTGCCAGTGAAAATTAAAAAGCGGAGGTTTAGGCAGCATTCATCAGGATGGGAGGCGAAATGTTGAATATCGTAAAGTTCAAGGGTTGTAAGCGGTGCGGCGGCGACCTGTTTCTGGAACGTGATTCCGAAGGAGTTTACATAACCTGTCTCCAGTGCAGCGCCGTATATTCCAGGCGCCTAACCCCGGTAGTGAAACTACCCAAGGTCAGGCGCAAGCAAGTATACGCCCGCTAGGTAAGATAATCAATCATTTCTTTTCGGGCTTCTGGTCTTTCTTACTTTCACCCTCTCTAAGCCAACGCTTTATCTCGTCAAGGGCGGGCGGGGCTACATAGAATACCTGTATATCAGACGGGAATTGCACCTGATGGTTCTCCCTCATGAGCAATATCCCGATTTCATTCTCTTTTAACGTTTCGTTGATTTTCTGCGCGATATATTCGTTTCTCTTTTTACCGATTTCCGTATAAGATTCGTAGACCCTGGATACCACCTTCGGGTTTTGCAGGCCTATTATCAGGCACCGGCTCCAGTCCATAAATTCCGTCAGGATATCACTATCCTCGACTGCTTCCAGTTGCGCCTTCTTTTCCAGGCAATTCTGAACGATTTTATAACTCCGTTCACTTAGTTCTCTGACAGTCTTGCTGCCTTCATCTCCGGATATCGCAATCAACTCGTGGTATATCCTGTTCACGAGGCCAAGCTTAGAGGTCAATTCCTCTACCTGCTTTTCTACCTGCTCCCAGTATTTGTTGAGTTTTACAAGGTAGTCTTCCGCCATATCCTCGCCGCCGTAAATAAGCGGAATGAAGTACAGCTTCCTGCCTTTTTTGAAATCCTCTACCGGAGGCTTTTCTATTCTACCCAGCTCTTCAGCCATTAAACCACCTCCCTAAAATCGTAATAATATCGTAATGAAAATTAACGCATTTCTTTAGCACAATCCTGGCATACAATCAATACCGGCCGGAATCTGGTAACACTCGTCATTTCTTGAATCGGCCTCCGGTTCCCACATTGCTGACATTTGAACGTTATCTCCCGGGGTTTTCGCTTTTCCGCTTTAGCGCTTTTTTGGGTATCTGCTGGCATAAACGCTCCTTTATTATAAAATCGGCAATAAATATGTTAAACCTGTAATAACTCCGCCGTTCCCGTAGGAGTGACGATACTATTTACAATCTGCTGGTTACTACCTATAGTCATGTCGCTGCTGACAATACACCGATTAAGCTTAGCGCCGGCCCCGATAGAAACATTGTCCCACAATATCGTGTTTTCGATGCTGGCACCTTTTTCCAGACGGCAGCCTCGCCCTATAACTACCGGCCCCCTGACGTTCGCCCCCTGTTCTACACGGCTTCCGCCGCCAATCATCACCGACGACGTAATTAACGCCGCAGGGTCTATATCTACATCATCAATACCACTGCCATTATATACACCATTATCCCCCGGGATAGAAACCAGCGGGCTGGCTATTTTCGATAACATGAGGTCAATATTCAGAGAGAAATATTTTCCCGGTGTTCCCATGTCCAGCCAGTAACCCCGGTAGGGATAACCATACACCGGTTTTACCATTTCCAGAAGATGTGGGAAAAGCCCTTTTTCAAACATATAGTGAGTATTCGGCGGGATATGTTCCAGGACTTCCGGCTCAAGGATGTATATCCCGGCATTTATCCAGTTAGTCGTCGCTTCGGCCAGAGGAGGCTTTTCTATAAATCGTTTTACCCTTTTTCCACTATCGGTCTCCACCACGCCGAAAGCGCTGGGGTCCTCCACACGCGTTAGATATATGGTAGCTTCGGCGTTTTTATCCCTATGAAAAGCAAGCATATCGGCCAGGTCTACATCCGTAAATACATCGCCGTTCATGACGATGAAGGTGTTATCCAGATAAGCGCCGGCGTTCTTTACGGCCCCGGCGGTACCCAACGGCTCTTCTTCCAGGCAATAGGTCAGGCGCACGCCATACTGGCTGCCATCTCCCAGATAACCGCGAATGACATCCGGTAGATAGTTCAGCGTCAGGATTACTTCCTCGACGCCGTAATGCTTGAGAAAAGATATTACGTGCTCCATGAAAGGCCTGTTCAGCACCGGCAAAACAGACTTTGGTCTATCGCTGGTGAGAGGCTGGAGACGCGTCCCCGGGCCGCCCACTAAAATTACCGCTTTTAATTTCTGCAAGATTTTTCCCTCTCGACGCTTTTTCCCGCTATTATACATCCGTTCAGGCCATGATAAAACTCAAGTAAGCGCTGACCAGAAATAATACAATCAAACTGATATTAAACCAGCTCAAACGTAAGAATCTTCCCGTTCTAAAACGGAGCCCGGCTATAAAGAGAAGAGACATTACAACAACCGCCCCGGCGGTGAAAAGCTGCCCCTCCGAGACCTTTGCCAATATAGGGCCTTTCCCGTAAATAAGGTCGATTACGGGTATAATGGTCAGGTTAAAAAGGTTGCTGCCAATCAGGTTGGCCACCGCCATATCGACGGCGCCGATTCTCATGGCGGTAAAGGAGACCGTTATTTCCGGCAGGGTAGTGGTAAAAGCCAGGAAAAGGCTACCCACGAAGCTCTGTCCCCATCCGGTCACCTGCGTAATCTCATCTCCGATTGTCGCCAGCCAGATGCCGGCTCCTATAATTATAACCGCCGAGATAGAGAAGTTGATATAGACTCGCTTGAAAGACATCTCAACGTGATAGGGGCTGGCTTCTTTCATCGCCAGGTGCTTTTTTTCATAAGAAAATATCTGACGCATTGAGAACAGATAGAAAAGAATGATGACGGGAGTATACCATCCTATCCACCCAAGGGACATGGCGGAGAACCGCGAGCTGATGAAGATAGAAACAGCCACGATTATTATCAACACAAGACTGAACCAGCCGGTCAGCCGGTGCACCCGGCTGGCTATCGCCATGATTGAACCATCCCTGTGGAAGATATCGAGCAGGGCCAGGTTAAAAAGGTTGAAGGCATTAGCACCGATGAGATTGCCAACAGTTAAGTCAGGGGCGTCAACCAGGGTTACGGCGCTGATGCCGGTAAAGAATTCCGGCAGTGAAGTTATCAGCGCTATGGCGATAACCCCCATCCACACCTGCCCGATACCGGTTTTTTCCGAAATAATATCGCCGTACTTGGCTACCCTCTGCCCGGAAAAGAATATCAACAGTATGCAGATAATTAGCTTAAGCCAGACCAAGATGTACCTCTATTATCCGTGCTTTGATAAACACTTAACAGTAGCTTAACACAATTACATAAACCTCTCAATTTAGGTGGGGTAAGGACAGAGAATTGCAGGGGCGGGGGAAAGATTGCCAGTAACCTCCGATTCCTGTTAAAATGGAATGTCATATCAGACTCCTAGATTATCGATTTAATGTTATCAATAACACAAATTCTGGCTATAGCTATCTTCGCCATAATGCTCGCTGTAATCGTCAGCGATAAAGCGCCCCGTTATATCCCGGCTCTTATCGGCGCGGCCCTTATGATAGTGGTCGTCTTTCTGGTGGTTATGCAAAACCCGGAATCTGTCTGGCGCGTGCTGAACCTTGAGCAGCTGGGGCAATGGCATTTCTGGGTGCCGGGCGAGGAGCACGTCGAGTCATACGGGGTAAACTGGCAGACTATTATCTTCATCGGCGGTATGATGGTAATGGTCGCCGGCATGGAGAGGGTGGGGTTTTTCAGATGGCTTTGTCTTTACGCTGCACGCCTGGTAAAGTGCAAGGTAATTCCATTGCTGGTGTTATTTATGCTTATCTCCGGTTTCCTGTCCATGTTCATCGACAGTATCACCGTGCTGCTTTTCTTGAGCCTGGTAACCATTGAACTAGCACGACTTTTCAAGTTCGACCCCGTGCCGGTGATAGTAGCTGAAATTTTCGCCGCCAACACCGGCGGCAGCGCCACTATGAGCGGCGACCCGCCCAATATCATCATCGGCACCGCCCTCGGCTATAATTTCTTCGATTTCGCCGTTAATACCGGCGTCATTGCCTGGATCTGCATGGCTTTTGCCCTAGTTTACTTTTACTTCATCTTCCGTAAAAGCCTGAAACAGAATACCAACCCCGATGAAATGATGAAGGTGTGCCCCTTGCCCAGTTCCGCCATAAATAACCGCCGTTTGTTCATGATAGATACGGGTATCTTCATATTTACGGTAATACTTATCGTGACCCATGCCGAGACCGGCCTATCGGTAGCTCTTATTGGCGTGATTGCCGCCATCCTGACATTGCTGACCGACATTAAAGATATCAAGCACGTATTTAAAGGGGTCAACTGGCAGGCTTTGCTCTTTTTCCTCGGCCTGTTTATCTGCGTGGGCGGACTTGAAGAGACTGGCGTGCTGGGAATAATTGCCCGGTTTATCGGGGATGCGTCCGAAGGTAAAATCGCCGTCGCCATACCGTTTATTTTATGGATTTCCGCTTTCGCCTCGGCAATTGTTGATAATATCCCCTTCGCCGCTACCATGGTGCCCATCATCAAAGAGCTTTCGGTGGTGGAAGCGATGAGCCTGCCGACACTCGCCTGGTCGCTGGCGCTGGGGACAGACCTCGGCGGCAACGCGACACCAATCGGGGCTTCGGCTAATGTGGTAGGCACGGCGGTAGCCAACAAAGAAGGCTACCGCATCAGCTGGGGCAGATTCTTGAAATACTCTCTGCCGCCCATGCTCATCGTCGTAGGCATCAGCCACCTGATGCTTATCCTGCGCTATGCATAAAAAATACGACGGTTATAGTTGCGCAAACTTCAGAGTATATAGTATCATATTAGCAATTGGCCCCTGTAGCTCAGGTGGATAGAGCGCCGGCCTCCGAAGCCGGGTGCGAGCGTTCAAGTCGCTCCAGGGGCGTTTTTAGTATACGGAGTAAAAAATGACGAAAGAAAATAGCCTCATAGAGATACGATGGCACGGACGTGGCGGCCAGGGCGCGGTTACCTCTACCGAGTTGCTGGCGCAGGCAGCCATCAGCGAAGGCAAGTATGCGCAGGCTTTCCCCAGCTTCGGGCCGGAGCGCCGGGGAGCGCCGGTGCAGGCTTTTAACCGGATAGATGCCAGGAAGCCGGTCAAAATCAGGGCGGATATAACCGAACCGGATGTCGTCGTGGTGCTTGACCCGGGTCTCCTCGATAAAGTCAATGTCACTTCCGGCCTGAAAAAGGGCGGCAAGGTTATTATTAACACGAGGAAAACAGCCAGGGAAATAAAGTCCGAGTTCGGCATTAAATACCCGGTGGCCACGATAAACGCCAATAAGATTGCGCGTGAGACACTGGGAGTGCCAATCGTCAATACCACCGTGCTCGGAGCCGTCATTAAGACAACGGGAGTTGTTAAGAAAGAGTCAGTCCACGCACCGCTGGAAAAACGTTTCGGCAGGCTGGGAGAACGTAATATCAAAGCCATGGAAACAGCCTACGAAGAAGTAGTAATTGAGGAGCAATAAATGGCTAAATCCGAGAGTGAATATACCTGGAAAGACCTGGAAATCGGCGCTATCATCGCCGACCCCGGCAGTGCCCGTCAGTACGAGAGCGGGACATGGCGGTCACAGCGGCCGACCTATGATTTTACAAAATGCATCAAGTGCGGCCTGTGTGCTCTGTACTGTCCGGAAGGGTGCATTAGCGAGAACGAGGATGGATATTTTGAAGCCGACCTCTTTTACTGCAAGGGATGCGGCATCTGCGCACGGGAATGCTGGACCAGGGTGATAACGATGGTAGAGGAGGTGGAATAATGGCTACAAAAGTAGGTATTGAAGTATCTATTGCGATAGCGGATGCGGTCAAGCTGGCCAACCCGGATGTCGTCGCAGCTTACCCGATTACCCCGCAGACCCACATCGTCGAGCACCTGGCCGAACTGGTAGCCAACGGTGAACTCGATGCCGAATACATACCGGTGGAATCGGAGCACTCGGCCATGAGCGCCTGTCTCGGTTCGGCAGCGAGTGGTGCCCGCACGTTTACGGCCACGGCCAGTCAGGGTCTGGCACTGATGAACGAGGTAGTATATGTCGCCGCGCCCATGCGGCTTCCCATTATCATGGCGGTAGCCAACCGGGCTCTATCAGCGCCGCTGAGTATCTGGTGCGACCATTCCGACCTGATGTCGGTCAGGGACACCGGCTGGATACAGATAATGGCAGAAAACGGGCAGCAGTGTGTGGATAACATCATCTGCGCCTTCCGCATCGGCGAGGACAAACGCGTGCTGCTGCCGGTGATGGTCCACCTGGACGGCTTTACCCTGACGCATGTCATCGAGCCGATAGAATTCCCGGAACAGAGCGAAGTCGATAAGTTCCTGCCTCCTTATAAGTTCCCGCTGCCGTTAAATCCGGATAAGCCGGTGGCCATGGGGGACTTTGCCCCGCCGGTTATTTTTACGGAAACAAAATGGGCGCAGGAAATGAATATAAGGGCTTCCAAAAAGGTGATAGTAGAGGTCTGGGATAAATTCAATAAGGCCTTCGGGAGGAAGTACTCACCCGTCGAGAAGCACCATAGCGACGGCGCTAAAGTCGTCCTTATGACGATGGGGAGCGTGGGCGAGACAGCCTCGGTAGCCATCGATGAGATGGTAGCCGAGGGACAAAACGTAGGACAGATACGGTTACGTCTGTGGCGGCCTTTCCCCTTCGAGGAGCTGCGCGAAGCCGTTAAGGACGCCGATGTACTCATCGTACTGGACAGGGCTATATCCTTCGGCGGGCCGGGCGGACCGGTCGCCTCCGAGGTCAAGGCAGCCTTCTACGACCAAGCGAAAAAGCCCAGGATTGTCAGCTTCGTGGGCGGACTCGGCGGCAGAGATATAACCGTGGCGGGATTCAAAGACATTATCAAGAAAGGCACCGAGATTGCCCGGACGGGAAGCAAGAACGAATACGAGATTTACGGGGTGAGGGAATAATGGAAAAATACGCGGTTTTCGTACCTCGACTTATCAAGAAAAAGGAGAACTTTGCGCCGGGTCACCGTGCCTGCATCGGCTGTGGCGAAGCCCTGGCGATGCGGCAGGCGTTCAAAGCCCTCGATAATAACGTTATCGTCGTCAACGCTACCGGCTGCATGGAGATTTTCGCCTCGCAGCTACCGCTTACCTCCTGGCACCTGCCCTGGATACATACACTGTTCGAGAACGCGGCGGCGGTGGCTTCCGGCATCGAGGCAGGCTATAAAGCCATGAAGAGGAAGGGAATAGCGGTGCCGGAGAACACTAAAGTGGTCGCCATCGGCGGCGACGGCGCCACCAGCGATATCGGCCTGCAGGCGATTTCCGGAGCCCTGGAAAGAGGGCACGATTTTACCTATATCTGCTTCGATAACGAGGCTTATATGAATACCGGCATCCAGAGGTCTTCGGCGACGCCTTTCGGGGCGGCCACCACTACTTCCCCAGCCGGCAAGAAAAGTTTCGGACAGTTCAGCTGGAAGAAAAACATGCCGGAAATTGCCGCGGCCCACAACATACCGTATGTGGCCACCGCCACTCACGGGTATCCTTTCGACCTTATGGCGAAGGTCCGCAAGGCCGTGGACACACCCGGGCCGGCTTACATCCATATCCTCTCGGTCTGCCCCACCGGCTGGCGGAGCGCCACGGATACGGTTAACCGTCAGTCGCGCCTGGCCGTACAGACGGGCGTTTTCCCTCTCTACGAGGTGGAAAACGGCGTATATAAAATGAGCATCGACCTGCCCAGGCTAAGACCGGTTAAGGACTACCTGAAAATACAGGGCAGGTTCCGCCACCTGAGCGATGACCTTATTCAGCAGATACAGGATAGAGTGGAACTGGAATATCAAAAGATATTGGAGAAGGCTAACAATGTCACCAAAAGAGCTAAAAGCAAAGGCAAAAAAGGCGCTGCAAAAGCATCAGCACGATAAATCGCTGCTGGTGGACATTCTGCAGGATATCCAGGCGGAAGTAGGATACCTGCCCAAAGAGGCCTTACAGGAGACCAGCGAAGGTCTCGGCGTCCCGCTAAGCCGGGTCTACAGCGTCGCCACCTTCTACAAGGCGTTCAGCCTGACACCGAGAGGGCGTCACCTGATTAACGTTTGTATGGGCACGGCCTGTCATGTCCGGGGCGCCGTAAAGGTGCTGGAGAAAATCGAGCAGGAGCTGAAGGTTAAAAGAGGCGAGACTACCAAAGACCTTAAGTTCACTCTGGAAACGGTCAACTGCGTCGGCGCCTGTGCTCTCGGCCCGATGGTAATTATCGGAGAAGACTATCACGGAGAGATGACGCCGGAGGCGGTTGCCCCCGTGCTCAAGGACTATAACTAATCAGTGGAGGATATCCAGTGGCAAAATTAAAATCCCCGAACGAACTGGAGGCCCTTAGAAAAGCAATAATAAAAAAACGGGACCCGAACAAAACTGTTATTACCATATGTAACGGGACCGGATGCCAGGCCTTAGGTTGTAAAGATGTAACGGCTGCCTTTTATGAGGGTCTTAAGCAGAAAAACCTGTCCGCCAAAGTAGAGATAAAAAGCATCGGCTGCCCCGGATTCTGTGAGAGAGGTACCCTGGTAGTTATTAAGCCCCGGGACATTTTTTACCAGCGGGTCAGACCGAAAGACGTTCCCGAGATAATTACCGAGACTATCGGCAAGGGTAATGTCGTTCAGAGATTGCTGTATACCGACCGAAAAACGGATAAAAAGGTAACCTACGAACAGGACGTGCCTTTTTATAAGCTGCAGAAGCGACTCGTCATCGGGAATAACGGTCTGATTGACCCGACTTCAATCGATGATTATTTGGCAATCGGCGGTTACGCTGCGCTGGCAAAGGCGCTCAAGATGACGCCCGAAGCGATTATAGAAGAGGTGAAAAAGGCGGGACTGCGGGGACGCGGCGGCGGCGGTTTCCCCACCGCAAACAAGTGGGAAAATACCCGAAAGGCGAAAGGCGAAACGAAGTACGTTATCTGCAACGCCGACGAGGGCGACCCCGGCGCTTTCATGGACAGGAGCGTCGTAGAAGGCAACCCGCACAGTGTCCTGGAAGGAATGATAATCGGCGCATATGCTATCGGTGCCAATCAGGGCTACGTCTATATCCGCAACGAATACCCGATGGCGGTGAGGCATATGCGGACGGCCGTCCAGCAGGCGGAAGACCAGGGTCTGCTGGGTAAGGATATTTTAGGTTCGGGGTTCGATTTCACCATTAAGATACAGAGAGGCGGCGGCGCCTTTGTCTGCGGAGAGTCCACCGCTTTAATAGCCTCGCTGGAAGGCAGGGTAGGGGAACCCAGAGCCAAGTATATACATACCTCGGACCAGGGACTCTGGGGACAGCCGACCAACCTTAATAATGTCGAGACATGGGCGAACGTGCCGCTGATAATCAGCAACGGCGCCGACTGGTACCGTCAGATAGGCACCGAGAACAGCAAGGGCACCAAGATATTCTCGCTGCTGGGCAATATTACCAATACGGGGCTGGTCGAGGTGCCGATGGGCATTACCCTGCGAGAAATAATTTTCGAAATCGGCGGGGGCATTCCCAAGGGGAGGAAATTTAAAGCCGTCCAGACCGGCGGCCCGTCCGGCGGCGTTATACCGGAAAGCCTGCTCGACCTGCCGGTGGATTTCGATGAACTTAATAAGGTCGGCTCCATGATGGGTTCCGGCGGCATGATTGTCATGGACGATAAGACCTGCATGGTCAACATCGCCAACTATTTCGTCTCCTTCCTGGAGGGAGAGTCCTGCGGTAAGTGCCTTCCCTGCCGCGAGGGATTACGGCAAATGAAAGGTATTCTAACCGGTATCACGGAAGGCCGTGGGAAAAAGGGAGACATCGAGCTGCTGGAAGAGCTTTCGGCTACGATTATCGATGCCGCGCTCTGCGCCCTGGGAAGCACGGCGCCCAACCCCGTTCTAAGCACGATTAAATATTTCCGCGACGAGTATGAAGCTCATATCAAGGATAAGATATGCCCTGCCGGCGTCTGCAATCTCAAGGCGGTAAAAGTAAAGTAAGGATACGATGAAAATGGTGAATTTAACGATAAACGGACGTAAAATTACAGCCGAAGAGGGCACTACAATACTGTATGCCGCCCGCGATAATAATATCTATATACCGACACTTTGCGAGAACGAGGCCGTCGCTCCCTACGGCGCCTGCCGGCTTTGCCTGGTGGAAATAAAGACCGCTAAAGGCAGAGAGAGACTGGTTACATCATGCATCTATCAGGTGGAAGAGGGGCTTACCGTTCAGACAGATACCGAGAGAATCCAGAAAATCCGCAAGATGCTTCTCGAACTACTGCTGGCGCGCTGCCCGGACTCCGAGGTAATCAAGGATTTAGCAGAGAAGGTCGGAGTTACGAAAACTCGTTTCGCCAAGCAAAAGGGCAATAACAAGTGCATCCTCTGCGGCAACTGCGTACGCACCTGCGAGGAGGTGGTCGGCGTGGCGGCTATCAGCCTGGCGAAGCGTGGCGTGGAAAGAGAAATTACCACGCCGTTTAACGAGGATTTTACCGAAGCCTGTATCGGCTGCGGCTCCTGTGCTTACAGCTGTCCCACGGGCGCCATTACAATGGAGGACAGGAGAGGCACCCGGGTCATCAAATGGCCCCACAACAGGATGGAGTTCAAGCTGAAGAAATGCCCCGTCTGCGGGCAATACTGGGCTCCGGAAAAGCAGGTAGAGTACATCGCCAAAACATCGGGGACACCACTTTCAGATTACGATGTCTGCCCCGACTGCCGTGAATAAATGAAATAAAACGGAAGTTCAAGAGGGGCTTTCGCCCCTCTTTCTTTTTACCCCCCATACTATTGCGCCGCAATCGGCGCTCGGTTATACTATAACCGTCGGGGTGTGGCGCAGCCTGGTTTAGCGCGCAGCGTTTGGGACGCTGAGGTCGGAGGTTCAAATCCTCTCACCCCGACCACTTTATTAGGGCATATTTTACATAACATTACAGAAATAAATGCAATATATATTTATTTCTACGTCTTCATATCCCCCCGTAACCGCCAGGGGAAGCCCAAAGGCTCTACATTATACCGTCGTCTACACTAATACCCGCCCCAAGAAAAAATCTTTTCAGTTCCCTCCTGGCCAGTCGGGTAGGGTTACCGCCTTTTGTCTCCCATCGCTGTACCGTCGATAGGCTGACCCCTATTTCCCTGGCCAGGTCTTCCTGTGCCCATCCCTTCTTCCTGCGCAGTTCTCTGACTTTTCTCTTAAGTCCTTCCACTATAACCTCCATAAGCTATTGCAAGCGAGGGTTCATCTTAATTGCTACATACAACCATGCATTATAGAATGAAATTGGACATTTGTCAATAATCTGCCATTCATTATGCCTTTTTATCACATTCGGCGTGCCATTTGTCACGCCTGAAGCAGGAAATATAAGTCTTGACAAAGATTCAGTAAAAATTGTAAAATACGGAAAACGGTTTCCTATTACCTTATTATTTTATCATGTCATTTGAATCACAGAGCGTCGAACGTAAAGAGCTTGCAATTCTAAGGATTCTTAGTGAATCTACGGAGTCACTCGGAGCCAGGGTCATTGCCAATCATCTGAAAGAGTATGGCTTCGAGCTTGGCGAAAGGGCAGTGAGATATCATCTCCGACTCATGGATGAACGCGGGCTGACCTACCTGATGGGGCAGCGCGACGGGCGAGTCCTTACCGATAAAGGCATGGAAGAAGTACGGTCTGCCCTGGTAAAGGATAAGGTCGGTTTTGCCATTTCTAAAATAGAAAATCTGTCTTTCCGTACCACTTTCGACCCGAAAAAACGCTCCGGTCTGGTGCCGGTTAATATTTCGCTTTTCAACAGAGAAGACTTTAAACGCGCTCTGAAAGCGATGAAACCGGCTTTCGACAACGGTTACTGCACAAGCGACCGCGTAGCTATAGCATCAGAGGGTAAACAGCTGGGAGAGGTGACGATACCTCCGGGTAAAATCGGGCTGGCCACGATGTGCAGTATTATTTTCAACGGCTCATTACTCAAGGCGGGTGTGCCCATGGACTCGCGGTTCGGCGGGATATTGCAGGTAAGAAACAAACAGCCCCTACGTTTCGCGGAGCTTATCGATTATTCCGGGTGTTCCCTGGACCCATCGGACATCTTTATAAATGCCCGTATGACATCGGTCGGGGAAGCCGCACGGAACGGAGACGGCAAGATACTGGCCAACTTTAGAGAAATCCCGGCTATATGCCGCACCGTAGCCATTAATGTCCTTGCGGACTTAGAAGAAGCCGGATTTAATGGCCTGGTTACTATCGGCAATACCAGCGAACCGGTATGTGAGATGCCGGTAGGACTTAATAAAATGGGGATGATTTTGCTCGGTGGCCTGAACCCGATAGCCGCCGCCGAGGAAGTCGGTATCAGAGCCGATAACATGGGCATGAGCACGGTCATGGAATATGAAGACATGGTTAAGTTCCATGAAGCCGTTATCGATTACCGTGACCTGGAAAGATTCTGGGAAGTATCCGTCTGAATGTAAGAGGGGATTACCTTAAATATATAAAATTCTGAAAGGAGTCAGGAAAAAGAATGAACTTACAACGCCCCAATTCCAATGATGCCACCCGCACTGCCAACCGCAGTCGCAGCGTCGTGCCGATGAGCGGACTCTGCACCCGCTGTATCGACGGCTGCACCGGTAATTGCGAGGTATTCAAAGCTACTTTCAGGGGTAGGGAACTTATTTATCCCGGACCATTCGGGGAAATTACCGCCGGAGGCGATAAAGACTACCCGGTAGATTACTCACACCTTAATATCCAGGGGTATGCCCTGGGGGCAAGGGGTCTACCCGAGGGGATTGACGGCAACCCGGACACAGCTACTTTCCCATCGGTGAACACGGAGACGGAATACGGCTGGGACATCAAGGTTAAAATGAAGACGCCCATCTTTACCGGCGCCCTGGGCTCCACCGAGATTGCCCGTAAAAACTGGGAACACTTCGCCATCGGGGCGGCCATCAGCGGCGTAACACTTGTCTGCGGCGAAAACGTCTGCGGCATCGACCCGCAGCTGGTGCGAGATAAGAACGGTAAGGTTGTTTCGGCGCCGGACATGGACCGCCGCATCGAGACGTACCGTCGCTATCACCAGGGCTACGGTGAACTCCTGGTGCAGATGAATGTCGAAGATACGCGTCTGGGCGTGGCCGAATACGTCCATAAGAAGCACGGACTGGACACCATCGAGCTTAAGTGGGGGCAGGGAGCCAAGTGCATCGGCGGTGAGATTAAGGTAAACAGCCTGGAAAGGGCGCTGGAGCTACAGAAGCGCAGCTATATCGTCACGCCGGACCCGTCCGACCCAATTAATCAGGAAGCCTTCAAGGACGGCGCCATCAAAGAGTTCGAAAGGCATAGTCGGCTGGGCTTCGTCGAGGAAGAAGCATTCTATGCGGAAGTCAAGCGACTTCGCGATATCGGTTTTAAACGCGTCACCCTGAAAACGGGGGCCTACAGCCTGCGCGAGCTGGCCATGGCTATCAAGTGGAGCTCCAAGGCGAAGATAGATTTGCTGACCATAGACGGCGCCCCCGGCGGCACGGGGATGAGCCCCTGGCGCATGATGGAGGAGTGGGGCATACCCAGTCTCTACCTGCACGCCGCGGCCGCCGAGTTCTGCCAGAAACTGGCGGACAAGGGCGAGAGGGTGCCGGACATAGCTTTCGCGGGTGGGTTCAGCAGCGAGGACGGCGTCTTTAAGGCGCTGGCGCTCGGCGCGCCGTTCACGAGAGCGGTCTGCATGGGCCGCGCCCTGATGATTCCAGGCATGGTGGGCAAGAACATCGCCCAGTGGCTGAAAGAGGACAGGCTGCCCAACACCGTCGGTCATTACGGCTCGACGCCGGAAGAAATCTTTGTTAACTATGAGGACGTGAAAAATATAGTGGGCACGAAAGAGATAGAGAATATCCCGCTGGGCGCTATCGGCATCTACAGCTACAGCGAGAAGATAAGGGTGGGGCTACAGCAGCTCATGGCGGGGTCGCGGTGCTTCAGCCTGCCGGCGATTACGCGGAAAGAGCTCATGTCTCTGACCGAGGAATGCGCCAGGGTGACCGGGATACCGTACTTAATGGAAGCCTACCGCGACGAAGCAATGGAGATACTGAACGGGTAGAGACTCTTTTCAATTAGAGAAAAACGGGCTCCAGGATTCCGGGGCCCGTTTTTGTTTATATTCAATGTCCTATCCTAGTTGACAAATAGCTAAAAATAGACTAAAGTGATTTACCATAATATTTTCCGGTGGGGGGGGTAATAATAAATGAGCAAAGGGATTAAAGTAAGCCTCTTGGTTGTAGCAATAGCCATCGTCGTTTTGGGCAGCGTTTTATTATATAACAATTGGAAAAATGATATAATGACGAAACCTCCGAAAACCCCTTCAAATCTAATTGCTGAGGCAATAACAGCGACAAAAGTTAATCTAACTTGGGAAGACAAATCAAATAATGAACTTGGTTTCCAAATTTATCGTGATGGTATTTTAATAGCAGATCTAGAAGAAAATATTTAAAAATATGAAGATAGAAACTTAAGACCCGCTACTGTTTACAAATACGAAATTGAAGCATTTAACCAAGCAGGCAAATCTGATAAAAATGTGTATGCAGTGAAGACTCTAAACCCTCCTATTATTGTTTGGATTGATAAAATAGGAGTACACGAAAATGGTGAAGAAGGAGAATTACTTAGGGAATTTGGTAGGGGAGAAGTTTATACTGGTTTAATTGTCACTGATAATATTACTGTAGTTCGTACATCTTTACCGGAGAAAGACCACTATAGTTTAAATAGAGATGAGATTGCGATAGTTGGTAAAAAGGTATTCGATACTCAAGAAATAGGAGAGTACTTAAGAATAGTAGTTGTTAGCTATGAAGAAGACGGAAGTTTTGGTGAAAAAGTAATTTATAAAGCACTTGATATGGCAACAAAATCATATATAGGAGGCCCTGCTTCAATACTATTTACCCTAGCAGGAGTAGATTTCACTGAAATTTTTGCCGACATTTTTGGAGCAGAAGACGATTGGCTTGGAACGTATGTTGCCGAATGGACAATTGATAATAATTGGGGTGTAGGCAAGTATGAAGATATTCAATGTATAAAAGATGATGGAGACATTGGGCTTAGGTTATGGATAAGGATAGAATGCCCTGTATATGACTATTCTTTAGATTAAAATATAACAAAGTATCATTTACTAATAAGAAATATCACCTTTGACACCCGCAACTTTTCAGGCTAAAATTAGAACTGATTATAAGCGGGAGTAACTCAGTTGGCAGAGTCCCTGCCTTCCAAGCGTTGGGGGTAAGCTGGCGGAAAACCTAGCTTGAAATCGGGGGAATTTTAACCAGCCGACAGGCTGCTTAAAGGCGGACGGGCAAAATGAAAAGATGGCCACAACGGCAAGATCGGATCG
>DAOUDZ010000060.1:0-15131 GCA_034430575.1 Dehalococcoidales bacterium
AAGATTATAGTATGCCGGGTATGCCCGGTCTGCACCGGCAGGACCCTGTCCTGTATACTAATATCGGCGGCGCACCGCTGATTGACCTCCTGCGCGCCCTCGACCAGGAAGAAATGGTCGCGCTTTACGAACCGGAGCCGGAACTCGAAGGGAATATGTTCCGCGGTCTCCCGCCGGTGGTTATGCCGTCGACCTTGGTGGAAGCCATGATGCTGAAAACCAACGAGAATAACCCGGACTATTCCGGCCTTTTCAAATTCCTCGATGTCCTTAATAACGAACCCGACGAGACTTTCCCCCGGGAAATAGAGAAGGTGCTTGATGTCGACGCAACCCTTCGATTTATCGCGGCATCGGCGGTCACCGTGCACATGGATAACTATATTGGCATCGGACACAACAACTATCTTTACGAGGTCAACGGCAAATTTACCCCCCTACCCTGGGATACCAATATGGCTTTCGGGACGTTCAACCTGGGCATTAAAAAAGAAGGGCTTATCAATTATTATATCGACGAACCTACCGGCGGCCCGATGAACAGATATCCCCTGGTAGACCGCCTGCTGTCTTACCAGCCGTACCTGGACAGGTATCACGGCTATGTGGAAGAAATTATGAACGGCCCCTTCTCCCTCGACGTTGTCCTGCCGCGAATCGAACGGTGGGTAGAACTGGTGCGCCCTTACGCCGAGGCCGATACCGAGATGTTCTACTCCTTCGAGGACTGGGAGCGCTGTCTCGACGAGGATCTGCGGCCGCCCGACCTTTTCGAGGGATGGATGGCCGGCGGGCCTTCGCCGATGCTCCCCTTCATGCTGCATCGTAAAGAGGTCTCCTGTCTAAAGAAAAACTTCGGCGTGGACAACCTGTTTATGCTGATGATGCGTGATTTCCAGCCCGGTGAACTGGAGAAACTGGAAGGATGCCTGGAGGAAGAAACCTATGCGCTGTTCCTGCAGAATGTCTACGGCCCCCTGATGGCCCCCCAGCCGCCGCGCCAGCCCGGGTTCGGCCCCAACTCACTCGGTTTGAGGAGCTTTATCATCGCGCGCCATGAATCGGTAAGGAAGCAGCTTGACGGCGAGTTGCGTAGCGGCTTCAAAGGTATGGGTAACCGCGGCAGTATGTGGATGGTGGACTGGTTTAAATTCGGGTAACAGCGAATGCCGTATACGGGAGGTAATTAAAATAAAAGTCACTGGCAAGTCAGAAGAAGCAGCGACAATCGTAGCTACGGTACAGAGGTTCGAGCGTAAATTCTCGGTGTTGCCCAGGAACATCGGCTTTGCACGCGCCATGTTGCGTCAGTTCTGCCGGCCGGACCGGGAATACCCGCATGACCGGGTAAACAGCCTTTACTTCGACTCCGTTGACCTCGACCAGTACGAACGGTCGGCCGCGGGTGAATTTAAGAAGGACAAGATACGCATTCGCTGGTATGGAGATAGCACCGACGGACGGGGAGAGATGCCGGTCTACGTGGAACGAAAAATAAGGGAAGGCTTTGCCAGCAGCAAGCAGCGCCGGCAGTTATCGGTCCCCGCGGAGCGACTTGAGCTCGCGAACCTGGGCAGCGGTATTATCGGTAAGACCGAGCTTATGGAAACGCTGGGTGGGTTCGGCTATTTCCCGGAAAAACAGCTGAAGCCTGTTATCCTGATATCCTACCAGCGCTACCGGTTTAATGAAATGCAGACCGGGGTACGGGTCTCCTTCGACTACGAGGTAGCAGCCTCGGTGGTGGCCTGGGAACTCGGCCGGCGGGACGGGGAAATACGGCTGCGTGGAGGCGTTATCGAGGTCAAGGGGCCCACGCTGGAATTGCCGGTTACCCTCCGCCGCATGAAACTGCTGGACACGGATTGGAGCCGCTTTTCTAAATACGGTTCCTGTCTTGATGCGCATTTTACCGAGCCGGGCAGCCTGGCTCGTTTCTCACCCTCGGGTAAAAATGTCGAGCTATAGATAAAAAGGAGGATATAGCATGTTTGACGAACTCTGGCAACTCATCGAGGGAATGCAATCGCCGGTGGGACTCTGGGAAGCTGTCATCGCCGTACTGTTTTCGCTGGCGGCCTCTATCGTGACTTATCTGATGTACCAGTTGTTTTACGGTTCGAGGCACATCGGGGCGGGGGTACACCGGATGTTTATCATCGGCGGGCCGGCTATCACGGCGCTCTTCCTGGGTATCCAGGTATCCATACCGCTGTCGCTGGGTTTGCTGGGAGCGTTATCCTTCGTCCGTTTCCGGACTCCGGTGAAAGACCCGGCGGAAATCGGGTTTCTGCTTTTGCTCATCGCTTCATCAATCGGCGCCGCTACCGAGAACTATCTGGTAACCGGCATTCTCTTCGGACTGGTGTTCATTGCCTTGGGTATTCACTGGCTGACCCGCAATCGTTTCAACGTGTTCGGGCGGGCTCACCTGATGATTTCCGTAGACCAGCCGGCCTACCCGGACATGGAAGGAAAACTCTCCGCCTTTCTCAAGGAACGGCTGCGCGGCTTGAGGCTGGATACGATGTCTGTACTGGAAGACCGTGTCAGCCTTCATTACCAGTACCGTCGCCGCAGTGATATCGACTGGGCTTCTTTCACCAATGACCTTAATCAAATGGCCGGGGCGGCCAAGGTTGATATATATATCGGGTAGAATCAGGCGGTTACTTTGCGCCTGGACTTTACAGTAAGATAGATAAGGCCGATTTCCAGAAGAATCCGGGCAATCTTGGTGATGAGCCCGTAGACTAAGTGGATATCAGGGCCAGCGCCAGGCAAGCGAGCATTACGGACTTCGTCATCATTCCCCTCCTGATTGGATGGAATATTACAGCTATCTTACCCCGGTCCCCACCCTCCAGTCCGGAAATTTGCCCGTCTAATGTAGGCCTGTTCCTCAATTTGACAGTATCAGCCCTACGGAATAGTATATTTATGGTAGCCATCCAGATAAATTAGTCAGGAGGAAACGACATGGCGGGAATACTCCGGGATAAGGTCGCACTGGTCACCGGTGCCGGCATGGGCCTGGGGCGGGCTTCGGCGCTGGCCTTTATCAGGGAAGGGGCTAAAGTGGTCGCGGCGGATATCGATGCTGAAAACGGTCAGCAGACTGTAGATATGATTAAGCAAGCTGGCGGCGAGGCTATCTTCGTCAGGGCTGATGTTTCCGAGGCTAAGGATGTCGAGGCAATGGTAAATAAGGCCGTCTCTACCTACGGCGGGCTCGACTGCGCGCATAATAATGTCGGCATCGAGGAACTGCCGGAACCCTTTACGGAAGGCACTGAAGAGATGTGGGACCGTATCGTGGCTATCGACCTGAAGGGTATCTGGCTGTGCCTGAAGTACGAGATAAAATACATGGAGAAACACGGCGGCGGCTCTATCGTCAATACGTCGTCAATCGCCGGGCTCATCGGCGCTCCGTTGCAGGCCATATATACCGCCTGTAAATGGGGTGTTAACGGTTTAACGCTTTCCGCAGCCGGCGACTATGGCAAAGCGGGTATTCGCGTCAATGCCGTCTGCCCCGCCGGTATGGCGGGTACCGGTTTCTATAACCGGATGCTGGCTGTGCAGCCCGGCATGACGGAAGCGGTTAAAGAAATGATGCCCCTGGGGAGGGACGCGCAGCCGGAGGAGGTCGCCGAGGCAGTGGTATGGCTGTGTTCGGAAAGGGCTTCCTACGTCACCGGTATAACCATGCCCGTCGATGGAGGGTTCACTATAACCTAGTCTTTGAGGCCGGTTTACGGAGATTCTCCCGGATAGACTACTGCGTTTTGTTTATCATCATTATCACCGGTGGAATTACGCTGCTTCTTTGTCCCGTCCGCCCGTGATATAGCGGCGAAACAAGCTGAAAGAGAAAGGAAAACGGGGAGATGGTCGGTATTACATCAATTGGAGCTTATCTACCTATTTACAGACTTAATCGTGACGAGATTGCCCGGATGTGGACGGCGAGGAGTCTGGGTGGGGCCAAAGCCGTGGCCGGATATGACGAGGATACTATTACCATGGCGGTTGCGGCTACCCTGGACTGCCTGGAGAGGAGTGGCGGTAAAGCGGACGGACTTTCGCTGGCGACGACCACCGCACCGTACCGGGAAAAGCAGTCCGCCGCTATCGTTGCCGCCGCCGCCGACCTTGCCGATGAGTGCCATACCGCCGACTTTACCGATTCTCTACGCGCTTCGACCATAGCCATTAAAGCGGCCGTCGATGCCGTGAAAGCGGGCTCGGCTAAGAATGTTATCGTGGCCGCCTCCGATTGCCGACAGGGTGCCGCCAAAGGCACGCTGGAGCAGACGTTAGGCGACGGCGCGGCGTCCCTGATGATAGGTTCAGAGAAGGTCATTGCCGAAATAGAGGGCAGTTATTCTGTATTTAATGATTTTACCGACCTCTGGCGGACGGAGGATGACAGGTTCGTTCGCACCACGGAGCAGCGCTTTATAGACGAAGTGGGCTATATGCCGACCGTTCAATCGGCAATTTCCGACCTCATGGGAAAATACAACCTTGCTCTGGCGGATTTTTCTAAAATAGTATATTCAGCATCGGATGCCCGCCAGCATGGCGGCCTGGCGCGGCGGATGAAGTTCGATAAAGCGCAGGTGCAGGCCCTCCTGTATGATAAAATTGGCAATACGGGCACGGCGGCGCCCCTGCTGATGCTGGCGGCGGCCCTGGAAGAAGCTAAAGCGGGCGACCGGATTCTCTTTATCGGCTACGGAGACGGCTGCGATGCCTTCGTTCTCCGCGTTACCGATGAAATCAGGAAATTTCAGAAGAAGCCGGTTATTTCCGATAAACTTGATGGGAAGATAGCCGTCAGCTACGGGCAGTACGCCACCTGGCGTAGCCTCGTCCCCTTAGAGGCCTCGACGCTGCCGGACCGCCCGCTGCTCTCGCTGCCGAGTCGCTGGCGGGAAAGACGCGCTGTCCTGGCCCTGTACGGGGCAAAATGTAAGAAATGCGGGACCCCCCAGATTTCCCAGATAGGTCAGGCGCCGCGGGTATGCGTCAACTGCCAGGCAAAGGACCAGTTCGAGCCCTATAAATTCGCCGATAAGAAAGCGACATTATTCAGCTACGCTATCGACCAGCTGATGCCCACCCAGAATCCCCCCGGCGTTAACGGCGTCATCGATTTTGAAGGCGGCGGCAGGCTGATATGCGAGTTTACAGACTGTGATATCGATAATATGGCGGTCGGTATAAAGCTGGAGATGACTTTCAGAAAGATGTTCACAAGTCGGGGTATTCATAATTATTTCTGGAAGGCAAGGCCGGTTTCGGATTAGCAAAGGCGTGTAAAATAATAACTGGTAAATAGCGTTTACTAAAATGTCATTCCCAACTTGATTGGGAATCTAGGAAAGTCTGGATTCCCGCTTCCGCGGGAATGACGACATAAATGACCGCATAACCTCGGGAGGCAGATATATGGACGGAATTAAAGATAAAGTAGCCATCGTGGGCATGGGCTGCACCAAGTTCGGAGAACGCTGGGACAAGGGCGTGGAAGACCTCATCGTGGAAGCCGCCTACGAGGCTTTCGAGGACGCCGGCATAGAGCCGAAAGATGTTCAGGCGGCGTGGATAGGCACCGTATTTTCCGGCCTAAGCGCCATCACGCTGTCGCCCCTCCAGCTCCAGTATATCCCTATGACCAGGGTGGAGAATATGTGCGCCACCGGCTCCGAGTCCCTGCGGGCGGCGAGCTATGCCGTAGCCGCCGGAGTTTGTGATATCGCCCTGGCGGTGGGTGTGGAGAAGCTCAAAGATTCCGGCGCCACCGGTGTCAAGGGCCCCAGCATCGTCGGGGACAACCAGGATGGTAGCTCCGGCATCGGCCCCGGCTACAGCGCCCCGGCGTCTTTCGCCTACTTGGCCACGCGTTATTTCCACGATTATAATATCAAGCCGGAAGAAGGCAAGCGGCTGCTGGCGCAGATTGCCGTGAAAAATCACCACAACGGCAGCCTGAACCCCAAGGCGCATTTTCAGAACGAGCTGACCATCGAGCAGGTGGTCAACGCCCCCATTATCGCCTGGCCGCTGGGACTGTTCGATTGCTGCGGCGTCAGCGACGGCGCCTCGGTAGCCGTGGTTACCCGCGCCGATATGGCTAAAAATTTCAGAGAAGACCCCATTTATATCAAGGCATTGCAGGTAAACGTCGGCGCCCGGCAGGGCGCCATGCTGCCGGACTACGACTTCGTGCACATCGAGGAGAATCTCCTCGGCTCGCGCCGGGCTTATGCCGAGGCGGGGGTAAAAGACCCGCGCAAAGAGTTAAGCTGCGCCGAGGTGCACGACTGCTTCAGCATCCATGAGATGATAGTTTATGAAGACCTCGGCTTCAGCCAGCGGGGCCGGGCGCGGGAGGATATCGAGGCCGGGACGTTCACGCTGGAGGGTGAGCTACCGGTCAATACCGACGGCGGACTGAAATGCTTTGGCCACCCCTTGGGCGCCAGCGGCTTAAGGATGATGTACGAGGTCTACAAGCAGTTACAGGGCAAGGCGGGCCCCCGGCAGGTGAAGAATCCGCGCCTGGGACTCACCCATAACCTGGGCGGCAACGCCGGCACGGGTATTTGCAGCTGCTTTATCGTCGGAAATGAGAAGTAGCAAGCTTGAGGAGGTGTCGCTTATGAAAATGGCTCTGGAAGGTATAAGGGTGCTGGACGTCAGCGAGGCGGGGCTCGCCCCCGTGTGCTGTCGCATCCTGGCGGATATGGGCGCCGAGGTAATCAAGGTGGAAAGAACGGGAGCCGGCGACCAGACCAGGGGTATTCTGAAAATAACCGGCGACGTGCCCATTTACGACATTAACTACGTATTCGAATTCTATAACTTCAGTAAAAAGGGCATCACCCTTGATTTAAAGCAGAAAGAAGGGCAGGAAATACTCTATAAACTGGTCGAGAAATCCGATGTTTTTGTGTGCAACTTCCGGCCTCACGCCCTGAAAAGCCTCGGGCTGGAATACGAGACGATATCTAAAATCAACCCGCGCATCATCTATACCCACCTATCCGGCTACGGACTCCACGGGCCGGAGAAGGACGTCGGCGCTTACGACTTCGTCGGGTACTGGGCGCGCAGTGGCGTCATGGCGTCTCTGGGGGAGCCGGGCACGCCTTTGCCGTTCCAGGTGCCGGGCTTCGGCGATAACACCACCGGCATGTACGCGGCCTGCGCCATTATGATGGCGCTTTTCCATCGCGAGCGCACCGGCGAAGGCCAGGAAGTCTGCGTCTCTCTCCTCGGCGGGGGGATATGGTCGATGGGCATCGTGTTATCCTCCGTTCTGGCTACCGGCCTGGAGTACCCCCGCGTATCCCGCACCTGCCAGAGCAACCCCATCTTTAACAGCTATGAGTGTGCCGACGGTAAATGGATACAAATGGCCTGTATTCAGGGCGACCGTTACTGGGCCAACGTGTGCCAGGCGCTTGATATAGGCGAACTGGAGCACGACCCCCGGTTCGAAACGCATGAATTACGCATGGAGAACAACCTGGCTTTAATTCCGGTGCTGGATAAAGTCTTCAAGTCACGGACCAGGGACGATTGGGCGGAGCGACTCGGCAAGTACGAGATTATCTGGACAAAGGTAAAGACGCCGGCCGATGTCGCCGCCGACCCCACCCCCTGGGCGAACGGCTATTTCCGGGAAATCGACCACCCGGCGGGGAAAAAGCTCAAGGTGATAATGCCGCCTTGGCAGTTCAGCAAGACCCCTACCACCATCCGCAGCACGGCCCCGGAGTTCGGCCAGCATACCGAGGAAGTCCTTACCGAAACACTGGGTTATAGCTGGGACGATGTGACCGCTTTTAAAGATAAAGGTGTTATCAGCTAGAATCACAGGAGGTACCGATGAGCGAGCTATTGAAGGGAAGAGTTGCCGTGGTCACGGGAGCCGGCAAAGGCCTGGGACGCGCCGAAGCTGTGGGGCTGGCGGTGCGGGGAGCGGCGGTAGTGGTTAACGACCTCGGCACGGCTATAGACGGCAGAGGCACCTCCAGAGGCCCCGCCGACGAAGTGGTTGAAGAGATAAAAAACGCCGGCGGTAAGGCCGTTGCCAGCTATGCCAGCGTTGCGGGTAAAGAAGGGGCGGAAGGCATCATTCAGGCGGCGGTGGATAACTTCGGGAGAATCGACGTGCTGGTGAATAACGCCGGTTACACCGTCGACCGTATGGTATACAACGTCAGCGACGAAGAATGGGACGGGGTGATAAAGACCAACCTTTACGGCACCTTCTACTGCACGCGGGCTGCCTGCCGGATTATGAGAAAACAGGGCTACGGCAGGATTATCAACACGTCTTCTCACTCCGGTCTGGGCAACATGGGGCAGGTGAGTTATTCCGCCTCCAAGGAAGGCATCGTCGGCCTGACGCGTACGGTGGCTTATGACATGGGCCGGTACGGTGTGACCTGTAACGCCATCAGGCCGGTGGCCGGGACGAGGGGCATTAAAGAACTAATCGAGAAAAAGGGACTCGATGAAGCCTGGGCCAAGGCCTGGGGAGAAGAGGTTGCTCAAAAAAGGATTAAGCAGATGCTGGAGGTCAATCTCGCCGAGGATGTCGCTAATCTGGTCGTTTACCTCGCCAGCGAGGCGGCGGATAACGTCAACGGCTGCGTCTTTGAGGTCTGGCACGGGCATATCGGGATTTATAAGGACCCCCCTCAAATAGAGCAGGTGCTCTGGAAGGATGGCCGCTGGACGCCGGAAGAGCTGCTTAATACCATGCCGCAAACGCTGACTAAAGACAAAGTCCGCGAGCTGCCGCCTATTTTCCCGTTTTAAGTAATTAATGGTGTGGGTTACCTTATAATATTAGAAAAATAGGAGGATAAAAAATGGTAAATAAAATCGACCACATCGGCATCGTTGTCAAAGATGCCGATGAAGCCCTGAAAGCTTACTCCGATATGTTCGGCTTTGAGGTCGTGGAGACTATTGACGGCCCGGCAGGGGAGTTTAAAGCCGTCCTGGTAAGGGTAGCCGATATCACGCTGGAGTTTCTCCAGCCATTGACCGACGAAGGCAGCTTCGCGAAATTCCTGAAAGAGCGGGGCGGCGGACTCCACCACATATCCTTCGCCACTAATAATATCAAGCACGACCTGAAGACACTGAAAGAGCAGGGCAGGGAGCTCATTAATGAAGAACCGATGTCTTTACCCGATGCGAAGATAGCCTTTGTTCATCCCAACGCTGCGGAAAACGTGCTCATCGAACTGGTGCAGAGGGCCTCATCTTTCCCGGATATACCGAACATAAAGGTAACCTGACCCGGAAGCATTTATAAACAGGCGTCCTCGGCTTTTCACGCAACCAGTAGCGGTATCAGTTTCCTGACGCTGTCCAGTTTATCCAGGTCTTCCAGTATCTGGAGCGCTTCCGTGGCATTCTGCTTCGATATTCTGCCGCAGAACTCTATGTTTGTCCAGAATTTAGCTATTATCTCTTCTCTGGACAGCGGGTTGAGAGGGTTACCCCTGGCAATATCGCAGGACTCGGTAAAGTCCCTCCCGTCTTTCAGGGTTACGGTTAATCTGGCAGCTTCGAATTTAACATAGGGACTGGGTGTGAGCGTGATTTTCTTCATAAATTCGGCTACCTGCGGATTGCGTATCGCCTTCTCGGTGAGATGTTCCGGCTTCACGCACCCGAAAAGAAAGGCCGTCGCCACCGCGTACCGGTAGCTGAAAGCGGCATTGGCGTGGGGGAAAAGCCCTAATTTTAATGGACTGCCGCAGATATGGTCGATGCCGCCCTGCGCCAGGTCCAGGTTCACCGTGTCTATGTCATCCGCGGTAACTCCGCTTTTACGTATTATCTCAAGGGCGCAGTCGATGGCGGCGTGGGGGATACGGCAGCAGGGATACGGCTTGAAGGTGCCGTCGGCGTAGTACACTTTCCCCAGGTCACGGCTAAGGTACTCCGGCTTCTGGCATCCCTCGGTGAACATATTATAATACCCGAACTTGCTGAACAAAGCATCCTCCGGACCCGTCCAGCCCGCTTTGGCCAGTTGCGCGGAAAATATACCTGACCGGGCTGATAGTCCCTGCGGCAGCTTGAAGGCAACGGTGCCGTCCCAGATTGTCTGGAAGGTGCTGCCGATTAGGTTGAGGACGATGCCGAAGGCATTTCTCAACTGTAAACTGTCCAGTCCCAGCAGACGCCCGGCGGTGGCCGTAGTCCCGAAGGCATTTACCGTGCCGACTCCGTCCCAACCCAGGGTAAAACCAAAACCGGAGGCAGCCAGTATGCGCGACGCGATGTCATCCCCGACGAGTAGCGCCGTAATCATCTCCCGGCCGCTGGCGTTTACGGCCTCGGCTACGGAGATGGTCGTAGGCACGGTGGTGCCGCTGATATGTCCCGGCGTGTTCACGCCATCCACCATGGGGCTTACCGGCTCGAAATCGAAAGAACGGGTCATGATGCTGTTGACCATGGCGGCGTTGGCCACGGGAACCTTGCCGCCGTGTACCAGGATGGTTGCCTCTTCCTTGCCCCCCTCGTCCCGCAGGAGCCCCACGAGCTCGGGATTGCCGGTATCGCCGGAGCCGCCGATAAGGCAGCCTATCGAATCTATGATGCGGTACTTCGTGCTTTCCAGCGTTGCCGGGTCGAAGTTTTCAAATCGAGTCTCCAGGACGTTCGCCGAAAGATTTTCAATCGGCGTGTTATTAGCGATATTCATAATCTACCTCACACTCTGGAGCTATGTTACTTGGCTACCATCAGACCGGGGAGCCAGAGGCTTAACTGGGGAAAGGCGACGATGAGAACCAGGAAGAGCAGCTCGAAAAACAGGAAAGGTATCACGCCGCGCAGTATCTCCCCGGTGGGGATGTTAAAGATAGTCTTCACAGCGAACAAATCGGTTCCCATCGGGGGCGTTATAAGTCCTATCTGTGTATTAACGGTAAAAATCACCCCGAACCAGATGGGGTCCATCCCCAGGCTGACGATTAATGGAACGAAGATGGGAACCGTCAGTAAAGTTATGGTGATAGGGTCCAGTACGAATCCCAGAATCAGCAATATAAAGTTGATGATTACTATTACCCCTATGGGGGATAGTGACGAGGAACCGACTAAATTCTGCAGATTTGAGGCAACATTGGTACTGCCGACCACGTAAGTATAGAAAGAGGCCGCAATAATAATGAATAAAATCAGCCCGTTTACCGTGGCAGCTTCCACTATTGCCGCGCGTAGACCCTTCCAGCGCATGCGGAAAAACAGGAGGGCTATCAACAGGACGACAAAGCATCCCACCCCGGCAGTCTCGGTGGGGGTGGCTATCCCGAAATAGATGGCGCCCAGGATGCTGAACATCACCAGTGCTATCGGCCAGACACCCTTTACAGAAGATATTCGCTCTCTCCAGGGGACGCTGTAGGTCTTGGGAGCCAGGCCGGGTCTCAACAGGCAGAATAATATGGCGGGCACTGAAAGGAAAAGCGCAAGGATAACGCCCGGTATTATTCCGGCAATGAAAAGCTTGCCCAGGGAGACATTGGTAATTACCGCATAAATGATAAAAGTAGCGCTGGGCGGTATCAGCGGCCCCAGCACGCCCCCGGCCAGTAAAGCTCCCAGGCTGAAGCCCCGGTGATAACCCCGCCGCTCGAATTCCGGGACGGCCATTTTACCAACAACGATGATGGTGGCGGCGCTGGTGCCCAGCGTTGCCGCCAGTGCGGCCTCTCCCATAATGCCGGCTACAACCAGCCCGCCGCGGATGCGGGAAAGCCAGTTGGCGGCGGCTGTAAAAAGGTCTTTCCCCATCCCTGATTCGGCAATGATAGCCCCCAGCAGAACGAACAGCGGGAGCGGCGTCCACGCCAAATTGAACAGTGTGCTGAATGGTGATGAACCTACGATATGCAGGGCGGGGGCCCCGTAAGTCAGAACCGCCCCGACTACCGCGCTGAATCCCAGCGAATAGACAATCGGCACGCCCAGCATCATGAGCACGAACAGACCGGCAACACAAACGATGCTTGTTATCTGTGGGTCCAACGCAATTCGTTCTCCTTTTAAGAGTTACTCCGCCATCGTTGCGGTTTCACCCGGCCCCGTCTTTTGCCGGTGGTGTCTATATGCGTTTTGTATACCACGGGTAAGCTGGGCCAGGAGCACCAGAACAAGCCAGAAAGACCCGATGGGTATCAGGAACTTGGTGGGGTACAGAGGCTCTTCCCAGACCGATTGGCTGGTTTCGCCGATGTTAAACGAGTACATCGCGTTATCCAAGCTCTGCCAGGTTATTATAGTCACGTATACCAGGGCCAGGATTGGGCCGAGGATATCCAGCAGGATGCCCTGTACGTTTCCCGGCATGTAGTTTGAGATAAAATCTACCCTTAGATGTCTTTTATGTCTCTGTAAACCGGATATGGCAAAGACCACGCAGGCGGTTAAAAATATCGTGCTGACCTCGTAAGAGTAAGGTTCCGGGTTGTTCAGCAGGTAGCGTCTTCCCACTGCGTACGTGCTTAAAAAAGACATCAGCAGGATAAGGACCCCGCTGCTGACCAGGCCCCAGTCGCCTACCCGCTCAATTATCAGGTCTATCTTCAGGAATATTTTCTTTAACACTCGTGACTCAACCTTAAAGGATAATTGATGCCTTCAAGTGGCGTAAAGCGTAACCGGACACATATTCCAATCCTGATTGGCGGAGGCGGTAAACGGCATGGCAAACCTCCCGCCAATCAGGATGGACACTATTTCCATTTAAAACCGTGTCAATAACCGAACTGGTTCGTCTTTATCCTCCGTATGGATATTTGGCGTTGGCGTCCGCGGCGGCTTTCTTCAGCTTGTCGGCGAGGTCAGCGCCCATGTTATCGAACAGTTCATCGACATACGGTTGCAGTACCTTTGCCCAGGCATCACGTTCTGCTTTGGGCAGCGTGTAGACTTCCAATCCCATGTCGGTCAGTGTCTTGTCATTTTCGTGAGCTATTTTGATGAAATTGGTATTGGTGCTGTCCTGCGCCTTCTTACCCAGGTCGACTATCAGCTCCTGTATGTCTTTGGGCATATCGTTATATACTTCCAGGTTGATAGCTACCTGAATACTGGCCGGGATGAGATAGCCCCGCAGCACGTAATTGGCCACTTCATTCAACTTGAACATTATCATCATGGAAGATGATTGCATGCTGGCTTCGATGACCTTCTTCTGGAGTCCCTGATATCCATCGGGGAACGGCATGGGAACGGAGGAGCCGCCCAGTAATTCGATGAACTGGGCAGATTGCGGCGATACGGACTGGGTCAGCATGTCTTTCCAGTCGGCTTGCGTCTTTATCGGGTTTACGCTGATTACATCAAGAGCCAGACAGGTGAAGGAAAACAGAGGCTTGGAATTGAACTTCTTTGTCATCACCTCGTCGTACAGCTGTATGGCGCCTGTCTGGAGGGCGGCGTCGGCCTCGACGCTGTTGGCCAGGAAGGGAATTTCCGCCGTGGCGAAAACCGGGTCAAGACTGGCGAAAACACCGGTCGGGAAGCCGACCATCTCGACAGCGCCGGTTCTCACTGCGTCCATGCTATCGGGGATTTTAACCAGCGACTCGCTGGGGTGAAGCTCAATGACATATTTGCCTTCGGCCTTTGCATTAAAATCATTGATGAAGTTCTCTATGTTGACGGTCACCGGGTCGCCCGGAGGCCAGCACCCCGCCAGTCTTAAAACCTTAGTTTCCTTCTCGGTGCAGGATACAAACGTACCCAGCGACATCAACAAAATGGCGATTGCTATGAGTATTAATAAAATTTTTTTCATCGGTTGTGTAAACCTCCTTGATTGCATTTTCAAGCATTACTTTTTGAGTCCCTGTCAGCTCATCGGTGGTCACCTCCTTAGTACTGGAAATCCCATGATATTCAAAGGTTAGTACGGGCGCCTGCCCGTAAACTTTTCAATCAAGCTGTTAGAATCAAAGCGGTTTCCCGGCCCCATGGCATCCGGGGCCACCGGCAGGGCGCCATCCCTGATTGAGGCGGATGTGTGCAGGATGCTGACTTGCATCTATTTATTATACCAGTACCTTTTTTCTTGTCAAATCCTTATCTGACAAGCTGCATGGCACGGGGAGCTTTTTATTTCCCTATCACCGTCGGGGTCTTGCCGGGAGTGGCAAACTTCTTTACGGCATCCTCGTTTAATTCCGCTCCGAGGCCGGGGCCGTCGGGCGGGTAGAGGAAGCCGTTTTCGTATCTAAGCACTTTTTTAGCCAGGTCGTCCTTCAGCGGGGTGCTGACCGTATCGGGTATGTTATAGAGGTTCAGAGGGCCGATAGACTCCTGTTCAATCTTGCCCATCCACTCGGTAGCGGCCAGGAAATGCGCATTGGCTGTCGCCCCGAGTCCGGAATCAATCATGCAGCCGCACATCACCATCAAGCCGGCCGCCTGGGCTATCGATACAAACTTCTGCGACTTCAATATGCCCCCGGCCTTGGGGACCTTGAGGAAAAAGCCGTCCACGGCATCCCGCTGCAGGAGTTTTATCAGGTCGTTAAGCTCGGCCGCCGATTCGTCGGCGAATATCGGCACATCCACCTTCCGGCGCAGCCGTGCCAGCCCGTCTATATCCCACCGCGGTACGGGTTGCTCGGAAAGGAATAAATCATACTTCACGGCTTCCTTGAGGAATTTAAGCGCCTGGAGGTAGTTCCAGCCGCCATTGGTATCGGTCATAATCTTAACGTCTTTGCCCACGGCGTCTCTCAATGCGCCGACCATATCCAGGTCCTCTTCAATGGTCTTGGCGCCTACTTTCAGCTTGAAGGCCCTGAAGCCGGCTTTTATCAGGCTCTTCCCTTCCTCGCCTACTTCTTCCGCCGTCCCGGAAGACATTACGAACGCAAGTTTTATTATTTCGTTGGAAAGACCGCCCAGCAAAGTATATACGGGCACTCCCAACGCCATGCCCTTGATATCGTGGAGGCAATAATCGATGACCGCCTTCGACTGGTTGTTCAGCTTGGCGGCTCTATCCATCCCCGCCACGATTTTCTCGATGTTGAAGGGGTCCTCGCCGAGGAGTACTTGAGGCC
>DAOUDZ010000061.1:0-13936 GCA_034430575.1 Dehalococcoidales bacterium
CGTCGAGAGTCATATCAGTAGTGATAGCAACGGGCTGCGCGGCAACCAATAGCTCGCCGTCAACGCTGACACTGACATAGACAGCTGGGCCTGAAACGGCAGCTCCACCCGGTGCCGGTTCGGGTTCCTGAACGACAATCTGCGATGCGCTCTTAACAATAATCATCGGGCCGCCAAACAACAAATCAGTGATGACCCCGGAGACACAGATTGTCTGACCGATGTATGTCTCTCTTAAGTCTCCGCTGATGGCACCTTCCACAATCTCGATACCAACACCCTGTCCGAGATTACCGCCCATCAGAAGCACCAGATTAGGTATCTTTACCGCAGAAACATCCTTAATTTTGCCGCATACGGTCGTATCGGCGCCGATGTAGTTGGCGGCTTCATCCCAGTTAATCGTGTCGGTGTCCGGCTGCACGACGGATCCTGACGGCTGCCATTCCGGCTCCGGCTTCGGTTCATACACGGGTTCCGGTTCAGGCTCCGGTGCGGTCGCCGGTTCAGGTTCCGGTACGGGTGCGGGCGCCGGTGCGGGCGCCGGTGCGGGCGCCGGTTCCTGTTCTTTTTCACACCCGATAATCAACGTGCTGAAAATTAGCATTAATACCAGCAATATACTTGAAATTATCAGTATTTTATGCTTCATTTCATTACCTCCCTGTAATTTTTATAATAAGTTACCTTTAAAAAAATATTCATTGCTCATATCTATGTCATTAACAAACCTCCTCACACCAAATTAATGCTTTAGATGATTATAAGACTTCTTAACGTAATATGTACAGTATTTTTTATAAATTTTTCCTTTATTTTTATACTCAAGTACTATAGCACTAAATAGTACAAGATTTCAGCACGAAAAACAAGCTTTATCAAGTTTAAGAATCGCAGACGTGCCTGACATGAATCCGACTTGAATATCCAGAGCAACAATCTTATTATAGTTATGTAGCACGCCACAAATATCATCACCAAAGGAGGTTATCATGAGCCCGGTCCCTGAAGAATTTTCCATTCTGAAAAAATTCGATTTTGAAAGGACGCCCATAGGCGTCAAGTACCTGTTCAACAAGCCTAAAGACCTCGAGAGGCTGGATAAAGTAATGGACTTGTGCGAAATGCTGGTCGAGGCGCAGCAGGGCAAAGCCTTTTACGTCGACAAAGACAGCTTCTCCTGCATAGGCGCAATATTGCTCGGGATGAAGGAAGGCGACCCGGTATTCGAGAGCGGCAGGGTGGGGCCCAGGCTGGGAGCCTATAAAGAGACACGCGCCAACCGCAGAATCTACCAGTACCTGCCCAAGCTCCCCAGGGATTCCATCAATTACGCCGCCTTTGCCCCGCTGGACAAGCTGACTTTCGAGCCGGATTTATTGATAATCATGGCCAGCGTAAGCCAGGCGGAAATATTTATCCGGGCCAAAGCTTATACCACCGGCGAATACTGGTCCGCCAGGGGGACACCGGTGGTGGGCTGCACCTGGCTGTGTGTCTACCCGTATTTGAACGGCGATATGAACCTTTCGATTGCCGGCTTCGGCTTCGGCATGAAAGCGCGCCGCCTCTTCCCGGAAGGCCGGATACTCATATCTATCCCGTGGGACAAGCTCCCCGGCATATTAAAGAACCTTGAAGAGATGGAATGGGTCCCGGAATCATATACCCTGGAACCGGAAGCCCATAAAAAGAAGATCCGCAGGATAGCCGAGGAACTGGCCAAGGAATCCTGATAAAACGCAGCCAAGCCGCAGCGTAATCTAAATGAAGCCGCACCGGGTGGAATGGACCAGTCCCCGCGGTTATCGTAAGACTTAAGCCAGGAAAAAAATATTTCAGGAGGTTACCGTGAGTCCAAAACCATACGACTATTCCATACTAGACAAATTCAATTTCGAGAGAAAGCCCGTCGGCGTCAAGTTCATGATTGAAAAACCCGAGGGCATCAAGCGAATTGACAAAGAGCTGAATATGTGCGAGATGACCAAAGAAGCCCAGGAGAATGACGCATTTTACGTGGGCCCCGACGACTGGGTATGCGTGGGCGTGGAACAGATGATACTGGGCATGAGAGACGCGGAGTCCGTCCTCGTCAGCGGTTTCCTGGGAGGCTACGACGGGCTTTATAAAAACATGGCCGCCTGCCGCGCCATGTACCAGTACCTGCCGAGTCTGCCGAAAAATTCCGTGCAGTACGTGGCCTTTGCTTCCCTGGATAAACTCACCTTCGACCCGGATGTGCTTATCATGACCGCCAGCATCGACCAGGCCGCGCCGCTGCTGCGTTCCATCAACTATTCTACGGGAAAGCCATTCCAATGCAAGGCGACACCGGTGGTTGCCTGCGCCTGGATGTATATCTATCCGGTCGTCAGCGGCGAGTTGAACTTCTACGTTACCGGCCTGGGACTGGGTATGCAGGAACTAGATATTTATCCGCCGGGACTTTTCCTGATATCGGTACCCTTCCAGCTTATCCCGACCATGCTGGACAACCTTAATGATATGGACTTCAGTCCAAAGCTGGAGCCGGGGCCGGGAGGAAAGGCCCACAGGAAACGCGTCAATAAAATACTGGACGACCTTAGGGAAAAGATTAATAAATAAAACGAATAACGCTTTAACGCAAGTGAGGAAGAAAGATGGCGGAAACGCAGTACGGGAAGCACCTGGTCACCATCCCTTTCCACAAGACACCCAAAGGCGCTCTGTTTTCCACCGGGGCGGACATCCTCGGCGGATTCAATCTGAATATCATCTACGCCTGCGGTTACGAGACCGGCATCACCGGCCTATCGACCAAGCCCCACGTACATAATTACGATGAAGCCGTTTTCTTCATCGGCTCCGACCCGTACAACCTCGACGACCTGGGAGCCGAAGTGGAAATATCCATCGGCGAAGAGGGGAAAGAGGAGAAACACGTTTTCGATAAACCAAGCGTGCTGGTAGCCCCCAGGGGACTCTATCATTGCCCGATAGTCACCAGGAAAATCGATAAACCCTACGTGTGCATGGCGGTCTCACTTACCGGCAAGAGAACCGACTGACCCGGATTCTCAAGAGAATGTAACGGAATAAGCGTTGTCTGGAGGTTAGACATGGCCGAATTCGGATATGCCGGAGAGATTCTGAAAGTAGATTTATCCGATGGAAGGGTCAGCCGGCTGCCCACTGCGGGCTACGCGAACAGGTTCCTGGGGGGCAGGGGTATCGCCGCCAGGCTTTACTGGGACATGGTTCCCCCCGACGCTAAAGCCTTCGACCCGGAGAACTGCCTTATATATATGACCGGCCCCGTTACCGGGTTTACCAGACTGGCCGGCGGTTCCAGATGGCAGGTCTGCGGCAAGGCACCGGTCATGGAGCCGGAGGCGTTCTCTTACGCAAACCTGGGAGAGCGGTGGGGTTCTTACCTTAAATATGCCGGCTACGACGGGCTGGCGGTACAGGGCAAAGCCGATAAGCCCGTCTATATTTATATCCGTGACGGAGTCGTGGAAGTAAGGGACGCTTCATCCCTCTGGGGCAAGTCCACTTTTGAAGCTATCGATAGCCTGAAAGCGCAACTCGGCAAAGAGGCGAGCATCCTGACTATCGGCCCCGCCGCCGAGAACCTGGTCTCCTTCGCTACCATGTTTACCGACGAAGGCGCGTCCGGGGCCAGCGGACTCGGCAGCGTCATGGGGTCGAAGAACCTCAAAGCCATCGCCGTCGCCGGTAGCCGGCGTCCCGAGGCCGCCGACCCGGAAAGATTCGGGAGCCTCGCCAGCCGGATACTGGACATGCGGAAAGATACCTGGAAGAACTGGCTCGACGACATACCCGGTAAGACCAGGCTGCGCCCCTGCTACGGATGCGCCAGCGGCTGCTTCAGAAAATCGTATACGGAGGGCGACCGACGCTACAAATTTTTCTGCCAGGCGGTGCACGTTTACTGGGCCGCGGCGGAGAACTACCGGCGCGGCTCTTCCGACGTAGCGTTGCTGGCCGTCAGATTGTGCGACCGCTACGGGCTGGATACCACGGTAATGCAGCCGCTTATAGACTGGCTGGCCGGCTGTTACCGGGAAGGACTCCTGAAGGAAGAAGACACCGGGCTGCCGCTTTCAAAGGTAGGCAGCGCCGAGTTCATCGAAGCGCTGACCAGGAAAATAACCTACCGGGAAGGCTTCGGCGATTTACTCGCCCGGGGCACGAGAAAAGCCGCCGAGAAGGTAGGCAAGAAGGCGGAGGATATCCTGCATATACACATTATCTCCCGCGCCGGCGAGACGAGGGATTACGACCCCCGGCTGATACCGACCAACGCGCTTCTCTATGCCACCGAGCAGAGGAGGCCGATTAACCAGCTCCATGAGACGAGTCATTCTATGTGGCTCTGGACCAAATGGGTACGCAAAGAAGAGGACGCGTTTCTTTCCTACAACGACTTTCTAAATGTGAGCAAGAATTTCTGGGGAAGCGCCGCCGCCGCCGACTATACCACCTACGAAGGCAAGGCGCTGGCCGCCAAGAAAATCCAGGACCGCACCCACGCCAAGGAGAGCACCATCCTGTGCGATTTCCTCTGGCCGATAATCTGGGTGAGGTTCGCGGAAGACCACACCGGCGACCCCGCCATGGAAAGCCGGGTCCTGACCGCGATTACCGGCAAAGAAATGGATGAAGCGGGCCTGAACAAAATCGGGGAGAGAGTCTTCAACCTGCAAAGGGCGATACTTCTCCGGCAAGGCTGGCCGGGGAGGCAGGGAGACACGCTGCTGGACTTCCTGCACGAAGAGCCGTTGCAGTTCGTATTTTTCAATCCCGACTGCATAGTGCCAGGTAAAAACGGCGAGGTCGTTTCGCGAGTTGGGGCCACGGTAAAGAGAGAGGATTTTGAAAGTCTCAAGGACGAATATTACGAGCTTCGCGGCTGGGATGTCGCCAGCGGCCTGCCGACGGAGAAGAAGCTGCGGGAACTGGAGCTTGAAGACATCGCCGCCGATTTAAAGTCGAGGGATTTGCTGCGTTAAAGGGACACTTTGCTCTTGCCCTCTAAAGAATCTGACCTTGATAATACCATACCCCGCAGGGTATAATTCTTATGGCATACTGTTGATATTTCCCGCGATTTCTACCATTTATCACTGTCTGATGTCAGGAGAAATAATTTTTCAGGAGGTATTTTCGTGCACGCAACAATTCAAAAGCCGATTGACGAAATTCTGGGGTATTTCAAGCCCGGCGAGCGGGTGTTCGTCGTCGGATGCGACAACTGTGCTGCCAAATGCCAGTCGGGAGGTATACCCGAGACGAAGGAAATGGCAGAGCGGTTAAAGAAAAGAGGAGTGAATGTGATTGGACAGTGCGTACCCCAGCCAAAGGGAATATCGCTCTGTAAACTCTCCAATACAAAAAAAGTGCTCCAAGAGGAATATGGCAAGGAAATCGAACAGGCAGACTCCTTTTTAGTTCTTGCCTGTGGTCAAGGCTTTCATACAGTGATGGATGCTACTGACGGCGGTATGGTCCATCCCGGATGCGATACCATCTTTGGCGGTGAGACTGTTACCGACGATTTCATCACCGAATATTGCTCTCTCTGTGGTGAATGTATCGTGGAATACACCGGCGGGCTGTGTCCGCTTACGCTCTGTGCCAAGGGCCTGCTTAACGGCCCCTGCGGAGGCGCCAAGGACGGCAAGTGCGAGGTCGACCGGAACCGCGATTGCGGCTGGCAGCTTATCTACGACCGGCTCAAAGAACTGGGACGCCTGGATGAAATGGATATTTACAGGGAGCCCAAGAACAACTCCCGGTGGAGCCGCCCTCGCTCTCTTACCATCGGCGAAGGAGAGGCAACCTTCAAGTCACTCGGCGGGGAACTGAAAGTCTCCAGCAAAGACTGAACCAATGTCAAAATTAAACAAGGAGCAGAAATAAGAATGAGCAAACTAAAACAAGCCCTGGAAAGCGGAAAATTCGTAGTCACCGGAGAAATAGGACCGCCCAAGGGGGTTGATCTGGATAAATGCCTGCATGATGCCGAGATTTTACGAAACCACGTCACCGCTATCAACGTTACCGACCTGCAGAGCGCGGTGTTGCGCATCGGCTCGCTGGCCGTCTCCTCCAAGCTGAAAGAGCGGGGACTGGAGCCGGTCTACCAGCTTACCTGTCGCGACCGCAACCGGCTGGCGCTTCAGTCCGACCTGCTAAGCGCGTGGGCGCTGGGCATAGAGAACGTGCTGTGTCTCACCGGCGACCATCCCATCCTTGGAGACCACACCGAAGCCAAGCCGGTCTACGACCTCGATTCCGTGCAGCTGCTCAAGGCGGCCAGCACGCTGAACCAGGGTCACGACATGGCGAGTCACGAGCTGGACAGCAGCCCCGATTTCTTCCTCGGGGCGGTGGTAACGCCGGCCGCGGAGCCCGTGGAGCCGCAGGTTATCAAGATGAAAAAGAAAATTAATGCCGGGGCCAGGTTCTTCCAGACCCAGGCCGTTTACGAACCGGAGAAATTCGAGCGGTTTATGGACCAGATACAGGGTTTCAAGGTACCCGTTATCGCTGGAATCGTGATATTAAAAAGCGCCGCCATGGCCAAGTTTATGAACGCAAACGTGGCGGGAATCAGCGTCCCTGATGATATTATCCAGGAAATGGCGGAAACCGCCAAGGAAGACCGCAAGAAGAAAGCGGTTGAAATAAGTGCCCGGGTTATCCGGCAGGTCAAACCATTCTGCCAGGGGGTCCATATTATGCCCCTGGGGTGGGACGACCTTGTGACCGAGGTCATCAAAGAAGCAGAGCTGGACGCATAGGCGAAAACTCGATAAGAAAAGAATTAACGCCCGCCGACGAGTTTGCTGAAAAGATACTCCCCGGCAGGCTTACATTCAACTATTGGTTTTTGTTTGGTCGGCGGACTTCTGCAGCAGGTCGATTTGCCGCTGCAACCTGCGCTGCTTCCGCTGCATCGCCAGGACGTAACCGAAGACAACCGCCCAGATAACCGTATACGCCGCCAATAGATAACCTAGATTTTCCACAAGACTCTGCCCTCCTATTCCCCCTGCATTGCACCCTTCAAGTATCTTATATTAGCCTCCATGGACTTCAGGCCGGCACCCTGAACCACCAGGAGGATGTATAACACGGTAAAGGCGGCGATGCACACCACCAGGGTTAAAAGCATCGGCGTTGTTAATCCGCCTTCAAAGACAATAGTGGTCGGGTGCTGTGTCCGCCACAGGTTTACCGTTAGAAAAACAATGGGCACGTCGATGAATCCCACAATGCCGATAACCGCACCATGTCTGGCGCCCTGGGTCGGCTCGTTGGCGAGACGGCGCACCAGGAGATAGGCAAGGTAAATCAGCCAGAGCACCAGTGACGTGGTCAGGCGTGCATCCCATGTCCACCAGATTCCCCATGTCGGCTTCGCCCATATCGGCCCGGTAATCAGGACCAGCGTGGTGAAAATAACCCCGACCTCCGCCGAAGCGCAGGCAACGGCATCCCATTTTATCTCCCGCTTCCACAGGTATAGAATACTGGCGATAAAAGTGACGAAAAACGCCAGGAAACTTACCCAGGCAACTGGTACGTGGAAATAGAATATGCGCTGCACTATGCCGGAATGCTTCTCGGTGGGCACATATACAAAGACCATGAATAGCGCCGCCATCATGAGGACGAAACCCAGTCCCAGTAAAATGCTATTTCTCAAGGTATGTCTGCCGTTCATTTAAACACACACTCCAATCCGAGATTCCGCTATTCCTCGACCACAAACCCGAAGACAAGCGTGGCCACTACCATATAAATAATATCAAAGGCGATTAATATCTGCAGCCATATTAACATATCCGCCCAGGGTCTGCCCGCGAGCACCGGCGCGGTAGCTTTGACTGCGGCGATAATTACCGGAACGACAACGGGCAGAAAGAGTATGGGAAGCATGATATCCCGCGCCCGGGTATTTACAGCTAAAGCCGAGAAAAGCGTACCCACGGCGGCAAAGCCCAGACTGGCCAGCACGATAATAAGGGCGAGCCCGGGCAAAAACAAGGGCAGGTTAAAAAGGGCCAGGAATATCGGCGTTACCACGATGGCGACAGCCAGCATGAAGGTAAAACTGGCGGTGAGCTTACCCCAGTAGATGACGGCGCGGTCCACGGGACAGAGCATCAGCCCTTCTAAACGCGAGTTTTCTTTTTCCACGGCGAAGATACGGTTGAGGCCGGTTACCCCCCCGAAGGTTAAAGCCACCCATAATATGCCGGGAGCTATTGACTCTGTTATGTCAACCCCGGTACCGAAGGCGAAACTGAAAATCACCATAACCAAGAGGGAAAAGACAAACACCGAAACGATAATCTCCCTGGTCCTGAATTCGGTCAGTATGTCTTTCCATAAAATGGCTATGATTTTTACAAACACCTTATTCATCCGCCTGCTTCGGTATACCGATTATAGACCTGCCGGAGGTCTGCTTTGCTCAATTTATCTCTTTTAGCCTGGTAGACGATTTTACCTCTATCAATTATGACGATGCTGTCGCCCAGCTCCAGTCCCCGCTCCAGGTTATGGGTGGTCATCACCACCGTACGATTGCCGGAACTGACAGTGCCCAAGACATCTCTGACCATGGCGCTGGCATGCGGGTCCAGGCCGACCTCCGGCTCGTCGAGAAAAAGGAGCGAAGGATTATGCAGAACCGCGCGGGCTATAGACACCCTCTGCTGCAGGCCTCGCGATAGCGTGCCTGCACGGTCGTGGAGGCGAGGTTCAATCCGCACCCATGATATGACTTCCCGGATTCGCTTTTCCAAATCCGCGACATCGTACATTTTGCCGTAGAACCTAAGGTTTTCCAAAACGGTAAGGTCGTCGTAAAGAAAGGTCTGGTGACTAACCAGGCTTATCCGGCGCCTTATTTCCACCGGCTTTTCCCAGATATCAACGCCGTCCAGCAGCACGCGTCCGGCGGACGGCTTCATTAATGTGGCCAGGATTTTCAGCAGGGTTGTTTTCCCGGCACCGTTAGGACCGAAAACGACGAGACATTCACCACGACTCACCGTCAGGTCTATTCCCCGGAGGGCGCGGTGCTCCCCGAAAGATTTTTCCAGCCCCTCGACTTCAATAGCCATGGTCGCGGCAGCCGGCACATCCTTATTCATCGCGGCCTGCTTTCTTCTTCCTGCTTATCAGGTAACCAGCTATGCCAATAACTACCGCCCCCGCGACGACCCACACTATCCAGAGGCGAGAACCGGCGTTCAAGGTTGAACCTGACAGGCGAATGTTTACCACCGTATCACGCGGGAGGTCCTTCCCCTGGAAGTGGATAAAACGCTCGCCGGCATCGTTAACCACGGGGTCGGCCGGCCCTAATTCATTTAGCGAAACCTCGATATTCTCGCCGGCTATCATCAGTTCGAGGCTCCCGGTTGCGTAGTCGATTTTCAGCGGAAGAGTAAATTCAGCGGCGTCCGGTCTCGCCAGGGTGTAAGCGTAAACAAGCTGTCGCTCGCCCGGCGGAAACGGCACGAGATAGGCAACCCGGTTATCCGCCAGGAGCTTGTAGTCTATTATCAGTTCCTGCGGGGCCTCGAAACCGAAGGCCCCCTCCGGCAGAGTGAAGACCAGCGCACCGTCCGTGCCCGCGTATGTCGTATCTCCGTCATTAACCAGCGAGTACATCGCGGTTACTTTAAGGTTGTCTTCGGCGACATTAATCATCGTATGCGCCAGGTCGACGCTGATAGCCTCGTCGCTGTCCGTAACATCACAGACACCTACTTCCACACGGGCAGTCTCCGCCCCGGATTCAAAAGCAACCGGATAGTAGTAATCCACGCCCATATATCTCGCCGAGACCAGATAGGCATGCTCCCCGACAACGTCGCTAAACCGGAACCTGCCTTCCCCGTCGGTCGTCGTGGTGGTTGTGTCCGATATCATATCATCAACGTAGGTAATCAGGGTAATTTCAACTCCCGCCACGCTCCCGCCGCCTTCGGTGCCGTTGACTACCTGCCCGGTGATTTCGCCCCCGGCCGGCTCCTGGGCCTGAACCGCCGCCGGCCATCCGATAAGCCACAAAACGACGAATATGATAATGATACGGCGCATACCTACTCCTTACCCCCGGAGAGCCGTTTCTCCTCGAAGGAAAATGATAAAGCGCCCCCGATAATAAAGAAAGCTCCTCCCACCCATATCCAGACAATCAGGGGGTTTACCAGCAGCCGAAAAGTGGCCGACCTATCCGCGGGGTCGAACCCTGTCCAGACCAGGGAGACGAATAAATCTTCGGCGGTTGTGGTGCGTACCGCAACCTCGGCAAAGAAGTCATTATAATTGAACCAGTAAGCGTAGCTGGGGCGCATGGTGCCTGCCGCCTTTCCATTTTCACTGACCGTCATAGACGCGACCGCGCTCACCTTCACATTATCCTGTTTAAATACCAGTTCATTATAGGTCAATTTATATTTACCGGCACTCATCGACTCACCGATGTCAAGCGTTGCCGCTTTTTCGATACCGTAAAAAGACGATACGATAATACCGAGGGCGATAAGGACAATGCCGATATGGGCGAGGAACCCCCCGTACCGCGCCCGGTTACCACCGATGAGCGATAAGAACCCGCGGACGAAATTTTCTCTTTTACTGCGATGCCTGGCCATAGTTCCCCGGCACCACTCCCGGAAAACAACGAACAGCGGCAACCCGCATAATACCACCACGGCAATATACCAGTTGCCGACTCCGGAAATCAGAATAGCCGCCGATACGACCACAACAGCCAGGAAAAAGAAAATTATATTACGCCTGGCAGAATTCCAGGCCATTTTCCCCCAGCCGAGCAGAGGGCAAACGCCCATGAGCAACACGAGGAGCAGCATTATCGGCCCGCAGGTACGGTCAAAGAAACCGCGGTCCAGTGCTATCTTCCCGCCTCCCAGCACCTCGACCACCCGGGGCAGCACCGTCCCGGCGAAGATGACAAACACGAGAACTACCAAAATAATATTCGTAAGCAGGAAAGAGCCTTCCCTGGATAATAAAGAGGGCGGCCTCTCCTCATCCTTTAAATCCCGGCGGCGCAGATACAGCAATACATATGAACCCGCTATGACAACAATAATTGCCGCCAGTATGAAGGGCGGAAAGGGCGAGCCGTAGAAACCGTGCAGGGGAGACTCAATACCTCCGTGCGTTATGAAGGGACTGAACAGGGTGAAAACAAACGTAAATACGATAAGGCTTAAGCTCCATGCCTTCAGGTAATGCCGCTGTCTTCCCATAGTCATCGAGTGAAGAAAGGCGGTCCCCAGCAGCCACGGCATCAGTCCCGCATTCTCCACGGGGTCCCAGGCCCAGTAACCTCCCCAGCCCAGCTCGTTATAAGACCACCACATCCCTACCAGGTTACCGACACCCAACGTTCCCCAGGCGACGAGTGACCAGCGCCGGATAAGGCTGTCCCGCCACATCTCGGAACGACGTGTAATAACCGCCGCTATTACCAGAGCAAACACGACGGCGAAGCCGGCAAAACCCAGGTAGAGCAGGGGGGGATGAATAATCATGCCGAAGTTCTGCAGCAGCGGATTCAAACCGAAACCGTCAACGGCGGGGGAAGGCTGCCGGGCAAAGATATCGGCCAAGAACGTAACCAGGGCGATATAAAATGCCTCTATAACGGCCAGAATAGCGATGGCGTAAGAAATAACCCGGCGGTTCTCTTCTTGTGTCCGTAAAACAAGCAAAGCCGAAAAAAGAGAAATCAGCCATCCCCATAAGAACATCGAGCCGGCTTTATCGGCGTAAAGAGCGCTCAATGTATATAAAGGGGGAAGGTCACGGCTGGCATGCTCGGCCACAATCCTGACACTGAAATCATGGGTAAAAAAAGCGTATAAAAGCAGGGCCAGCGCCAGCGTGTAAAGTCCGAATACGATAATGACGCCGTATCGGGCGCTCTTATACAGACGCCCGTACGCCGCCCGGGCACCGATGACGGAAGATAATACCGAGAACACGGCAACAGGGAGCGCTATAATTAAGGCAATACGCCCCGCTTCTATCATTTACCAGCACTATTCTATATCAATAGACTCATATTTTGAGGGACACTTTAAAATAAGCTGGGTTGCCTGAAAAACACTATCAGAGCCGTATTTCCCTTCTACCAGCAGGTTAGAGCCTGCTTTAAACCCGGCCGGTTGAGCCCCGTTATAAATAACCGGCATATTTATTCCACCCTCGGTGAGGGTAAATTTAAGCTCAAGTTCTTCAGCATCCCATTCAATTGAATTATCCGTTATTATTCCGGCTACCCTTATATTAGCATTGTCAAGTTCGGTAATTCTATCATAGAATTCACTTACCGTTACGTAGTAGCTAACCGAACTGCCAAAGCTTAAGTACAGCAGATATATTACCGCTATTAATACTATGGCACCGCCGATTAAATACTTTTTTTCCATTACCAAGGGATTTTCCAGGTGCGCAACTCAATCTAAAGTCTACTCTGGAAATAGTTGAACTGTCAAACAAAAATCTCTTGATTTAGGCTACCCGAGTATGGTATTATCCATGCTAGAATGCTCTGCGGTATTAAAACAAGATTTACTGTTAGTGATACTGTTTCTATCTTCAATTGTACTTCTTTCTATCCACCGGTATTATATGGCAGCCGAATGACGAAGCCTGCCAGTTTTCTTTCAAACCGGTGTGCATATAATCAAATATTATTAATATCAAACATGAAGGATTAGGGATGCGTTTAAGACTATGGTCCAGCATAGGTACTATCATAATCCTGCTGGCACTTCTGCTGGCGATGCCGCTACTCACCGCCTGCGGCGGTGAAGAAGAACCGGCACCGGCGCCTGCCCCCGAGCCAGAGCCGGCACCGGCTCCGGCACCCGCCGCGGTGGAATACGACGTAGTTAAGGATGCCGTTGCAGATTACCTGACAAATATAGCCGGTAATATGAAGGCTTCCGACCTTTACATGGCGATTGCCGAAGGCGATGCCCCTTATATCGTCAGTCTGCGTAAGGCGGACGATTACGCAAAAGGGCATATTCCCGGCGCGGTCAACATGGGATTCGGCGACCTGACGACACTCCCCAAGGACGAGGAGATTGTAGTCTACTGCTACACGGGGCAGTCCGCCTCGTTCGGGGCAGCCGTTCTCGGCGTGCTGGGTTACGACGTGAATAACCTGCTGCACGGCATGTCTTCCTGGTCTAACGACCCGGCCATATATGTCACCCGCTTCGACCCGGAGAAAGACCAGGGCAGCTTTAAAACTGAAACCGATGCCGACACCGGGGGGTCCTACGGCCCGCCGGACGTGGAAAACACCGCCTCCAGCGATGCGGCCGAGATTGTACTGGCCGCCGCGAAAACCGTTGCCCCCAAGTATATCACGGCCACCGACCTTAATATGAAGATTGCCGAAAGCGAAGACATGACAGTCATCAGCCTGCGCTCCGCGGAGCATTACGCCGCAGGACATGTCCCCGGGGCAATTAACTTCGGCCTGGGTGCCCTGGCGGATAACCTCGATAAACTCGACCCCGATGCGCCAGTATACGTGTACTGTTACACCGGACAATCGGCGGCCCAGGCAGTGTCTCTGCTGCAAATGCTCGGCTATGACGTCTACAGCATTAAGTTCGGCATGTGCGGCTGGAGCTCGGACCCGGCAATTAATGCCGGCAAGTGCTTCAATCCCGATAGCGTCCAGGATTACAAAACAGAAAAGTAAAATTGTATTAGAGTCCTGCCTGTCTGGAGAGCGGTAGACCCTTGACAGGCAGGGTGAATTGAAAAAAGTTGCCAGTTGTTCTATAAATAAGGCTAGAGAATGGAGTGGCCAATGAAGAAGCTGGTTATGGCGTTTACCGTTATCCTT
>DAOUDZ010000062.1:0-23348 GCA_034430575.1 Dehalococcoidales bacterium
TGGCTACCGACCCCGACCGCGAGGGGGAAGCCATCGCCTGGCATCTGGCCGAAGTCGCCAAAACCGATAAACAGAATTACTATCGCGTCGTCTTCCGTGAGATAACCGAAGACGCCGTAAAGTCGGCTTTTCAGAATCCTCGCGATATAGATATGCAGCTGGTGGATGCCCAGCAGGCGCGGCGTGTTCTGGACAGGCTCGTTGGTTATAAAATAAGTCCTCTGCTCTGGACGAAGGTCAGGAAACGCCTTTCCGCCGGGCGGGTGCAGTCGGTGGCGGTCAAGATAATCGTCGACCGTGAACGCGAGATTCAGGCGTTCGTGCCGGTAGAGTACTGGACTATCGAAGCCGAATTGAGTAAGAAAAGGGATAAAGTATCCTTCCGGGCGACGTTAATCGGACTCGCTGACGGCACCAGGTTGAATATCCACGAGCAGGAGGAGTCCGATAAATTAGTCGCGGTACTGGAAAAAGCAGCCTATGACGTCCTTAAAGTGAGTACCAAAAAGGCCACGCGTCAGCCGGCCCCGCCCTTTACCACCAGCACCTTACAGCAGGAAGCCTGGCGTAAACTCCGCTTCACCGCCAAGCAGACCATGGCTGTCGCCCAGCAGCTTTATGAAGGACTGCCCGTTGGCAGCGAAGGTAATATCGGCCTTATCACCTATATGCGTACCGACTCCACACGTGTGGCCGGTTCCGCTATCGGCGAGACGGTGGCCTTTATCCGTGAAAAATATGGCCCGAAATTCCTGCCGTCCCGCCCCCGCGCCTTTACCGCTCGCGCCAGAGGGGCGCAGGAGGCGCATGAGGCCATCCGCCCTACCCGGACTCACCGCGAGCCGGCTCTTATAAAAACATACCTCAATACCAACCAGTTCAGGTTGTACGACCTTATCTGGAAGCGTATGGTGGCCAGTCAGATGGCGGCTGCCCTGTTCGATAACACTACCGTTGATATCGAGGCCGGGAACCACCGTGAATATCTGTTCAGAACGGCCGCTTCGGTCAATACTTTCCCCGGTTTTATGACCCTTTACAGCGAGGGCAAGGACGAAGTCGTGGAAGAAGATAAAGCCTCACTCCCCCTGATGAAAAAAGGCGATGAGCTCAAACTCCTGGGGATTTACCCGGAGCAGAGGTTTACCCAGCCACCGTCCCGCTATACCGAGGCGACACTGGTCAAGACTCTGGAGCAAAACGGAATTGGCCGGCCCAGCACCTATGCGCCGACGATATCCACGATTCAGGACCGTGAGTATGTCAGCAAAACCAGGGGTATCTTTCAGCCCACGGAACTGGGTATGGCGGTCAACGATTTGCTCGTCCAGCATTTCCCGGACATTATCAACGTCAAGTTTACCGCTGGTATGGAAAGCGAACTTGATGATATCGCCACAAGGGAGCGCGACTGGCCGAGTGTTATCCGGAACTTCTATACTCCTTTTGATAAAGACCTGCAGAAGGCGCTCCAGACTGCGGAGAAGGTAAAGCTGGCGGACGAAGAAACAGGTGACCCCTGTCCTAAGTGCGGCAAACCGCTGATAGTCAAGACGGGGCGCTTCGGGAAGTTTATCGCCTGCAGCGGCTACCCCGAATGTAAGCATACACAGTCGTTCCAGATAAAAGTAGGCGCTAACTGCCCGAAATGCGGTAAAGAAATCGTGCAGAGGGTCAGTAAAAAGAAACGCACTTTCTACGGCTGCAGCGGCTATCCCGACTGCGATTTTATCACCAACTTTAAGCCCCTCCCCCAGCCCTGCCCCATGTGCGGCGGACTGCTCACCCGGCACGGCAAGCAGGCCTGGTGTGTGAAGTGCGAGTACAAGGGGAAGATACCGCAGGAAAGTACCAAGTAACAAGTACCAAGTAACAAGTACCAAGTAACAAGGAAATGGGGGGATAAAGACTAAGGGCTAAGCCGCGGATGGTGCGAGGGTGGCAGGGTGGGAAAAGATAACATGGGAAAAGGCTACTGTACTAAGTCCGAATACAAGAGGAAGATAGCAGAAGTAAATAAATGAATCACATTTTAAGTAACGAAAATGAAGGTAACCTGATTGCTCGTTATCAAATCCTCGCACAACGTAGGGAATATCAAGACAGGTTGTTTTGGAGTAGGGTACAAACACTCCATTGGATTCAGGTTGGAGTAATAGGCGGTAGCCTATACTTTGCAAAATGGCAATGGAACGATTTTCCTATATATTCAGTTTTTACAATGTTTATTGGTCTAATATTAACTGGCCTCATTTTCATTATTTGCTATTATGATTGGAAAGATACGGAGGCTAACAAAGAGACCATGGAAAATCTTGGAGAAACCTTAGGTATCAGGTGGGGTTCAGACCGAAGATTTCGCATATTTAACCGTATAATTTATGGCCACACAATACTTTATACGATATTCATGTTATTTCTGCTGGTGGACTTTTTATTGATATTATTTTTCATATTTTACTAGCGAATGCATGGTGTTTCAGTAAATTAAGGTATATAAACAGAGTTTTAGTACGATAAGGGCAACTTTATGCAGGAAGTATTTGATAAATATATCGCTTTCTTGGAGGCGGAAAAAAACGCCTCTCGATATACCGTACGCAACTACACCAACGACCTGCTGGAGTTCTTCGATTTTGTTACGGGTCAGGGGATTGATTCGCTGAAGGACGTGAACAAGCAGACGCTGCGCGCCTATCTGGCGTACCTGATGGAGCAGGGCAGGGCCAAGTCGAGCATCGCCCGCAAGCTTTCCGCTATACGCTCCTTTTACCGCTACCTGATGCGCGAGGAAATGATTACGGCCAGTCCGGCCGCCACTACCGTTTCCCCCAGGCTGGACAAACGCCTGCCGTATTTCCTTACCGTGGATGAGGCCAAGCGTCTGGTGGAATCGCCTGACATTTCGCAGCCGCAGGGTCAGCGCGACCGTGCCCTGCTGGAGCTTTTATACGCCTCCGGCCTGCGGGTCAGCGAGCTGGTTAACATTAACGTGGAGCAGATAAACCTGGCCACCAATGAAATACGCGTCTGGGGTAAGGGGTCTAAAGAGCGGGTGGTGCTGATAGGCGTGCCGGCGGCAAATGCGTTGAGCGTCTATATGAGTGACGGCAGGCGCGGACTACTGGGTGAAAAAAAGAACAACGCCCTGTTCCTCAACCGCTACGGCGGGCGTCTGCCAGCCCGGAGGGTACAGAAAATACTGGAGAAATACGCTCGGACCATCAATAAAAAAGTGCACCCGCATGTACTCCGCCATACCTTCGCCACCCACCTCCTCGACGGCGGAGCCGATTTGAAAGTCGTCCAGGAGTTGCTGGGACATGCCGACCTTTCGTCGACGCAGATTTATACCCATGTCACGCAGAGTCGGGCGCGTAAGATATACCTCTCCGCCCACCCGATGGCGCGGGGAGATAGTGGTAAACATGAATAATCGACTTCAAAACCTGCGCGACAGGTTCGCCGAAAAGGAAATAGATGCCGTCTTTATTACGCAGTCGGAGAACCGTCGCTATCTTTCCGGCTTCGACGGCTCGGCGGGCTACCTGCTGATTACCCGGAAGCAAGCGGTGCTGGCCACGGACTTTCGTTATACCGAGCAGGCCGCTGGAGAGGCCCCAGATTTTGAAATCGTGCGTATCAGCGGCAGCATTGCCGACTGGTTTCCCGGCCTGGTGAGTGATGCGGGTATAAAAACACTGGGGTTCGAGGCTGCGGATATTACCTTTAATTTCCACCGCCAGCTGACAGAAACCCTGGAAAAGAATAGAGTTGCCGTCGAGCTTGTCCCCGTCAACGGATTGGTTGAGTCTTTGAGGGCGGTGAAAGAGCCCGGCGAAATAGAGCTTATTGAAAAGGCCGTCGCTATATCCGATGCCGCCTTTGAATCTGTTGAAGCCACTCTCAAAGCCGGTATGACGGAAAAGCAGGTGGCCTGGGAACTGGAGAAAAGCCTGCGTGAGAACGGCAGCCAGGGGCTGCCCTTTGAAATTATCGTAGCTTCTGGGCCTCAAGCGGCGTTACCTCATGCCAGGCCCACCGACCGCGTCATCGACGATGGTGAGCCGGTATTAATAGATATGGGGGCTAAATATGAAGGCTATGCCAGTGACCTTAGCCGCACCATATATATCGGCGCTCCTGATGATAAATACAGGGAAATATACCGTGCCGTCCTTGATGCGCAGGCGGCGGCGATGTCTATAATAAGTGCGGGTATGACGGGACACCAGGCCGATAGCATCGCCCGGGAGATTATCGAGACAGAGGGCTATGGCGATGCCTTCGGGCACTCGCTGGGCCATGGCGTAGGACTGGCCGCCCACGAACTACCCCGCCTCGGCCCGGGCTCGGATGAGACCCTTACCGAAGGTATGGTATTCACCGTGGAGCCGGGCATTTACCTGTCCGGGTGGGGTGGGGTCAGAATCGAAGACACGGTGGTCATGGAACAGGGCCGGGTGAAAGTGCTCTCTAAGTCTAGAAAGGCGAGATATGATTAGTGCTACCGAGTTGAGAAAAGGGGTTATCATTGAATTAGAAGGCACGCTTTACCAGGTCGTCGATTATCAGCATGTCAAGATGAAACGAACGGCGCTGGCGAAAGTGAAACTGCGGGATATCAACGCCGGCCACAACATCGAGCGGTCTTTCCAGTCGGACGATAGACTTATCCGCGCCCGCCTCGAAGAGCGGCAGATGCAGTATCTCTATGATGACGGCGACCTTTACTATTTCATGGACCAGGAGAGTTTCGAACAGATGCCCCTGACCTCGGAACAGCTCGGTGACGCGCTTAACTACTTAAAAGAAGGAAATACCGTGGAGTTATCCAGCTACAAAGATAAGATTGTAGGTGTAACAATGCCGATTACGGTAGAGCTGGAAGTAACCGAGACCGACCCCGGTTTCAAGGGAGATACCGCCACCGCCGGCACCAAACCGGCCAAACTGGAAACAGGGCTGACGGTACAGGTACCCCTGTTCATCAATGAAGGCGATGTTATCAAGGTGGACACGCGTTCCGGCACCTATCTGGAGAGGAGGAGTTGAGGCAGTTATGTTGAAAGCTGACCTTCATATCCATACCATGTTTTCCATGGACTGTGATACGCCTCTGGAAAAGATTGTCAGGCGTTGCCAGGAACTGGGCATAAACTGCATTGCCATAGCCGACCACGGTATTGTCGATGGCGCTCTGATGATGCAGAAACTGGCGCCGTTCCGGGTTATCGTCGCCGAGGAAATTTTAACCACACAGGGTGAAATTATGGGTATGTTCCTGAAAGAGACCATACCCGGCGGATTGACTCCCCCGGAGGCGATTAAGCGCATCCGGGCTCAAGGCGGACTGGTGAACATCCCGCATCCTTTCGAAACGATACGCGGCTCCGCGTTGAAGGAGTGGGCTATTGGTGAAATAGTCGGTGATATCGACCTTATGGAGGTGCTTAACTCGCGGAGTCCCTTCGCCGCTAACACTGATAAGGCCAGGGCGTTTGCCGCGAAACACGGCATACCTGGTAGCGCTGGCAGCGATGCTCACACGGTCTACGAAATCGGAAATGCCTATGTGGAAATGCCTGAATTCAATAATAAAGACGAATTTTTAAAATCGCTCGCACGGGGTAAAATTTACGGACACAGGTCGAGCGTATTCATGCACCTTTTTAGTTCCTGGGCCAAACTGAAATCGCAGTTCCTCCCGGGGAGGAAGCGGTGAGCAATCGCTATAAAATCGGCTGGTTTTCCACGGGGAAAGGCGCCGGTTCCAGGGGGCTTTTACAGACGGTACAGGACAGCATCATCAGCGGAGAACTGGATGCGGAAATAGAGTTCGTCTTTTGCAGTCGTGACTACGGAGAGACGGAGGCTACCGACCAGTATTTAACAATGGTGAAAGACTATGGCATACCGTTAGTAAAATTTTCCTACCAGATGTACAAAGCGGTAAGGGATATGCCCAATCCCGACCCTGCTGCTCCCATGCCGCAGTGGCGACTCGACTACGATAGAGAGGTCATGAAGCGGCTGGATGGTTTCACCCCCGACCTTGGCGTGCTGGCCGGCTTTATGCTTATCACCGGCCCGGAGATGTGTGAAAAGTATGACATCATCAATCTGCACCCCGCCGCGCCGGATGGCCCGGCCGGCACGTGGCGGCAGGTTATCTGGAAGCTGATAGAGGCCGGTGCGGATACCCAGGGGGTAAAGATGCACGTGGCCATCCCGGAGCTGGACATGGGGCCTACGGCTAGCTATTGCACCTTCCCGATACGCGGTAAAGCCTTCGACGGGTACTGGGAGGAAATACGGGGGAAATCGGTGGCGGATATTAAAGAGGAACAGGGTGTGGAAAATCCCCTGTTCAAGACCATCCGGCGGCACGGCACCGTGCGGGAACTGCCGCTAACGGTGGCTACCATCAGGGCTTTCAGTCAGGGCAAGGTGAAAATAACGAAAGACCGGCAGGTAGTTGACGCTGCCGGCCACGCTATAGACGGTTATGACCTCACCGCCGAGATAGACGAGATGGTGAAAGACGTATTGCCTTAGTTATCTCGTTGTTAACCTGATTTGTCAGGATATTTCCGCCTACTTCTTACCTTTTTTAGGTTTCTCTTCCTTCTCGTCAGCCGGTTTGTTCAGGATTTCGTCAATAATGCCGTATTCCACTGCCTGTGTCGGATTAAGATAGAAGTCACGGTCGGTATCGTGGGTGACCTTGTCCAGGGGCTGGCCGGTATGCCTGACGATAATTTCCTTGATTGTATCCTGCTGCCGCGTAATTTCGCGGGCGGCAATGACGATGTCCGAGGCCTGTCCCTGGGCGCCGCCCATCGCCTGGTGCATGTGGACGGTGGCGTTCGGTAGAGCGTAGCGTTTGCCCTTGGTGCCGGCGCATAGGAGCACGGTGGCCATGCTGGCCGCCAGCCCGACACAGATGGTGGATACATCCGGTTTGATAAGCTGCATGGTATCGTAGATGGCCAGTCCGGCGCTGATAACCCCACCCGGCGAGTGAATATAAAGGCTGATGTCCTTGTCCGGGTCTTCGCGCTCGAGATAGAGCAGCTGGGCAATGATGACATTAGCCACCTGGTCGTTGATGGGCATGCCCATCATGACGATGCGCTCTCTTAAGAGAAGTGAGTATATGTCGAAGGCCCGCTCCCCCCTGGTGCCGCTCTCGATAACCATAGGTATTACGTTATTGGGATAGATATTCATTTTTCCTCCTCCTTTTTCTTCTTCGTCGTCTTTGTCTTTTTCTTGGAGTCTTCGGTCTTTTTGGCTATTTCCGCCAGTCGCTCGATGGTCTTACGCGTCTTCAGCGACTGTTTCAGCGATTCGCGGGTCTGCTCGGTATCCAGCAGTTTCCGCAGTTCATCTATTTTATCATCTCCCGCGCCCCTGGTCATGTTGGCAATTCCATTTTCAATATCGGTCTCGGTGACTTCGATTTTTTCCGCCTCGGCAACCCTGCTCAAGACCAGTGAAGCGGTCACGTTTTTCGTCGCCACCGGGCGCAGTTCTTCGCGTAATTGTTCCATCGTCTTGTTGATACTTTGCAGGTATTGGTCCATGCCCCGCCCGGACATCTGGAGCTGTCTTGCCTGTTCGTTGAGAATACGGTTAATTTCCAGTTCCACCAGTACCGGCGGGTATTCCACCTTAGATTGCTCGATGGCGCTATTAATCACCTTTTCCTCGAAGTCTATCCTGACACTTTCCTCGGCTCTCACCTTTAAACTGTTGGCTACTTCCTCGCGGAGCGCATCCACAGTCTTGAAGTCGGGAGAGACCTGTCCGGCAAACTCGTCATTGATTTCGGGGAGCTTTTCTTCCTTAATTTCGGTGAGCTTTACCTTAAAATGGCCTTCTTTTCCGGCTACCTTGTCGTTGGGATAGTCTGCCGGGAAGCTAAGGGTGAACTCTTTTTCCTCTTCTTTCTTCATGCCGATTATCTGGTCGGAAAATCCCGGTGCGGGTGACATCAGGTCTTTAAAGACCTGAATTTGAGCCCCTATTTTCTGAACGTAAGGATTATCCTCAACCGTGCCGTTGATGTCTATAATAGCCAGGTCGTCATAATTAAGCGGCCTGTCAACAGGCTCCCAGGTAGCGTGCTGGTGGCGCAGCTCTTCTATCACGGCGTTGATGTTCTCATCCGTTATGTCAACCGGGTCCGGTGTCACCCGGATGCTTTCGTAGTCTCCCAGCTCTACGGCAGGTGTTAGAGGCACAACCGCTTTAAATATCAAAGGGTCGGTCTGGGTGATTTCCACGTCGGGCTGGGCAAAGGGTTCTATTTCCTGCTCCTTGAGGGCTTGCTCGTAGGCCTGGGGAAGCAAACGGTCCAGCGCTTCTTCGAGGAGTCTGGGTTTGCCCAGGTGTCTTTCCACCACCGCCCGCGGGGCTTTACCCTTGCGGAAGCCGGGAATATCTGCTTTCGGCGCCAGGCGAAGATAGGCGTCCTGCATGGCTGTCTCCATCTCCGCAGGTTCCATCTCGACGGTAATGAATGCCTGGCGGTTCTCTTCTTTCTCTTTCGTTACTTTCAAATTTCCTCCCGATTGGCTACTCTTCTTCCTGTAAACTAATGTGTAATTCTGCCAGTTGTTCTTTAGTAACCGGCGAAGGTGCGTTAAAAGTCAGGTCTACGGCGCTCTGGTTCTTGGGGAAGGCTATAACCTCCCTGATATTCTCCTCCCCGGTCAGGACCATCATCAAACGGTCGATACCGGCGCCGAGGCCCCCGTGAGGAGGAGCACCGAAGTCGAAGGCTTCCAGCATATGCCCGAAAAGGCTATCGATACTATCATCGTCATAGCCGAGTATTTTCAATATTTTTCTCTGGAGTTCGGCCCGGTGGATTCTAATACTGCCGCTGGCAAGCTCCCATCCGTTGCAAACGAGGTCGTAATTATTGCCGCGTACCTTGTCCGGCGCGCTGTCCAGAAGAGGAATGTCCTCTTCCCTCGGGTGAGTGAAGGGATTATTGGCCGCCTCCCAACCCCCCGTTTCGTTATTTTTAACGATAAGCGGGAAATCATAAATAAAAGCGAAGGCAAGAACATCGGGTACGGACAGATGAAGACGGCGCGCCATTTCGCGGCGGAGCGTGTCCAGCGCCGGGTGTATTATCTCCGGCTCGCCGGCGACGATGAGCAGCAGGTCTCCTTTCTTCGCGCCGCAGCGACCGGCCATTTCTTTGACCTGCTCCAGGGTTAAATATTTCGCGGCTACGGACTTTATATCCTCCAGGGTCAGGCTGTCCAGTCCGCCCCCCTTGCTTCCCAGCGAGATGGTCAGCAGGCCTTTAGCGCCGGCGCCGAGCACCAGTTTATTCAGTTCGTCCAGCTGGCCGCGAGTGTATTCTCCGCAGCCCGGAGCGGTAAGACCTTTTACCCTGCCGCCGTTATCAATCGCCGTCCGGAAGATAGAGAAGTCGGTCTGCGCGGCGATGTCGGTAAGGTCGGCTATTTCCAGACCGTAGCGCAGATCCGGCTTCTCCGAGGCGTAACGTTCCATGGCCTCGGCGTAGGTCAGCCGCGGGAAAGGTTTTATTATCCGTAACTCGGGTTTTACGATCTCAACCAGAGAAGTATAAAGCTCCTCGATTAATTTGAGGATATCATCCTGCGTGATGAAGCTCATCTCGAGGTCAAGCTGGGTGTGTTCCGGCTGTCGGTCGGCGCGGTTGTCCTCGTCCCGGAAGCAGTGGGCGAGCTGGTAATATTTATCGAATCCGGCCACCATCAATAACTGTTTGATTTGCTGCGGGGATTGAGGCAGAGCGTAGAACTTGCCGGGATTGAGGCGACTGGGTACCAGGTAATCGCGCGCGCCTTCCGGCGTGCTTTTTACGAATATGGGTGTATCTACCTCGATGAATCCCCTCGCATCCAGGAAATCGCGTATAAACCTGACAACCCTATGGCGCAGGAGCATGTTTTCTTTCATTCGGGGACGCCGCAGGTCAAGATAGCGGTATTTCAGGCGCAGGTTTTCATCGACATCTACTTCTTCATTGATGTAAAAAGGAGGCGTGTGGGAGGCATTAAGTATCTCGGTATCTTTTACGATTACCTCGATTTCACCGGTGGGTATTTTGGTATTCTCGGTGCCCGCCGGACGCGCCGCCACCTTGCCCGTAACCCTGACGACGTATTCGTTGCGCATATCTTCGGCGGTTTTCAGGCTTGACGGCGAGATTTCCGGGTTGAACACCGTCTGGACGACCCCTTCCCTGTCCCGCAGGTCAATGAAAATAAGTCCGCCGTGGTCGCGTCTTCGGTTCACCCAGCCGGCCAGGGATACTTCACTGCCGATGTGTTCTTTTCTTAATTCACCGCAGGAATGAGTCCTGAACAAAGTTGTCTCCTCGTTGACAGATGTCTTCACTCTTGATTATAGCTTATACCACTAGGCGCTTCAACATAAACAATATTCCGGGTTGTATTCACGCGCCGTCTCTGTTACAATGTTATGTAATCCCGTCACTAATCGTTAGTGGGGAAAAGGGGAATAGCTAAGTGGCCAGGACAATAGCGGAGATAAACGAAAAAATTAAAGAAGGCAAGGCCGTGGTCTTTACCGCCGAAGAGATAATCGATGTTGCCCGGGAAAAGGGTATCAAAAAGGCTGCTCAAGAAGTGGACGTGGTTACCACGGGGACTTTCGGGATTATGTGCTCCTCCGGAGCCTATTTCAACATCGGTCACTCCCGGCCGCGTTTGAAACTCGGAGGGGGGCGGGCTTACCTGAACGACGTCCCGGCTTATACCGGGCTGGCGGCGGCCGACCTGTTCCTGGGGGCGAACGCCCTCCCCGACGACGACCCGAGAAACAGGATACACCCCGGCGAATTCAACTACGGCGGCGGGCATGTTATCGAGGAGCTGGTGGCCGGCAAAGACGTGCGGCTGATAGCCGCAGCCTTCGGCACGGACTGCTATCCGCGCAAGCGACTGGAGACGCTGCTCAATATCAAAGACCTTAACGAGGCGGTGCTTTTCAACATCAGGAACGCCTACCAGAACTATAACGTGGCCGTGAATCTTTCGGATAAGACGATATACACGTACATGGGCGTATTAAAGCCCAACATGGGTAACGCCAATTATTCCTCGGCGGGGCAGCTTTCGCCGCTGTTTAACGACCCCTACTACAGGACAATCGGTATCGGTACGAAAATATTCCTGGGGGGTGGTATTGGTTTCGTGGCCTGGCAGGGCACCCAGCATAACCCCGGCGTTCCCCGCACCGAGAAGGGCGTGCCTAAAGAAGGCGCCGGCACGCTGGCGGTCATCGGCGACCTGAAGCAGATGAACCCGCGCTGGCTGGTGGGGGCGAGTGTGCTTGGCTACGGGTGCAGCCTGACCGTGGGCATCGGGGTGCCGATTCCCATACTATCCGAGGAAATCCTCGAATATACTACGGTAACCGATGCGGATATCCTGGCGCCGGTAATAGACTATTCGGACGTTTTCCCCAATCTCAAGCCGGATACGCTGGGAGAGGTCAGCTATGCCGAGCTTAAGAGCGGTAAGATAAGAGTTAAAGGGAAAGACGTGCCGACCGCCTCCCGCTCAAGCTATCCGAGGGCGGTGGAAATAGCCGCCACGCTCAAAGAGTGGATACAAAAGGGCAAATTTACACTCACCGAGTCGGTGCAGTCGCTGCCCGGCGCGGAATCGGGCGTGGGCGTCAAGCCGCTAAACGAACGCCCCTTCGAATATTAACTGGAGAAATTATTATAAATGGCTGTTTCTAAAAGAATCGTATTACGCTTTCCCAGGCGACTGGTGGAGCGACCGATAGTATACCGTCTGGTCAAGGACTACGACCTTGAGTTTAATATTCTCAAGGCTTCCATAACCCCTGAACAGGAAGGGCTGCTCATATTAGAGCTTAAAGGAAACCAGAAAGAGTATGATAAAGGAATTAATTTCCTGATTAAAGCCGGCGTAAAGATTCAGTCTCTAAGTCAGGACGTGACGCGGAACGAGGAAAGGTGCACCAACTGCGGCGCCTGTGTGACCGTCTGCCCTACCGGCGCTTTCCGGGTCGACCCTAAAACTCGGGAAGTGCTGTTCGATAATGAGAAATGCATCGCCTGCGGACTCTGCATTCCCGCCTGCCCACCCAGGGCGATGGAAGTGCATTTCTAAGACCGCCGGAAGAAGTCCGTATGCTGACTACTGAACGTTTGATAGTCCGTCCCTTTCTGGAAAGCGACTTCAAAGACCTTCACGAATATCTTTCACTGAAAGAGACCTACCGGTTCGGGGGTGAACCGATGTCGCTTGAAGAGGTGAAGAAACTCTGCATGGAAAAAGCCGGAGGAACGGACTTCTGGGCAGTCACACTGAAAGACGAGAGTAAGAAGCTTATAGGGCATCTTTCTTTTATCCGGAGTGAACCCGAACACTTTCTTACCCGGGAAATCGGCTTTATATTCAACCCTGCTTTTCAGAATAATGGGTACGCTACCGAAGCCTCCCGCGCCCTGATACAATACGCTTTTACGAAATTAGGCGTGCACCGTATAGTGGGGTTTTGCTCCACGGAGAACATCGCTTCCTGGAGAGTCATGGAAAAGTGTGGCATGACGAGAGAAGGCCTGCGTCGTAAGAATGCGTTTTTCCGGAAGGATAAAGACGGTCAGCCTGTCTGGCTTGATTCATATGAATATGCCATACTGACGGAAGATTAAAAGAGAGTGAAAATCCCCCTTAACCTCCTTTTTCGGATTTGCCTCAAAAGTCATTCTGATGAGTCCCGATAGAATCGGGGCGACGTGAGAATCTCGGGGTCGGGCTGGCTCACTTCGTGGTGACTCACTGGAACTAGGATGACACAAGTGGGAATAGATAACAACGACAAAATTCCATTGCTTTCTTGCCCTTTCCGGCGCATTATAGTAATGCCCCTGTGCAGGCAATCAGGACGGCTTACCACATATTAAAAAACGAATACCCTAAAAATGGAGCTAACTTAACATATAACGAAAAACGAATAATTGAAGCTAATCAGCTACGGAAAAACCAAAAAAATTTTAAAAAACGAATAACGAATGACAGAATGAATTATGAAAGAAGACTCTTACCAGCCGAGGACCTACCGGCACTGGATTGAAGGCAAAGACCTGGTGCCGTTCTCCGTGTCGGTTAAAGAGACCGATTTATTTATCCGCGCCTCTTCAAACCTGCAAAAAAAAGCCCGCCGTCTGGTATTGAAATACCGCCGCCAGCTTGAGGGCTATATCAAGCGAAATCCTGTTTTTCAGGAGTCTTTAGAGTCCATCCCCGTACCGGAAAACGCCCCGGCTATTGTCAGCCGGATGGCGGAAGCGGGTCAGAAAGCCGGCGTGGGGCCGATGGCGGCGGTGGCCGGAGCTATTGCCGGGTGCGTCGGAAGCGAATTACTGGACTTTTCTCCGGAGATAATCGTGGAAAACGGCGGCGATATCTTTCTTAAGACTAACGGGAAAAGGACGGTCGGCGTCTTCGCCGGAGATTCACCCCTGACGGGAAAAATCGGCCTCGAAATAAAACCTGAAGATACTCCATTGGGAATTTGTGCCTCATCAGGCACGGTAGGGCATTCTCTAAGCTACGGGAAGGCAGACGCCGTGGTGGTTGTTTCCGCTTCTGCAGCCCTGGCCGATGCCGCCGCTACGGCTATCGGCAATCGCGTACAAAATCACGCTGATATAAACAATGCTATAGAATTTGGCCAGGGTATCGATGGCTTGAAAGGTATCGTCATCATCGTCGGAAAGAGCGTAGGAGTCTGGGGAGACATTAAGCTCTGTGAAACCTCCGCCTGAAGGGATACCCCTTATACTTATCTGGTGATACTGACTTCCAGCTTATTTATAACGCTGTCAACGCCTTTCAGCGGCGTGACTATACCCATGATGGTGCTTTTAATTATTTTCACGGGGAAATATTTAAGCAGGACTTCGGCGCCGTTAAGAGTAATCGTTACCTGCCCCTCATTGTCGAGGGTAAGTTCCAGAGTTTTAATTTCATCCGTATCTCTCAGACTGGAAATAATGCCACCCGCGACGTGGTCGAGGTAATTCTCGACAAAGTAGTCGAGATTGATGGGCATATCATTAACGGAAAGACTTACCTGTCTGGTCACTTTTTATTCTCCTTTTATCGGTGTTCTTTCTTTGAATCTCGGCGCAGCCATATAAACAGGTTATTATCTCCATAGCTGTCGGTATTCAAACTGACCCATGTAAGTATAGCATAGCGGGCGCAAGCTAGCCAGATTTACCCCGGACTATCCCGGAAAGAATAACCCGGGGCTTTTCTATTTTAATTAATTGATATCTAGGAGTGAACGTGGTAAATGCGAAGCAGTGCCCAGCCGGTGCCACCGAGAGCCAGTCCGGTGACAACCATAAAGGCGCCGCTGGCCAGTGCCACCTGGACAAGGCCAAAGGCTGCCACTGCCAGGTACAGGTAGTTCTCCAGGTTCATCGCCTGAGCATAGGACAGATGAGCGGGATTGATGGGGTCATAACGTCCGCCGGCCAGCAGTTCCTGATAGGTCGGTGCTATATGCCGGCGGTGTTCGGCGATGGTGTCGGCGGCTCCCTGTGCGGCGACAATATCAGTTACCGAAGTATATACATCCGGGTTGTCGGGGTCCAGTGCCAGAGTAACTTTCTCTATCTCCATCCTCTCCACGATAAGGTTGTTCTTGGCAACGCCCTGCCCGATGAAAACACCCCCTATCACGATAGATACCAGACCGAGGACCATGACCAGAATAGCCAGGCCACGAGTAAGATTCATATCATTACCTCCTCCATTTAGTCATTACTAAAATTTTAAAAAATGTACGCCCTGCTGTATGTGATAATTATCACATAGCATCAGTAACGGAGGTAAAGCTTGGTAACCGTAAGTATAGTATATCCGGAGGAGAGTTAAGATAATAAGGAAAAGTAAAGCAGCTTTTTAGTATGATACACTTTATATTAATGTTTAATCCAAATATTTATGGAACTTTTATCACATACACGGGATGCTGTGGTGGTTAAAATATTCAGTAAAGAACTGCCGTACATGTTGACATTAAAGTGATTTCATTCTATTATTTCTTACGCAACACAGGTATGGTGAGTCCGATGCTATTACAGAGTTAGCCAGAGGAGGTGACTCATGGCAAAAGAGCAGGATACCACTCTAAAAGCACTCAAAGCGGCTATTCAGATGGAAATTGACGGCAAGGAATTCTATCTGGAGGCCAGCCAGGCAAGTAAAAATGAACTGGGGAAGAAATTGCTTGAGCAGCTGGCCGCAGAAGAAGACGTTCATCGGAAGGTTTGTGAGGATATCTATAAAGATATCAGTACAAAAAAGGGCTGGCCTGATAAAAAATTCCACCATGACGGCGGCAAGGGCTTGAGGACGTTATTTTCAAAAGCGCTGGAGCAGATGAATAAAGATATTGAGGCCATCCCCACGGAACTCGATGCCGTGCAAAGAGCCATGGAAATGGAGAATAAAACCTTCGATTTCTATAAGAGCCTCGGCAGCAGGGCCGCTTATGACGTGGAAAGACAATTCTACGAAGCCTTGGCCGTTCAGGAGGAGGAGCATTACAGGGTCCTCCTTGACTACTACGAATTTCTCAAGAACCCGGAGGCATGGTTCGTCCAGAAAGAACACCCGTCTCTCGACGGTGGCTAAAAGCGAAATAAGTAATAGAATTCGCTTGCGGGAGTAAAAAATGCTTAAAATTAAAGACCTGTCTGTATCCGTAGAGGGCAAGGAAATCATTCACGATGTTAATCTAACGATAAAGAATGGTGAAACCCACGTTCTCTTCGGTCCCAACGGTGCCGGTAAAAGCACCTTACTCATGGCTATCATGGGTTTCCCCAAGTATAAAGTGACCAGGGGTAGCATCGGCTTCAAGGGTAAGGATATAACCGGTCTTTCAGTGGATGAGAGGGCGCGTATGGGTATCGGCATGTCCTTCCAGCGGCCCCCGGTGGTGCGTGGCGTCAGGACTCGCGATATGGTGGCCGCCTGCCTGAAAGAGGTCGGAGATGATGATGCCATCGCCAGACTGGCGGATAAAGCCGACCTGGGCGAATTCCTGGAGAGGGATATCAACTACGGTTTTTCCGGCGGCGAGATAAAACGTTCCGAATTGATGCAGTTGCTCGCCCAGAAACCTGAACTAACCCTCATGGACGAGCCCGAATCCGGCGTGGACCTGGTGAATATCGCCCTCATCGGCGAGCTAATGAACGAACTCTTGGAAAAAGACTGCCCGATAAAGGACCGCAAGTGCATGGGGCTGATTATAACGCATACCGGTCATATTCTGGACTACGTTAATGCCCGCACCGGTTATGTCATGTGCAACGGCACTATCGGCTGCGTGGGCGACCCCCATGAGATACTGGCAACAATCCGGGAGAAAGGCTACGATGAATGTATTAAATGCTATCTGGGGAGGTTGCCGATAAATGAATAAGAAAAAGGCTTCCATTGACTACAAAGATAAAGCGAAAACCGCCGTGAATAAAGCGGCTGCTCTCGGCGAAGATATCGACCTTAGTAAATTCGTCAACGCGGATGAAAAGCATCCCTATAGCGATGACCTCTCCAGTCTCCCCCAAAAGGCCAAGAAACAGATGCTTGAGGCCGGCGTTATGCTGGATGACACCAGCCAGAGGTCGGGTACCTATATCCAGATGGACAATACGCCCGTCCACAGTTCCGTCAGCCAGGACGGAGTGGAAGTGATGCCGGTCAGCCAGGCCATGGAGAAGTACGACTGGATGACGGACTACTGGTGGAATGCGGTCACCGTAGACCAGGACAAGTACACCGCCAATATTGAGTTGAACCAGTACAATGGTTACTTCATCAGGTCACTCCCCGGGCAGAAAACGTTCTTTCCGGTCCAGGCCTGCCTTTACCTGGCTAAAGACAAGCTGGTACAGAACGTGCACAATGTCATCATTGCGGAGGAAGATTCGGAACTGCACATTATCACCGGTTGCGCCGTGGCCTCCGAAGAAGAGACCGGCTTGCACCTCGGGGTTTCCGAGTTCTATGTTAAAAAGGGAGCAAAAGTTACTTTTACGATGATACACAGCTGGAATCCGGAGACGGACGTAAGACCGCGCAGCGGCGTTATCGTCGAAGAAGACGGCCTGTTCTTGAGCAACTACATCCTCATGAAACCCGTACATTCGCTGCAAATGAACCCGCTCGTTAGATGCGTGGGTGACAATGCCGTCGCCAGGTTCAACAGCGTACTGGTCGCCGGCGCAGGTTCGTCGCTGGACGTGGGTTCGCGGGTAATCCTCGACGGCAAGGGCTCCAGGACGGAAATTATCTCCCGCGCCATTACCACCGGAGGCAATATCATCGCCCGCGGTTACATTGAAGGCAATGCCCCGGATATTAAAGGGCATCTCGAGTGCCGCGGCTTAATCCTGGGTGAAAAAGGCATGATTCACGCCATCCCCGAGTTGAAAGGGACTCTGGCCGGAATCGACCTCTCCCACGAGGCGGCGGTCGGCAAGATAGCCGAGGAAGAAGTGGAATACCTGATGGCCAGGGGTCTTACCAGAGACGAGGCTACGGCTACCATCGTGAGGGGGTTCCTCCACGTGGATATCGAGGGGCTGCCCCCGCTGCTGGCAGGGGAGCTAAAGCGCGCGGTAGAGGCCAGCGAGAAAGAAGTAATGTAGCCGGTCACCCCTAAGACCGCCCCCAGCTATATTGCTAAAGAAGAAGGAGGCGAGAAATAGAAATGGACAAGTACGAATGCACCGTTTGCGGCTATATCTACGACCCGGAACTCGGAGACCCCGACGGCGGCATCGCCCCGGGGACGCGCTTTGAGGAAATCCCGGACGACTGGGTATGTCCCGTCTGCGGAGCTGCCAAGAGCGAATTTAAGAAAGTGGAAGATTAACGGAGGTGACCAATGGAAAAAGATAAAATTATCGAATTATTGAATCTCGACCTTGAGAACGAGCACGGAGCTATTATTCAGTATCTAACGCATGCCTATTCCATGGGCGAGGGCGAGATGTCCTGCGAGATTGAGGCTATGGCCCGTGAGGAAATGCGTCACCTGGACTGGCTGGCGGAGACGATAGTGGAACTGGGCGGCCAGCCCAGCCTGAAGAGAGGCACCATGAACATGGCCGGCAAGGAAGTACCCGAATGGATGGAAAACGACGTCGGACTCGAGCAGGGCGCTATCGATCAGTATAAAGAGCATATCCAGGTGATTGACGATACCAAAATAAAAAGGTTGCTAAAGCGTATCCTGGCCGATGAAGAGGCGCACCGGGGACAGTTCGAGCACTTCGTTGACAAAGCCGGGAAGGAAGGCATGAAAGACGTAAGGGGCGAGCGCAAGGACAGCGTTACCAGTACGCTGAACTGGGGCATAGAGCACGAGTATACGGTAATTCTCCAGTACCTGTTTCAATCCTACATGACCGGGAACGAAGAAGCCGGGAAGCAGCTGGAAGACCAGGCCATTAACGAGATGCAGCACCTCGGCTGGCTCGCCGAAGAGATGGTTGACGGCGGCGGCAACCCGAGAATCGAACATACTCAACCCGACCAGTCAACCGATACCGTGGATATGCTCAAAGCGGATATTAGCATTGAAAGGGAAGTCGCCGATGCTTATGACAAAGCCGCCCGGGAAGTTGACGACGCCGGACTCAAAGAGTTGCTCATACGGATAAGGGATAACGAGAAATATCACATCGATGTCTTTAAGGACCTGCTTGAAGACGAGAAAAGTGATAAAAGCCCGGGAATTGGTGGCGTAAATCTGCCTGACAGCGGAGGATAGGTTCTATTACCCGTATATAACGTCAGGATTAACGGCGAGGCCGTACTGATAGAAGTCTGAAATACCACCTTTTGGAAAATGGTGAAGGAGGTGCCGTGGAATGTCTATCATTTTCTCCGGCAGCGACCTGATTAATATCGCCATTGATATCGAGAGGAGGGGTATCATGTTCTACGATATCATGGCTAAATCGACCGATAATGAAGACGCCCGGACCGTCTTTGAAGAGCTTGCTGAGATGGAGCGCGAGCATATCAGAATGTTAGAGGAAATGCTGGGGGAGGCTGATACGCACCGGCCGCAGAATACCTCGTCGGGGGATTACTCCGGTTATCTCCAGGCGCTTATCGACGAGGCCGTATTTACCGACGATATGATTACCAGCGAGATGGCAACCCAGGCGGACAGCGATATCAAGGCGCTGGAACTGGGCATCAGCGCCGAAAAGGACTCGATACTTTTTTATTACGAGATGAGGGACGTTATGCCCCGGAGTGCCGTCCCGATGGTAAACCGGATAATAGCCGAAGAGAAATCTCACCTGCAGCAGCTTGCCGATATTAAGAAGAAGCTTGCCGATTCCCGATAACCCCCGTACGGTGACGCTGGCGCCAATCATGTAATATAATACGGGGTAATATGTGTATTTAACATGGAAGATATAGAGGAGCTTGTTAAATGGCTAATAAAGTGATTATCGGGATACTGGTACTGCTGGTGATTATCGCGGGAGGCAACGGCTATTACTCTTACATGCTCAACCGGCAAATTGATGACCTCGGCAATCAGCTGGCGACATCCAGAATTGAGCAGGAGGACCGTACTAACGCCGTAAGCGATGAAATCAGGAGGGAAATGGCAGGCGGCCTCGGTGTCCTGAAGAATCAGCTGGATAAATCCCAGGCTGATATCACCGCCTTGGATAACGAACTGGAGGCGGTGGGCGACCGCATATCGGGGTTAGATGAGGAAATTGCCGGAGCATTGAATCAAGTTGAAACTCTGGATGAGCGCCTCAGCAAAGCTGAAACCGATATATCACATTCTGTATTTAATACCAGCGCGATATACGAGAGAGTGACCCCGGCTGTGGTCAGGATTACCAACGGACAGAATGTCGCAGGCTCCGGGTTCGTTTATGATACCGGTAGCTATATCGTTACCGCTCACCATGTTATCAGTGGGCTCTCCCCTATATACGTCATGATGTATGACGGCAGGATTTTAAAGGCAACGACTGTCGGCTATTGCGAATTCAGCGACGTCGCCGTGCTGAAGCTGGAAAGTGATTCGTCTATCGAGCCGTTGCAAACAGGAGATTCCAGCCTGATAAAAGTCGGGGAACCGGTCATTGCTATCGGCTCGCCGCTTGAGCTGCGGGATACACTGACAACAGGCGTCATCAGTCAAATTAACCGATTTAAAGATTACGATCTCGGCAACTACGTGGTAGCCAACCTGTTCCAGTTCGATGCTGCGATTAATCCCGGCAACTCAGGAGGCCCACTTTTTAACTCTAAAGGTGAGGTTATCGGGCTGGTGACGGCCAGGATTGACCCGCTTCAGGGGGGCGGTATGTACTGGGCGGTATCTTCCAATAAGGTGAAACGCGTGGCCGATGCCATTATCGCTACCGGTTCCTTCGCTTATCCCTGGATTGGCGTGGGCATATCCGACCTGACCCCTCAGACGGTAAGGGATATGTCGCTGGAAACAGCGAACGGGGTACTGGTGACTTATATTTTCGAAGATAGCCCCGCCGAAGTCGCCAGTATTCAGATTAATGATATTATCCTGGCTATCGATGGTGTGCCGGTAAGAGACATGGATGAACTTACCTCGTATCTGGGAGAGTACACAAGCCCGGGAGATGAAGCGGTGCTCGATGTGATAAGAAGTGTTACCCCGCTCGAAATTTCCATCGAGATAGGCACGCGTGAACAATAGCCTTACCGTATACGGGAGAATATTTATTATCGGGTATAGTGGAAAATGAAGACTATCGGACTAACCGGCGGTATCGGCAGCGGCAAGAGCACCGTGGCCGGGTTCCTGGCGGAGCAGGGGGCAGTTATCGTCCAGCTGGACAAGCTGGGACATGAGGTCTTGAAACAGAAGGATATCCGCGAACGGCTGGTCGAAGAGTTCGGTAGGGATATTCTTACCGCTCATGGGGATATCGACCGCGCCAAGCTGGGCGGAATTGTCTTTAACAATCCTGAGGCGCTAGCGCGTTTGAATCGGATAACGCACCCCGTTATCGATAGGATGGTAAATGCCAGAGTAGATGAGTGCCGCCGCGAGGGAGTCGAAGTGGTCGTGCTGGAGGCGGCGGCGATGGTCGAAGCCGGCCGGTCTTCGCAGGTGGACGAGCTGTGGGTAACCGTCGCCCCTGCGGAAGTCGTATTAAAAAGACTCGCCGGAAGGAAGGGTTATTCCGAGGAGGAATCAAGGGCGCGCATCAATTCGCAGATGTCCGGCGAGGAACGCATCCGCCGGGCCGATGTGGTCATCGATACCGATTGTACTCTGGATGAGCTCAAGGCGAGAGTGACAACGGAGTGGCGGAAGCTGCTGGCAAAAGTGTGAGACTGTTTCGCCCTATTGCTAAACCCGCCCTATTGTACCAGTTGACTCTCAGCTATAAAACTGGTACAATAGTTAGTCTGGAGGCCCAAAATTTACGCTATTATTGAAACAGGCGGCAAACAGTATAAGGTAGCCGAAGGCCAGACTATCGAAGTAGAACGTCTGGGAGTAGCCGAAGGCGGCACAATCGAGCTGGACAAGGTCCTGCTTATTGCCGATGGCGATAATGTAATGGTTGGTAAGCCGGCTATCGAAGGCGCCAGAGTGCTGGCCAAGGTAAATGGCAATGGCCGCGGCAAGAAGATAATCGTCTTTAAATATAAGGCGAAGGTACGCTATCGCAGAAAGAACGGACACCGCCAGCATTTTACCAGCCTCAATATCGATAAGATACTGCCGCCGGGAGTGGAAGCCCCCAAACCGGCCAGGAAGAGAACAACCAGGCGTAAGAAGAAAGAGGAAACAACGGATGGCGCATAAAAAAGGAGGCGGCACCAGTCGTAACGGTCGCGACAGCCAAGGCCAGCGACTTGGAGTCAAGAGGTTTGCCGGGCAGGTGGTTAACGCCGGCACTATAATAGTGCGCCAGCGCGGCACGCGCATTTTCCCCGGCAATAATGTGGGTATAGGTAAAGACCATACGCTCTACGCCCTTATAGATGGCTTCGTTAAATTTGAGCCAACCAGCAACAACAGGAGAAAGGTCAGCGTTTACGCCAGCTGAATGATATGAAAGAAAAGATACACCCTCAATATTATACCGACGCCGAGGTAGTTTGTTCCTGCGGTAACAGGTTCACCACGGGTTCCACCAGGAAGCAGCTTAAAGTCGAGGTATGCAGCCAGTGCCACCCGTTCTTCACCGGCGAGCGGCGTATGCTGGATACCACCGGACGCGTGGAGCGGTTTAAGAAGCGCTACAAGCTCGAAGGTTAAATGACAGCATTTTCAGGAGGCAGGAGCGGTCGATATATCCCGCTCCTTTTTATTTAAGCAGGATGGCGGACAAAATAAAGTTCAATTACGGCGGCCAGGCAGTTATCGAAGGAGTAATGATACGCGGGCGGAGCTCGGTAGTAACGGCGGTCCGGCGGCCCGGCGGCGACGTGACTACCGATGTCAGGCCGCTGCCCTCTCTCACTACAAATCGTCTGAGGCGGACGCCCTTTATACGCGGTGTCGTTGTTCTAATCGAGGCCATGGTGCTCGGTATCAAGAGCCTGCTCTATTCGGCCAATATAGCCATGGAGGAAGAAGAGGAAGAGATACCTGCGAAGGCCATCTGGGGCATGATTGCCTCGGCGGTAGTCCTGGTGGTTCTCCTGTTCTTTATCGCCCCGCTTTTTCTCACCAAGCTGGCGAACGCCTATATACCGAACTCGGTGGTGTTCCATATCGTAGAGGGTGTGATACGTCTGGCTATTTTCATCGCTTATCTCAAGGTAATGGCGCTCATGCCCGATATCAAGCGCGTCTTTACGTATCACGGGGCGGAACACAAAGCGGTCAATGCCTACGAGGCAGGCGTGCCGATGGAGGTGGAGTACGTGAAGTCTTACGGGACGGCCCACGTGCGCTGCGGCACGAGCTTTTTGTTTCTGGTGCTGGTAATCGCCATCTTCGTGTTCTCTTTCGTGGGACGCCAGAACCTGTGGCTGATGATAGGGGCCCGAATCGTGCTCATTCCGGTTATTATGGGGCTAGGCTACGAGGTTATTTACTTCGGCGCCAGGCATACCAAAAACCGGTTTATGAAAATCGTCATGGCCCCCGGTTTGCTCCTGCAATCACTAACGACCGGGGAGCCCGATGGCAGTCAGCTGGAAGTGGCGATAGCCGCCATAAACAAAGCGGTGGAGGTTGACCAGGCGGAGGAAGCGGCGCAG
>DAOUDZ010000063.1:0-1886 GCA_034430575.1 Dehalococcoidales bacterium
TGACTTTTTCCACAATCCCCATAGGGCTGAAAGGCTTGGTCATGAAATCATCAGCGCCCACATCCAGGCCTTGTTCCCTGTCCGCCTCCTGACCTTTGGCCGTGAGCATGATGACACAAATATCACGCAGGCCGGAGTCTTTCTTTACCTCCTGGCAGACTTCATATCCGTTTTTCTTGGGCATCATCACGTCCAGAAACACCAGGTTCGGTTTTGACTGGCGCATCTTGGCCATGGCGTCTTCTCCATTTTCCGCCGAAGAGACATCGTAGCCTTCTTTAGTCAATACGAAGGTCAGCGACTTGATGACATGCGGTTCGTCATCCACTACCAGTATTTTCTTGCCGTTTCCGGCCAGTTTGGTGTCACTACCCATGGCTGGTTACCCCTTTTTCTTATTTTTATTGCTGTTACCGAGAGAGTTTCCGAAGGTAAGCGTAAGTGCCAGTAGGCATATTATATGCTATTAATTGCCACATGTCAATATATATAAGAGTGAAAAGTATTGACAAAAGGCAACTTAAATGCCATAATGGCTTTAAGATGAGCACCGCTAGCGAAGAGCTGTCCAGGGAGAGCCTGGAGGAAATCCTGGTTAGAATAGGCCTGATTGACGCCGAGCAGATGCAGGAAATATCCGAGGTTGCCCGCCAGGGCGATAAGAAGCTCGAGGAGGTCATAGTTGAAGAGGGGGCGATTTCTCCCCGTGACCTGGCAAGGGCGCTCAGTATACAGCTAAAGGTGCCGCTGATTGACCTCAAGCGGCATACCATCAGCCCGGAGATGATGAAGCTGATTCCCGAGGAGCTGGCCCGAAAGTATAACGTGCTGCCGCTTGATATTATCGGCAAGTCACTGGCGCTGGTGATGGTTGATACCACGGATGTGGGGACTATCGGTGATATTGCCGTCGTGACCAAGATGCGGATTGAGCCTATGATGGGCTTTCCCGATGAAATCCAAGAAGCAATCGACCGGAACTACGGGGGCGGGGGCGGGGCGGTGGAAGAGATTACGGTGCTGGAAGCCCCGGATGAGGAAGAGGAGTTAAAGGCGGAGCATCTCCTTTCCGAGGAGGCCCAGGTGCCGGCCATACGCACCCTTAACCGGCTTATCCTCCAGGCGATAAGGAGCCGGGCTTCCGATATCCACATCACGCCCCAGAAAGATAAGCTCTACATCCGCTACCGCATCGACGGGGTGCTTATGGATAAGACGACCCTGAGCATGCAAATTCACGATGCCCTTCTCTCCCGGCTGAAGATTATATCCAATATGAATATCGCCGAGAGAAGGCGGCCCCAGGACGGCCAGTACACGGTTAGCGTGGATGGCAAGAATATAGATATACGCGTGGCCTGCGCCAGTACCGTTTACGGCGAGATGGCGGTGCTGCGTATCCTGCGCAAATCGGCTTCCCTGCTGGAGCTGAGCGACCTGGGCTTTTTCCCCGATATCCTGAAAAGATACCAGAAGATACTGCGGCTTCCCTTCGGCATGATACTGCTGGGGGGGCCTACCGGCTCCGGAAAAACGACCACCCTCTACGCTTCCCTTAACCAGCTCAACAGCAAAGAGCGCAACATCATGACTATCGAGGACCCGGTGGAGTACCACCTGCCCGGCATCAACCAGTTCCAGGTGAACCCCAGGGCCGAGGTTACTTTCGCCAACAGCCTGCGCGCCTTTATGCGGCTGGACCCGGATATAATCCTGGTGGGGGAGATAAGGGATACCGAGACGGCCAGGATAGCCACCCAGGCGGCGCTTACCGGACACCTGGTCTTTTCCTCGGTCCACGCCAACGATGCCGTGGGTATTCTCTTCCGGATGCAGGACCTGGGTGTTGAGACTTATCTGATATGCTCGTCGCTGGCCGGCACCGT
>DAOUDZ010000064.1:0-37546 GCA_034430575.1 Dehalococcoidales bacterium
GGAGACGGTGAGGGGTTTTTCCTGGCGGTAGCGCGTAGCCCCGAAGGCGTGATAGGCGCGGTGGACGATGGCGTTACCGTCAAAGAGCACGAGGAGAGGCTTTTCCATGGGCTAATTATAACAGAGTGGGGAAGTAAAGGGGAAAAACACGTTTAAGGAAGGTGGGAGGGGGGAATTTTCTTTAATTAATGGTTGCATAGGGTCTAGTTATTGTCTAAAATATGTCTAAATGAAAGATTAGTTAAAAAAGAATATTATAATGATTATTGCTAATAATATTGTTTATGGGGATTGTGAAAAAATACTACAGGAGTTTCCTGACAACTCTATTGACCTAATTTTTACTTCACCACCTTATGCAGACCAGAGAAACGGAACTTATGGTGGCTTAAAACCTGAAAATTATGTAGCTTGGTTTCTACCAAAGAGTAAACAATTCATTCGAGTATTAAAGCCATCAGGAACGTTTATACTTAATATAAAAGAAAGAGTGGTAAATGGAGAAAGACATACATACGTTATTGAATTGATCTTGAAAATGAGGGAGCAAGGGTGGCTCTGGACAGAGGAATTTATCTGGCATAAAAAAAATTCTTATCCAGGGAAATGGCCCAACAGGTTTAGAGATAACTGGGAAAGATTAATTCAATTCAACAAACAGAAAAAATTTAATATGTATCAAGAAGCAGTGATGGTTCCGGTTGGAGAATGGGCAAAAGAAAGACTGGTTAAACTGAGTGAAACGGATAAAACCAGGGATGAATCAAAAGTTGGGAGCGGTTTTGGTAAGAACGTCTCAAATTGGGTTGGGCGGGATAAAGTGTATCCTAATAATGTCATACATATTGCTACTGAGTGTTCAAATAAAAACCATAGCGCGACATTCCCTGAAGATTTACCTGCTTGGTTTATTAGGTTATTCACAAAAGAAGGCGATATTGTTATGGACCCTTTCATTGGCTCAGGCACAACTGCAGTAGCAGCAATTAAGTTAAATAGAAAATATGTTGGTATTGATGACAATATAGAATATGTAGAGTTAGCTCAGAGACGTATTGCAGGTTTTAAGGGTGAATGAATAAAATGAGGGTGGATTTATGAAAGCAATTGATCTTGATATAGTTAGCCGATATGTTAATGAGAACATTGTAGATTTCCATCAAAGACGAGTAAAGTCCTTGGAGGATATGAGTTTAAATACACTTTTAAAAAAGAATCCGTATTTATTTAAAGCAAAGAATATCGAGACTGCTGGTGAACTAGTGTCCGGTTTACTTGAGGCATTTCTTTCTTCATCTGAAGAGAAACTCTTTGGAGATTTTCTTGAAGATCTTGCCGTTTTTATAGCAAGTAACACTTGTAATGGACATAAATCAACAGCACCGGGAGTTGATTTGGAATTTTTTTACCGTGATATTCATTATGTGGTATCGATTAAATCTGGAACAAATTGGGGCAATAGCTCTCAACAGGATAAATTAGAGGATAATTTAAAAAAAGCTGTTTCTAGAGTTAAACAATCAAGACGTGGAATAAATGTTCAATCAGTATTAGGTATTTGTTATGGGAAAACAAGAACCGGCTATATTCGAGGTTACCTAAAGATTGTTGGTCAAAACTTCTGGTACATGATAAGTGAAAATAAAGACTTATACACGGATATTATTGAACCGATAGGTTATAAAGCAAAAAAACATAATGATGCCTTTTACAAAGAAAAAAGCAGAGTTATTAATAAATTCACCAAATTGTTTATTGATGAATACTGTGATAAACAAGGAAGTATTAATTGGATAAAAATAGTTGAATTCAATAGCAAAAACTTCGATTTGGATAAGTTTATTCGTTAATATTTTTCACTGTACTATCATCGGGTGGGGAGTAAAGGGGAGGGAAATAATAGTCTAAGTCGCAGATGCCGCGAGGGCGGTTTGGGTAGTTGAATAAAATCCCCCTTTAGTCCCCCTTTTTCAAAGGGGGGAACTGTGGAGGAAATATCTTAAGGGCTAAGCAGAGGGTGATGCGAGGGCGGTTTGGGTGGGAATTCTTCGACAAGCTCACCATGAGCGTGGTTCGACAAGCTCACCATGAGCGTGGTTCGACAAGCTCACCATGAGCGGCAGGGGGCGGGGTTAAGGGGACTCTGCAGTTCCGGGGGGATGACTAGCTGACGGCAGAAAGACGTTCCGTGTTCCTTATCACAACAGTAGGTTCAGGATTTGGTTTGGAAACGGAAAGACTATGCTCTTTGAGAAGCGCAATATGTTCTTCCATGCCCCACTTCGCCTGATACAGGCAATCCTCCACGGAATGCCCTACGCCGGTAAAACCTTCCAGATCAGGCGAGAAGAAGGTAAAGAAGGTGGGGTCTTCAGTGGCTTCTATCACCAGAGAATATTTGAGTTCTATCATCGCTACTTATCCTTTTTCTTAATGCCAGCCGCTTTTAAGATGGCTTCGCAGGTGCCCGAAGGAATCTCCCTAGAACCATGATAATCAGACTCTAATCAACTTGTCCAGTCCTGGCTTTGCATAATAACGGATAGAGCCTTTTTCACGTATAAGCTCAAATCCATTCTTCTCAAGAAGTCTTACGAGTTCGCTAAACTTCATGTCATAATAACCATTTCTATTACGTATCCAAGCGGGGGCGGGGGGTTAAGGGGTCTCCACAGGTTCCGAGGGCTCTAACATTTCGGGGGGATTCTGCTCACGGTAACAATCTCGGATATATTTAAATATTTCCACCAGCACAGCCGTCAGCGGCCCGATCAGCAATATCCCCCAGAATCCGGCCACGTAAGCGCCGAAGACCAGCAGGACTATCATCACGGCGGGGTGGATGCGGAGGTAAGCGCTCTGGATTTTGGGCACCATCAGGTTGTTCTCCACGAGCTGTATACCCAGATAAAGGATAATCACCCAGATAACTTTGTCCGGCGCCATGGCCAGGGCGACGACCACCGCCACCGCCCCGGCAATCCAGGGGCCCAGGGTGGGGATAAGCTCGCAGACACCGGCCATGAGCGCCAGCGCCAGCGGGAAGGGAACATCCAGGAGGAGCAGCCCCACGAAAGAAAAATAACCGACGATGAGTCCCAGCATCAGCTGGGCCCTGATATAACGTCCCAGCACCCTCTCGATGATAGTGACCACGTTCCGACCGTGCCAGGCGATATATTCAGGCAGCGCCGAGGACAAACCCCTCTTCAACTTCTCCGAGTCCTTCAGTATATAAAAGAGGAAAAATGGCAATACCGCGAAGCCGAGAATCAGTTGAAAGGTGCCGGGGATAGATGATACGGCGCCCAGTAAAGCATCGCGAATCGTCTTGCCCAGAGATATGCCGCCCTGAATCAACTCCTGCGTCAACTCCTCCTGTATTTCCACGGGCAGACCGGCGATAACCCCTTCAATCCACTCCTGCACCCGGATAACGCTCTGGCCGATAAAATAAGGGGCGCTTTCTACCAGTTTTACCGAGGCATCGATAACCGCCGTAACAATCACGTACACAAAACCGCCGATAATGGCAAGAAGCAGGATAAAAGCAATCACGACGGAAAGGACCCGTTTGACACCCGGCCACTTACTGCGCGGAGGGAGACTCCTTTCCAGCCAGGACACCAGTGGCAACATAAGGTAGGCAAGAACCAGCCCTACGGCGAAAGGGAGTATAAAGGTTCTAAACAGGTAGAGAACCCAGATAAATACAATGATACCCAGTACTAAAGCTACCAGGCGCCAGTGTTTAACTAATGCGTTCGTCAATTAATTATCTATCTCTGGCATATTAAGAAAGGCGGAGGATATAGCGTTATTCTTCTTTATGCCCTAATTTTTCCCGCACTTTCTTAGTTGCCTCCAGGGCTGTTTCCCTTGCTTTTTCAGTGACTTCACCGGCTTTTCCCTTAAATTCTTCCGCCTTTTCTTTCAATAAGACCCTGGTCTCCTTACCGGCTTTAGGGGCGTAGAGAAAGCCGATGGCCACACCGGCAATAGCGCCGATAAGAAAACCGATGGCAAAACTGCTTCCGGAATCTTTATCACTCATCTTAGTCTTCCTCCTTTTTCCTGGTAAACCGGCCGACCATACTTACGGCCTGCCGAATACCCTGAACGAAAGCGGCTACCTGGGCGATAGGCTTGACCACTTCCTCTTCCACGCAAGAAGATATGTTTTCCACCGTCCTGGTGGTAGTCTTTAACGATTTGATAATAGGCTGAATTCTAATGAAGAGAATAAACGCCAGCACTACCAGTATAATGACGGCAACCGTAGCTCCAAGACCGAAAATACACACCACCAGGTCACGGAACCATTCAATACCCACAGTAATCACCCCCGTTTCTATAAATTGCTATAAGCATTGTAACTCCCCTAGCCTGCTCTGTAAAGGGAACCAGCGTAAAAATTAAAAATCGCCCCTGTTTTTACCCGGCAGACGTTTCAAATGAGAGGTATCATTATGACCGGCAAGCACCAATCTGCCTTCACCACAAAGAAAGCGGGTGATACCGCATGTATCCAGTCGAACATTCCAGAAGTGGGCGTTTCCCAACCCCAGCAGATTGCAGATGAGCACCTTGTGCACTACCCGGTGCGATACAAAGACGATTTTCCCCTCGCCGAACCTCATCACCGCGTCCTCGATAAAAGGCAGAGTCCGCCTCCTGACGTCTTCCAGACTCTCGCCGCCGGGAACCCTTACCTGCTCGGGGGTATCCTCCCAGTCCCGGTATAACTCACCGTATTTTTCCCTAATCTCCCGCAGCGGTATCCCCTGCCACTCCCCGTAATTAAAATCAATGAGGTTCTCCACAACGTTTACTTCCAGATTGTGAGGCCGGGCGATAGCTTCGGCGGTTTTCACGGCGCGCTTCAGCGGGCTGGAATAAACAAGGTCGATTTTCTCCCCGCCCAGATAATCCCCCAGCAACTCCGCCTGTTTCATCCCCTCTTCATTCAAATCCACGTCTACCCGACCGCGGAATATTTCCCCCGCATTCAAGTCGGTCTCGCCGTGCCTTACCAGAATAACTTCTACCATCTAATCCCTGATAAACCTTTCCTATTTCTTATCTTCTTCTTCCTTTTCCACTTCGATGGTGCACTCGGTGACCAGCGCCGCAAAGGCGCCGATGGCGGCCAGCACGGGGGCGGCCAGGATACCCGCCACGGCCACCGGCGCGCCGATGGTAAGCGGGATATCAAACACCGTCCTGCCGTCGTGGAGCAGGCGCACCCTCCTGATGTTGCCTTCACGGATGAGCTGCTTTACCTTTTCCAGTACCTGGCTGCCTGAAACCGTGAACTTTTCATTCTTTGTCATCATCACCTCCCGTACTATCGAATGTTAATTAAGTAATTCATTATGTGTCAAGTTTACCACTGTTGAATAATGCGGATTTCGTGATATACTGGTGAAATACAGGAGGTTAATTTGAACGGCAAGGATTTTCTTTCTATTTCCAACCTTACCCCCGGGGATATACACCGGCTCATATCCGGCGCTCTGGATATGAAGGCTATGGGCTGGGGCACCCCGCTAAGCGAGAAAGTCCTGGCTCTCCTCTTTGAAAAACCTTCACTGCGTCACCGGGTAAGCTTTGAAGTCGCCATGCGCCAGATGGGCGGACACTGCATCTACCTGTCGCCGGCGGAGGTGGGACTCGGCCAGCGTGAGTCGGTCGCCGATGTCGCCCGCGTGCTTAGCGGCTATGCCAACTGCATCGCGGTGCGTACGTTCTCCCAGCAGACGCTGGAGCTTTTCGCCGGCTATTCACGAGTACCGGTGATAAATTCGCTTACCGACATGGAACACCCCTGCCAGGCGCTGGCCGACCTGCTGACTATCTATGAAAAGAAAGGTGAATTAGAAGGCTCAACCCTGGCATTCATCGGGGACGGCAACAACGTAGCCCACAGTCTTCTCCTGGGCGCGGCGCTTACCGGCATGAACTTCCGCTTCGCGTCACCGGCCGGCTATGAAATCAACGGGGACATTCTAAACACGGCCCGCCAATACGCCGCCGAAAGCGGCTCCGAGATATTCTGCACGGAAGACCCGCGGCAGGCTGTCTCCGGGGCGGATATTGTTTACACGGATGTCTGGGCCAGCATGGGGCAGGAAGTCGAGGCTGAAAAACGCCGGAAGGCATTCGCCGGTTTCCAGGTGAACCGCGAGCTTCTCTCCCTGGCCCGGGAAGACGCCATTTTCATGCACGACCTGCCGGCTCATCGCGGCGAGGAAGTGACCGACGAGGTCATGGACGGCGAGTCTTCGGTGGTCTTTGAACAATCGGAAAATAAAATGCACCTGTTAAAGGCGCTGCTGATGGAAATGCTGGGCGGCCTGGAGATACCGCTCGCCGATTACCATTAAGGATGGAAGGAAAATGTTTAAAAGCATAATAAGTCGCGGCTGGTACCCCGCCCTGATAACCGCCATAGCCGTCGTCAGCCTTATCTACGAACTATCCATCAACATCATGATACCGGTCCTGGTAGTCATACTGTGCATAGGGCTGATAATAGCGGTTATCAATGCCAGAAAGAACCAGCTCGAACTACAATCGGTAAGGCTGTCACAGCTGACCGCCTATTTCAACCGGCGTTTCATGGGCAATTCATCACTTTCCGTCTTTGCCGTGATTGATAACCTGTTCAGCGTCGAAAATCCCCAGGTATGGGAATGGGCCAGGGGCTGTGAAATGGCGCACCGCATCTTCGATTCCTGGACAGACCACTTCGCCACCAGGGTGGAAACCGACTTGAGGAACCGTAAGTATTCCGCCTTTTTACACAATCACCTCAACGAACTATGGGCAATAAACAACCACTACTACGATTTCACAGACCAGTTTTGTGAAATAGCGGACAAGTTCGAAGTACCCAAAAACGTGATGGAACAGTACAACCGGTTCGTGACGGAATACAATGCGTTCGTGGAGAACTTCCGGAATACCATCGTGGAGTTGAAGAACATCGCCCGGACGCAGATTGAAGCCCCCAGCGTGAAACTGGCGCGCGAGCTGCCCGCGAAGAGATAACCAGCGCCCCGATTGCCTGAATAATCAATGGAAAGTATACATCAATGACCAAGCCAGTTGTCGCCATCGTTGGCCGGCCCAATGCCGGCAAGTCCACTTTCCTCAACCGGGTGGTAGGTAAACCCCTGGCCATTACCGAAGAAACCCCGGGGACTACCCGTGACCGCAATATGGCCGATGTTACCTGGCAGGGGGTCGAATTTACCCTCATCGATACCGGCGGACTGGAGATAGAACCCGATACTACCATCGCTCAAGGCATCAGGGCGCAGATAGAGACGGCCATCGGCGATGCCGATACCATCATCGACATGGTGGATGTTAAAGACGGCTTGACGCGGTCCGACTTTGAAGTTGCCGATATGCTCCGCCGCGCCAACAAGCCGGTGCTGCTCGCCGTCAATAAAGCGGATAACGAACAGCTGGAGATGGAAGCCGTGGAATTTTATGAGCTGGGGCTGGGAGAGCCGATAATCATCAGCGCTCATCACGGCCGCGGCGTAGCCGAATTACTGGACAGCATCGTCTCTCTACTGCCGCCGCAGTCGCCCGCCGGGGATGAAATAGAAGCCATCAAGGTAGCGATAGTCGGCCGCCCCAACGTGGGCAAGTCGATGCTGCTAAACGTCCTTATCGGCAATAAGCGGGCGATTGTGGATGATACGCCGGGGACCACCCGCGATGCCGTCGATACGCTGTTTGACTTTAACGGTAAAAATGTGTTACTTATTGATACGGCCGGAGTCAGGCGGCGGGGACGGGTGAAAGCGGGGGTAGAACGCTACAGCGTCATCCGCACGCTGCGGGCGATTGACCGGGCCGATGTCGTCCTGCTGGTCATGGATGCCACCGAGATGGCGACAACACAGGACACCCATATCGCCGGGTATATTCAGCAAGCCGCCAAGGGCATCGTGATTATCGTTAACAAGTGGGACCTGATTGAAAACAAAGACCTGGCCGAGTGGAATAAATTCATCAAGAGCCAGTTTAAATTTGCCTCTTACGCCCCGATATTATATACTTCGGCTAAGTCCGGACAGGGAGTAGAGAAAATTATGCCTCAAGTTAGCGAGGTCTACCGGGAGAGGCTTAAAAGATTATCAACCGCAAAAGTAAACAGCGTCATACAGCAGGCGGTTGCATCACACAATCGACCGAGACTCAAAAACAAGCAATTGAAGATCTTTTACGCCACCCAGGCGGAGGTAAACCCGCCGACATTCGTCTTCTTTACGAACGATACCAGATTGATACACTTCTCTTACCGCCGCTACCTGGAAAACAAACTGCGGGAGGCATTCGGCTTTACCGGCACCCCGCTCCGCCTGATTTTTAAAACGAGGGGTGAAGAACCATGATAGCCGGCCTGTATATCGCCGTGGTAGTTATCGGCTACTTTCTCGGCTCGATACCCTTCGGCCTGATGATAGCCCGCATATTCGCCAAGAAGGATATCCGGCAGGTAGGCAGCGGCAAGATAGGCATGACCAACGTGATGCGGGCGGCGGGGAGAAAAGCCGCGGCCCTTTCACTCCTGTTCGACGTGGGCAAGGGGGTACTGGCGGTTACTTTCGCCGGGATGATATTCAGCGACTATGCCACGTCCTCGACAATCGGGTTTTACTGGCTGGAAATCGCCAAAGTGCTGGCGGCTTTATCAGCGATTGCCGGGCACAGCTGGTCTATATTTCTCAAGTTCAAGGGGGGGCGGGGGGTGGCCACGTTTATCGGCGGACTGATGGCCCTGCACTGGCCGGCGGGCATTGTCGGCGGCGGGCTTATGCTTATTATCGGCTTCAGGACCCAATACATGTCTCTCGGCTCCATAATCGGGGCCGTCACCGCGTTTATCATGTTAATAGCGCTGAACGTCTTGAGAATAGACTTTTTGAAACCCTACCCTCCGATTGAATATGTCACTTATGCCATGATAGGGGCTATATTTATCTATATTATGCACCGCGATAATATCCTGCGGCTGGTATCCGGCACCGAACGCAAGATAGGCGAAAAGGCAAAGGCCGAGACCCCGGCTTCTTCTAACAACCCCGAATAGTCTTTTTTAATCTACACCAGGAAGAACGGACTTTTAAGAATGCAGAACATTGCCGTTATCGGCACCACCGCCTGGGGAATAACGCTGGCAATACTCCTGGCCAATAAAGGCATCGAGGTCAGGCTGTGGGCACGGACGAAACGAGAAGCTACCAAACTCAAGAAAAGTGGACTCGACCCTGTCCGTTTCCCCGGCGTGACGCTGCCGGAACATGTAGTTCTTACCCACCAGATAGCCGAGGCGCTGGACGAAGCAAGCGCCGTTATCCTGGCGGTGCCTTCCGCAACGATGCGGCAGAATATCTCGCAGATAGCGAGCCACCTCACCAAATCGACCATAATTATAAGCGCTGCCAAGGGCCTGGAGATAGGCAGCAATAAACGCATGTCAGAAGTCATCGCCGAGGAAATCGACCCGCGTTTTGTCGCCAACATCTGCGTGCTTTCCGGCCCCAACCTTGCCCGGGAAATCATGCAAAATCACCCTGCAGCCGCCGTGGTGGCCGCCGAAGACGGGGACACGGTTAAGAAGGCACAAAGGCTGCTGACATGCCCCAACTTCTGCATCTTCACCAATTCCGACATCGTGGGGGTGGAGCTGGGAGGCGCTTTGAAGAATATCATCGCGCTCGGCGCCGGCATAGCCGACGGTTTGAGCTACGGCGATAATGCTAAGGCCGCTTTCGTAACGCGGGGCCTGACCGAGATAACCGCCCTGGGCATGGCGCTGGGGGCGAACCCCCTCACCTTCTCCGGATTGGCCGGATTGGGGGACGTTATCGCTACCTGTGCCAGTCCGTTAAGCCGCAACCATTACGTGGGTACCGAACTGGCCAGGGGACGTACGCTGGAGGAAATTCTGGAATCAATGACCGAGGTGGCGGAAGGCGTTAATACCACTCTGGTAGCCACAAATCTGGCGGAGCAGCTCGGACTGGAAATGCCGATTACGGAAAAGATACACCAGGTACTCTATGAAGGCGCCGATCCGCGCCAGGCAGCGGTTGAGCTGATGGGAGGCAACGCCAAGCATGAACTGGCGGGGCGCCGGTGGCGGTTATTCTCACTCTTCAGGCGCAGGAATAAGGCCTCAAACAACAAATAGCGGGAACTACCTTATTTATCCTTATCCAGACTCCTGGACAGCTCTTCGAAAAGTTTACGCTGCTCCTTGTTCAGGGATTCCGGCGTCACCACACGTAAAACGACCATCTGGTCGCCGCGCCCGCCGCCGCGCAGGTGAGGGATACCCTTATCTTTCAACTTAAAGACCCTGCCGTTCTGACTGCCGGCAGGAATTTTCAGCTTGCTGTCACCGTACAGGGTCGGGACTTCCACTTCAGTTCCGAGAGCCGCTTCCGCGAAATTTACCGTCAGCTCATAGATGACGCTGTCATCTTCTCTGGTAAAGAGTTCATGCCGCGCGACCGAAACCACCACGTACAGATTACCCGCCTGACCGCCGCGAGAGCCGGCGTCACCCTCGCCGGAAAGACGTATGCCGTTGCCGTCATCGATGCCAGCCGGCACCCCGACCGAGATATCGCGTTTTCGTTTCTGATAGCCGGAACCTTTGCAGTCCTGGCAGGGCTCGGTAATTAAAGAGCCTTCGCCGTGACACCGTCCGCAAACGGTCGTATTTACGAACTGACCGAACAGGCTCCGCTGCACGCGCCGCACCTGGCCGGTGCCGTTGCACTCCGGGCAGCGGGTCGACTGGCTGCCAGGCTTAGCGCGGGTGCCGTGACACGTTTCGCATACCTCAACGCGGGTTATGCCGATTTTCTTTTCACAGCCCAGCGCCGCCTCTTCAAAAGAAATGGAAATCCTGTACCGCAGGTCGTTACCGCGCCTGGGCGCCTGCCGGGTAGTAGTGCCCGCGCCGCTGAAAAAGTTAAAAAAGCCTTCAAAGATATCGCCGTAATCTCCGAAGTCGAATCCCTCGAAGCCCCTCCCGAACATGCCCTCGGCGCCGCTGTGTCCGAAGCGGTCGTAGGCAGAGCGTTTGTCCGCGTCGGAAAGTACCTCATAAGCCTCGTTGACTTCCTTGAACTTATCCGCCGCGTCACCATCGCGATTCCGGTCCGGGTGATACTGAAACGCCAGCTTGCGAAAGGCCTTCTTTATCTCCTCGGTCGAGGCATCGCGCGATACCCCGAGCACTTCATAATAGTCACGTTTTACAGCCATTCCATTTATCCTGTCCTGCTAACCCGCATCATCAAAAATAACCGCATCCCTGAAATGTCTTACGGAAAGCACACTCTCAATTCTATGATACTAGCGGGATTAAATGCTTGTCAACAAAGCTAACCCTGAAACGAGAAGGCTGCGATAAGCGCATGAGACACTTTTATTCAGTCGGCGGGGGAGAAATCGTCGGCGCGCTGTCCGGCTACTTCATCCAGGTAGCTCTGAAGAATGAGCGCGGCGGCGGCCGCATCGTACCTGGTATACCGGCCGGTCTTCCTGACCCCCTGTATAAGCTCCCTGGCCGATACAGTGGAAAGGCGCTCATCGCGGTATTCCACGGGGACGTTAATCTGGCGACTCAACGACGCTACGAAGGACATGGTCTTGCCCGCCTGCTCGCCCATGGAGCCATCCATATTCAACGGCAGGCCGGCGATTACCCGTCCCACCTCATGCTGGCGAATAATACCGGCAATCTTTTCTACAGCCTCCAGCTCATCATATCTGTTTACAATGGCCAGCGGGCTGGCGAGGATACCCAGAGGGTCGCTAAGGGCCACCCCGACACGGATATCGCCGATATCAAGTCCCAGAATACGCGCTATGTTAACCTCCGCATTATACCAGGTCCTTCACCAGGCGCAGGGCTTCATCAAGCTTGCCTTTGTCCCGCCCGCCCGCCTGCGCGAAGTTCGCCTTGCCGCCACCCCCACCGCCGGTTACCTGCGAGACTCGCTTGATGATATCCCCGGCATTGTAGCCCTTTTTCACGAGGTCAGGGGTTACGGCAGCGATAAAAACAGGCCTGCCACCGCTGACGCCGCCCAGAACGAGGATAACACTCTCCAACTTATCCCTGATAAGGTCGGCCATCTCGCGTAATACCTGCTGGTTGCCTGTCGATACTTTAGCTGACAGCACGTTGACGCCTTTGATTGATTCCACCTGTTTTAGCAGCGACCCGGCTTCATGTCTGGCCAGCTCTTTTTCAAGTTCTTGTCTTCGCCGACGCTCTCTATCCAACTCAGCGAATATACTTGTAATTTTGTCCTTTAAATCCTCTATTGAAGCACCTAAGCTCTTTCCAAGCTCTCGCTGATATTGCAGATATACTTCAATGGTCGCTTCAGCATTTCGACCTGTTAATGCTTCGATACGGCGAAGTCCTGCACCAATACTACTTTCACTAACAATATGAAAATACCCTATCTCGCCCGTCATACTGACGTGGGTGCCGCCGCAGAGCTCGGCGCTTACCACCGGCTCGCCGATGCGCATGACGCGGACGACATCGCCGTACTTTTCATCGAAGAGGGCGATTGCCCCTTCATTAACGGCTTTTTTATAGTCGGTCTCTTCATCATATACTTTGAGGTTCCGGCGTATTTTATCGTTGACGATGTTCTGGACTTCCTTGATTTCTTCCGGCGTCACGGCGGCCAGGTGAGAAAAATCGAACCGGAGGCGCTCCGGGGCGACCAGCGAGCCCCGCTGCTGGATATGCTCGCCGAGCACCTGCCGTAGGGCGGAATGTAAAAGGTGGGTGGCCGTGTGATTGCGGGCGATGTCCAGTCGGCGGTCCATGTCTACTATTGCCTCTACTTTATCACCTTTAGATAAATATCCTTCTACAATTTCACCTTGATGAACGATGACATCAGAACGCACGCGAATAGTATTTGTTACTTTGAATCGCCCTGTATTACCAACTATCTCGCCGGTATCGCCGACCTGACCGCCCATCTCGGCGTAGAAGGGAGTAGTATCCAATACGATGCTTGGTTTATCATTAAGCATCGCTTTTTCTGGAGAAACGATATTCGCTTCACATTTTAAACACTGATAACCTACAAACTGACTTGGTTCAGTATCTCTATCAGAATAAAGATACTCAAGTCCCTTCGGGGTAATGTCGAACTTATGACTAGCGCGCGCCCTCTCGCGCTGCTTCTCCATCTCACTCTCAAAACCATCCATGTCCACCGTAAAACCCGACTTTTCCACGATTTCTTTCGTCAGCTCTACGGGAAAGCCGTAGGTATCATAGAGTCGGAAGGTGTCTTTGCCGGATACTTTCTTGGTCTTTTTCACAAATGTTTTCGATAGCACGCTATCGATTATTTCCAGTCCGGTGCTTAACGTCTCCTCAAACCTCTTCTCCTCTTGCTCAATAACCTGGAAAATAAAGTCGCGCCTTTGCTTTAATTCAGGATAAATGCCGGACATACTCTCAATAGTCACACCGGCTATCTGGTTAAGGAAAGGTTTATCAAGTCCTAATCTCCTCCCAAAGAGCGCCGCCCGGCGCAGGAGCCGCCGCAGCACGTAGCCCCGCCCGTCGTTGCCGGGGATAACGCCGTCGGCAATGAGGAAAGCCACAGCGCGTCCATGTTCCGCCACGACACGCATGGCGTAATCATCATTATCGTTTTCCCCGTAGTCCTTTCCCGTCAGTTTGGATACCGTTTCCAACAGCGGCACGAACAAGTCGGTCTTATAAATGGTCGGTATATTTTCTACCGCCGCCACCGTCCTCTCCAGCCCCATGCCGGTATCGATATTCGGCTTCGGCAATGGCGTCCGGTTGCCGGCTTCATCCTGGTTATACTGTGTAAAAACGAGGTTCCATACCTCCGAGAAACGACCGCACTCACAGTTCGGCTTGCAGTCGGGTCTGCCGCAGCCGACCTCTTCCCCGAAATCGTAATGAATCTCGGAGCATGGCCCGCAAGGGCCGGAACTGCCCGCCGGACCCCAGAAGTTGTCCTCCTCACCGAACCGGAGGATTTTTTCCTCGGGGATGCCTAACTCCCGCCAGTGCTTAAAGGATTCATCATCATCCAGATAAATGGTTATCCAGAGTCGCTCCGGCGGCAATTTAAGTCGTTCGGTAACAAACTCCCACGCCCAGGCAATGGCTTCTTTCTTAAAATAATCGCCGACGCTGAAGTTGCCCAGCATCTCAAAAAAGGTACAATGGGTGGCATCGCCGACCGACTCTATATCGGTGGTGCGGAAGCATTTCTGGCAGGAAGCCAGCCTCTTCGAGGGAGGCGTGGCCTCACCGGTGAAATACGGTTTGACCTGCACCATACCAGCGCTGGTCAGCAGCAGGGTGGGGTCACCTCTGGGCACCAGCGAAGAACCGGGGATAACCTTATGCCCCTTCTCCTCGAAGAATTTTAAAAACGCCGTTCGCAGTTCGTTGCTATTCACAAGATTTCTCCAGAAAAGACCGTAATACGCTTACCATAATTGTAAGTTCAAGGGGTGCTGGCTGTCAATGGAGATTTGTTGGTCTACCTATCAAATACCCCTTTGGGGGATGGGAGGAATAAATACTTCGTGATATGCAGAGAGTGATGCGAGGGCGGTTTGGGTGGGAATAGATATATAACGAGGGGAGGCTTTTAGAGCAGCTTTTTCAGGTATTCTCGTAGCTCCGGGCCGAAGTCATCGCGTTTTAAAGCCAGCGCCACGTTGGCCTTCAGCCAGCCAAGCGGGTTGCCGGTATCATGGCGAACACCTTCAAGCTCAAAGGCGTAGAGCTTCTGCTGCTTCAGCAGCAACTGCATGGCATCGGTTATCTGTATCTCGTCACCCTTGCCCGGCGGGGTAACTGCCAGAACATCGAATATCTCCGGCGTAAACACATACCTCCCCACGATGCCGAGTCGAGATGGGGCCTGCGCCGGTTCCGGCTTCTCCACCAGGCTCAATACCTGATATATTCTATCGGCAACGTCCTGCGGCTCGATGATGCCGTATTTCCGGGTATCCTCATCCCGGACACGTTCCACCGCCACGACACCCGCACTATATTTATCGTAAATATCAATCATCCGCTTCAAGCAGGGCACATCGCTATCGATAATGTCATCGGGGAGTATAACGGCGAAGGGCTCATTGCCCACGATATCCCTGGCGGTAAAAATGGCATGTCCCAGTCCCAGCTGCTCTTTCTGCCGGACATAGCAGACATCCGCCATATTCGCCAGTTCACGCATCTTCGAAAGACGCCCCGCGTCTCCCTTTTGCTCCAGGAAATGCTCCAGTTCCAGAGAGCGGTCGAAGTAGTCTTCCATGGCCTCCTTGCCCTGGGCGGTAACCATGATTATCTGCTCGATACCCGAATCGAGCGCCTCCTCCACCCCGTACTGAATCAGCGGTTTGTCCACCAGAGGCAACATTTCTTTGGGTTGAGTGCGGGTCATGGGGAGAAACCTGGTCCCCCGCCCCGCCGCAATTATAACCGCTTTACGGACTTTCATGCCGTCCTCCTCTTTGATTGTTCAAGAGCGAAAGCCGCGGCGCCATAGACGCCCGCCTCGTTGCCGAGCTGCGCGGTAACGATACGCACCGAGCGCGAAGATATGGGGAAAGCGCGCTCCGCCACCATCTTTCTGCCCGGAGCGATAAACAGGTCGCCGAGCTCCGCCATGCCGCCGCCGAGAACAATCATCTCCGGATTAAAGATATTGACCAGGTTAATCATGCCGATACCCAGGTAGTAAGAAGCCTGCGAGAGAACGCCCAAGGCCAGGGGGTCGCCTTCCCGGGCAGCCTTGCCGACCATCTCCGCGGTAATTTTATCCGTCTCTCCCCCGACTATCTCAACAAGAGAGGATTTTTCGCCCCGGCCGATGCGTTTGATAGCGTCCCTTTCTACCGCCCTGCCGGAGGCGAGCATTTCCAGACAGCCGGTATTACCGCAGCCGCATTTCGGGCCGTTATCATCGATAGTCATATGGCCTATCTCCGCGGCCGCGCCGATAGCGCCGAGATACAGTTCTCCACCCGCGATGATGCCGCCGCCGATACCGGTGCCCAGGGTCAACAAGACAAGATTGTCTACTCCCTTACCGGCGCCGCAACAGTGCTCCCCCAGGGCAGCGGCACTGGCGTCATTAACCACGTAAGCGCCGACCTTGAACCTTTCCTTTAAAATATCAGCCAGGGGAACATCGGTCCAGCCTATCATGTTCGGGGAGGAAGTTACCACCACGCCCCTGCCGGAGTCGATACCGCCGGCGCAGGCGATGCCGATGCCGCCCAGTCGGGACGATTCAAGGTTATTTTGCTTGAGGATATCGCCGATTGACGAGCAGAGTCTTTCAATGACCGCCTCAACGCCCTCATCGGCGAGGGTGGGGCGGATATCTTTAGCCAGCATCTTTATATCGGGAGTGAAGAGGGAGGTCATTATCTTGGTGCCGCCGATATCGACGGCAAGGATGGGGGCGCGTTGATTTGCGGTCATGTTACTAATACTTTATCCTATTTCGTCAATTTGTCAAGCTGAAACGGCGCCTCTCTGCCCGAGCTCCGCAAAGAGGATATTCAGGGCGACTTCACCCTCCAGCTTCCCCGTCTTGATGGAGACATCCGTTTCCAGAATCCTGTGGTATACTTCGCGCAGTCTCGCGGTAGAATACCTGTCCGCCTGGTCCCAGGCCTTGCGTAAAACAAAGTCGTAAGTGAGACCCAGTTTGCTTTGAATATCAGCGCGGGTCTTTTTCCGCCCTCTCATTTCCTTTATCAGAAAAATAATTCTGACCTGCCGCGAAAGCATGACCAGAATCTGGGCGGGGGCCGCCCCCTGCTTGAACAACTGCTGTAATAGCTCCTGGGCGGCGCCGACCCTGAACTCGAGGACGGCGTCAATCATAGCGAAGATATTGGCTTCCTGGGCATAGCTCACCACCGCTCTAATGTCCTCTTCCTCGATACGGCGTCCGCCCACGAACGAAACAAGTTTATCTACCTCGTTGGACATAGTCCAGAGGTCGTTACCCACGAATCTGCCAAGCAGTTTTACCGCCGGCGGGGATATGCTGCCTCTGGCCTTTTCTACCCGCTGCGTAATCCACTGGCCTAACTGCGACGGTTTCAGCGGAGGGAACGAGTTTACCCTGGTAAAAGTCGAGAGTTCACGTAAAAGCGGGTTGCCGGTATTCACCTCGCCCCCTATTATCACCAGCTCCGTGAATTCCGGCAGTTCTTTAATACAATCGGCTATTGCCCTGTATTCTTCCGGCTGGGCCGACTGACCGTATGTCTTCTTACGTCCCTTTTTATTTCCTCCGCCAAAACGCTCGAATAAGCCGGCGACGATGACGAGGCGTTTTTCCGAAAGGAAGGGCACCGTCTCGCAGGCACTCTTTAACTGCTCCAGCGTTACCTGGCGACCGTCAAGCACGCTGGTATTGGACATCAGGGCATCGGCGTCACCGATGCCCCCCTTTATCGCGTCGAGCGCCTGGCGGATGGCAAAATCGTCCTCGCCGATAAGCACGTGTAGCAACTATCATCCTCCGGGGGGATTTTACCCATTTTACCATACCAGCGGCCGATGGGTAAGGTTGACAAAAAACCGCCGTTAATGAATAATCGCACTAAGAAACAATAAACCGTCAACCAAACTGCTAAAATCAAGAGGTGAACAAAGATGTCGGAAATCCCTGATGAAGGCGTCGTGACTGAAGAATTAAGGAAACTGGCGGGCATTGCCACGGATATGCAGATGGCCAGCAAAATGAGGACGCAGGCCATCAACCAGCTCGGCGATATGGCCTCCCACGAAGCGCTGCTCGTTCTGCTTAACCTGGCCGCCAACGATAAATTAAACATCGACGAAAGGGACCTGGCCCTTAAGAAAGCCCGGGATATAGTCAAGAAAGGCCGCTGACAATCCAGCCGCAGCTAATAACACGGCGCACTGATGAATATTAATATCGGCATTATAGGCCTGCCCCAGAGCGGCAAGACAACCGTCTTCAACGCCCTGACCGGAGGCAAGGCAGATACCGCTACCCATGCCAGGGATGGACTTTCCCCGCACGTCGGCATCGCCAAGGTGCCGGAACCGCGCCTTAAGGCTCTTAACGAGATTTTTCACCCGCAAAAAATCGTCCCGGCCGAAGCGAAATACATCGACGTGGGGGCCTCGGTCAAGACACTAGCCATGGACAAAGGCATAGGCGGCGAGTTGCTCAATCAACTCAATACGGTCGATACGCTTATCTGCGTCGTGCGGGCATTTACCGACGACAGCATCCCCCACCCCGAAGGCGGCCTTGATGTCCACAGAGATATAAGCTCTCTTAACACGGAACTGGTTTACTCCGACCTGGCCATCATGGAGAGAAGGCTGGAAAAACTGGAGACTTCCCTGAAAGGGGCCAAGCCTAACGAAGGCCAGGTTCTCCTCCAGGAAAAAAATATTTTAATGCAGTTTAAAGTCGAGATGGAAAACGATAGACCCATCCGCGAGCTGGCACTGGAACCGACCGCGTCCAGACTAATCGCCAATTACCAGTTTCTCACCGCTAAACCCCTCCTTATCGTAGTCAACATCGGTGAAGAGCAGCTCCCCCAAGCGGCTTCTCTGGAAGAAGAGTTAAACAAACAATATGCGGGGACTAAATGCAGGGTTATCGCTATCTGCGGCAAGCTGGAAATGGAACTGGCGCAGATGGAAGAAAACGAGGCCGGGGAATTCCGCGCCGATTTCGGCATAGAAGAGCCGGGGCTGGAACGAGTGATTAAAATGTCCTACGAGCTTTCCGACCTTATTTCATTCTTCACCGCAGCCTCTAACGAGGTGAGGGCATGGCCTCTCAAGAAAGATACCACCGCCCTGAAAGCCGCCGGCAAGATTCATACCGACATGGAAAAGGGGTTCATTCGCGCCGAGGGAATAGGCTTTGAAGACCTGGTAAAGTGCGGCGGTATCGCCGAGGCTAAGAAACAGGGCCTGCTCCGACTTGAAAGCAAGGACTACATTATCCGGGACGGAGACGTTATTAACTTTCTCTTTAATGTGTAGCCTTAATATCTTTGGCTCTACGCACCAGCAGCTTTAAGCCATCCTCGTCTACCACCAACACCTCCTCGCCGCTATCGATATCGCCCTCGGCTGAAGCCGCCCCCCAGAGTTCGCCCCTGATTCTCACCATACCTTCCGGCGATAGTTTGCAGGAAACCTTGCCTTTGGTACCGATCATTGACGGCAGACCGACCGGCACCTGTTTTTTCAACGTCCGGGTGGTAAAAATAAAAAGCCAAATGCTGAATCCGGCCCAGGCTAGAAGCACAATGATAACCACCTGGAAAGGCAAAAATATCCCGAACTCGGGAAGAAGCCAGCGCCAGATTGCCCAGATGGCAAATTCTTCCAGCGAGGTGCTTAGTATAGCCAGCAACAGCCTGGCCTTGGTCAATGTACTCATATCACCAAGCTTATTATAGCAGGAAGACGATACTATTTTTTAATTTCACCCGCCTCTCCCTAAAAAAATACTAGAAAATTTAATTATTTATCAAAAAAATATATGTCACCGGACTTGACAAGCTATATACGAAAGTGATATCCTTATTATCCGTAATAATGCCCCAAGTGTTTGTTATTTTAACCTTCCCAGGCATATATGTCCATTGTGTTACTGTATATACACGCATGTCTTAGTTCCGAAAGACAGCGTACTAAACATTAGAATTGCTGCATTTTTCTAAGGAGTAAGAATGGTTTTAGCATCGTCGGCACCCACACCCGAATCGAAGACCCCTGTTCCACGCAAATCTTATGCCAAGCTACCCAACGTCCTGGACGTACCCAACCTGATTAAGGTTCAGCTCGATTCCTTTCAGAGGTTCCAAGAAGAAGGGCTGAAACAGCTGCTTGAAGAGATATCTCCTATTAAAGACCTTACCGGCAACAGACTGGAGCTCGGCTTTATAGCTTATGAGTTCCGCGAACCGCGCCCGGGACATTCGGAGCAGGAATGCCACGAACGCGACCAGACATTTTCCGCTCCGCTGTACGTCAAGGTACGGCTGCTCGTTAAAGAAACCGGTGAGATTAAAGAGCAGGATTTATTCTTCGGCGATATCCCGTTGATGACCGCCAAAGGCACCTTCATTACCAGCGGCGCTGAAAGGGTAGTCGTCAGCCAGCTGCTGCGTTCTCCCGGCGTTTATTTTACCTGCGATGAAGACCCTGTTTCCGGTCACGAATTATGCCAGGCAAAATTAATCCCCACCCGCGGCGCCTGGCTGGAGTTCGAGACCAGCAACCGGAACGTAATATCGGCTAAAATAGACGGCAAACGTAAAATTCCCATCACTACCCTCCTGCGCGCCATCGGCTACGGGAGTGATGAAGAGCTGCTAAGCCTGTTTAAAGACGAGGACAAGTCCGACCACAATTACATCAGCACGACTATGGAGCGCGAGCCTCTTATCAGAAACGAGAAAGAGGCTTTAATCGATATCTATAAAAAGCTGCACCCCGGCGAGATGCCTTCGCTGGATAACGCCAGGAAACTGATAAAGAACCTGTTTTTCGAATCGGCCCGGTACGACCTGGGCACCGTAGGGCGTTACAAGCTCAACAAGCGACTTGGCCTCGATGTCAGTCTTAAAGAGCGTACCCTGACCCGTGAAGACATCATTGAGATAGTACGTCACATCATCATGATTGATAACGGGCAGGACCACGGCGATGATATCGACCACCTCGGCAACCGGCGGGTACGCACCATCGGCGAGCTGGTGCAGACCCAGTTCCGTATCGGCTTCCTGCGCCTGGAACAGGTAGTCAGGGAACGCATGAGTATTATCGGCACGGAGGCGGTTACCCCCAGCGCCCTGGTGAATATCCGCCCTATCGTGGCCGCCGTCAGGGAATTCTTCGGCGGCTCACAGCTATCGCAATTCATGGACCAGACCAATCCGCTGGCGGAACTGACCCATAAACGCCGGCTTTCAGCCATGGGCCCCGGCGGCCTATCGCGCGAGCGCGCCGGGTTCGAAGTCAGAGACGTCCATTTTTCTCACTACGGACGCATCTGCCCTATCGAGACGCCGGAAGGGCCGAACATCGGACTCATCGGCTCGCTGGCCACGTACAGTATTATTAACGAGTACGGGTTTATCGAAACGCCGTACCGCAAGGTCATCAGTAAGATAAGCAACAAGGACAAGCGACTCACCGGCAGAACACTCACGGAGGCAGTCATCAATGAGAAAGGCACCACTTTAGCAAAAGCCGATAGGGTTATCACCCCGCAACTTGCCGCCAAGGTGGCTAAACTGAAGTCAAAGAAAATAAAAGTCGTCCCCTTCGTGTCCGATGAAATTATCTATCTCCCGGCAGATGAGGAAGACAAATATATCATCGCCCAGGCCAACGCACTGCTGGACGAGAACAACCAGTTTAAAGAAAAAAGAGTCGAGGCCAGGCTAGGTGACGGCTACCTTCTTGAAACACCCGATAAAATGGAATTAATGGATGTTTCACCCAAGCAGGTGGTCAGCGTCGCCACTGCCCTGACGCCCTTCTTGGAACATAACGATGCCAACCGCGCCCTGATGGGGGCCAACATGCAACGCCAGGCGGTGCCCCTCCTGTGTCCCGAGGCGCCGCTGGTGGCTACCGGCATGGAAATTGAGGCTGCCAAGCACAGCCGGCAGGTAATCTTTGCGAATAACGCCGGCGTAGTGACCGAACTCGCCGGCAACATCGATGAAAAATTCAATACGAAGTATCGAATCGAAATTACCCGCGACGACGGCGAAAAAGATACCTACGAACTGATGAAATTCGTCCGTACTAACCAGGGAACCTGCATCAATCAGCGGCCCCTGGTGAACAAAGGCGACCGTATCGAGGCCGGCCAGCTACTGGCGGATAGCTCCGCCACCGAGAACGGCGAGCTGGCGCTGGGGCAGAACGTAACGGTGGCTTTTATGAGTTGGGAAGGCTATAACTTCGAGGATGCGATTATCCTAAGCAGCCGCATGGTTGAAGAAGATATGTTCACGTCCATCCACATCAATAAACACGAGGTGGAAGCACGCGATACCAAGCTGGGCCCGGAGGAAATTACACGGGACATACCCAATGTTGGCGAGGAAAGCCTGCGTGAGCTGGATGAAGACGGTATCATACGCATCGGCGCCGAAGTAAGACCGGATGACACGCTGGTGGGTAAAATCACCCCCAAAGGCGAGACGGAACTCTCCGCCGAGGAAAAACTGCTCAGGGCTATCTTCGGTGAGAAAGCGCGAGAGGTCAAAGACACCTCTTTGAGAGTCCCTCACGGCGAGTGGGGCAAGGTAATCAATGTTAAAGTGTATACCCGCAAAGACAGCAAAGAGGGCGGCGACGACCTGCCCGCCGGGGTCAACCAGTGGGTACAGGTATGGATTGCCCAGAAACGCCGGGTATCCGTCGGCGATAAACTGGCAGGAAGACACGGCAACAAGGGTGTTATCTCCATTATCGCTCCCAAAGAAGATATGCCCTTCCTGCCCGACGGCACACCGGTAGATATCATCCTTGACCCCATCGGCGTCCCTTCGCGTATGAATATCGGCCAGGTACTGGAAACCCACCTCGGCTGGGCTGCCCAGATGCTGGGATTCAGGGCGCTTACCCCGGTCTTTGACGGTGCTGACGATATGGCCATTGAGGACGCATTGTGCCGCGCCTGGATTGTACAGCAAGCAGGCGCTGTCGACCCCACCCCCGGGAAAGATAAAGCCCCCTACAAACAGGATGTAGCCAGGGACTGGGTTAACAGTCACGGCTACGACGGCGAAGCGGTTTTCGATGAATCCCTGTGGGGAAAGGCAAGAGACATCGGCCTGCGCCTCTGGCTTGAAGGTTTGAATATACCCGGCCGCGCTCTTAGTCCGGAGGAACTGGAAGAAGTAGTGGAAAAGGTCAACGCCGAGGGGAGATTCTCCCCGCCTACTTACGGAAAGCTTATCCTGCATGACGGGCGAACCGGCGAACCCTTCGACCAGCCGGTGACCGTCGGCAATATTTACATGATGAAACTCATCCACCTGGTGGAAGATAAAGTGCACGCCCGCTCAACGGGTCCGTACTCCCTGATTACCCAGCAGCCGCTGGGCGGCAAGGCGCAGTTCGGCGGGCAGCGCTTCGGCGAAATGGAGGTCTGGGCGCTGGAAGCCTACGGCGCCGCCCACAACCTCCAGGAAATGCTGACCATAAAATCGGACGATGTTACCGGACGCGCCAAGGCCTATGAGTCTATCATCAAGGGCGATGATATACTCCAGCCCGGCGTGCCGGAATCGTTCAAGGTCCTCGTCAAGGAATTACAGAGCCTGGGTCTCGCGCTCGAGGTGATAAACGAGGAGGAGACCAAGATAGCTTCCGCAGAGGAAACACTGGAAGAAACCTACAAGCTGGAGGCAGAGCTTAAAGAAAGTGAAGAACCACGCTGGAGAGAGGTAGACGAAAATGTTCGAGATTAACGATTTTGATGCCGTCCGTATCTCACTGGCTTCACCGGAGCAGATACGCAGCTGGTCTTACGGTGAAGTAACCAAGCCGGAGACAATCAACTACCGCACGCTGAAACCGGAAAGGGACGGCCTTTTCTGCGAAAGGATATTCGGTCCGACCAAGGACTTCGAGTGTTATTGCGGCAAGTACAAGAGAATCCGCTACAAGGGCGTTATCTGCGATAAATGCGGCGTCGAGGTGGCCCGCGCCAAGGTAAGGCGGGAACGCATGGGGCATATCGAGCTGGCCTGCCCGGTGAGCCATATCTGGTTCGCCAAGGGCATACCGAGTCGACTCGGCCTGTTGCTTGACCTTTCGCCGCGGAGTCTGGAACACGTCCTTTACTTCTCCCAGTATATCGTCACTGAAGTAAACGAAAAGGCCCGCCAGGAAACTATCAGTCATCTCGAGGAGAGCACGCTCCAGAATATAGAGGAGCGACAGCAAGCCGTGGAGGCCCAGGTGTCCCAGATGGAGCAGGATAAAGCCACCGTAGAGGAAATAAACCAGCTCCGTGGTAAATTCGTCGGGGAAAAAACCAAACTCGAAGAAGAGCTTGCCCTTGACACGGAAAAACTCAAGGAACTCTACGTTAAGCAACTGCTTACTGAGAATCACTACCACGACCTCAAAATGAAATATGGGGACGTTTTCGAGGCCGCCATGGGCGCCGAAGCCATCCTGCATATCACGAAGGGCATCAACCTAGATGAGATACGCAATAACCTGCTGCAGGAAACCCAGTCTTCATCGGGGCAGCGACGCAAGAAGGCCAGCAAACGATTGCGGGTAGTCGAGGCCTTCCGCAACAGTGGAAACAAGCCGGAGTGGATGGTAGTGACCGTGCTGCCGGTGCTGCCGCCCGATTTGCGGCCAATGGTACAGCTGGACGGCGGCAGGTTCGCCACCAGTGACCTCAACGACCTTTACCGGAGAGTCATCAACCGCAACAACCGGCTGCGCCACCTCATAGATATCGGCGCCCCGGAAATTATCATAAGAAACGAGAAGCGTATGCTCCAGGAGGCCGTCGACTCCCTCATCGATAACGGCCGGAGAGGGCGCGCCATCTCCATCAGCGGCAACCATAAATTAAAGTCGCTCTCGGACATGCTGCGCGGCAAGCAGGGACGTTTTCGCCAGAACCTGCTCGGTAAGCGCGTCGATTACAGCGGACGCTCGGTAATCGTCTGCGGCCCCGAACTGGAACTTCACCAGTGCGGTCTGCCCCGGCGGATGGCCCTGGAGCTGTTCAAGCCTTTCGTAATGCGCCGACTGGTAGCGCAGGGGCTGGCCCCCAATATCAAGAGCGCCAGAAGACTGGTAGAGAGAGCCAAGTCCGAGGTATACGATATCCTGGAGGATGTCATCAAGGAGCGTCCTGTATTGCTTAACCGCGCGCCCACCCTACACCGCTTAAGTATCCAGGCGTTCGAGCCGGTGCTCATCGACGGCAGCGCCATTCAGATTCACCCGCTGGTCTGCTCCGCCTTCAACGCCGACTTCGACGGCGACCAGATGGCGGTTCACGTGCCCCTGTCCCGGGCCGCCGTCAAAGAGGCCAGGGACATGATGCTAAGCCACCACAACATACTGCTGCCCAGCAGCGGCGAACCAACCGTAACGCCGACCCTGGACATGGTACTCGGCTGCTACTACCTGACGACTATCCGTCACGAGGGTAAAGAAAACGGTAAACTATACGGCAGCTTCGAGGAGGCCAAACTCGCTTATGAGTTCGGGGTAGTCGACCTTAGAGAAGAGATTAACGTCAGGAACAAAGAAACAGGTGAGAGAGTTAAAACCAGTGTCGGCCGTATCATCTTCAACGAGGTGTTGCCCGCGGAACTGGGCTTTTTCAACAAGATAATTGATAAATCCACACTGAAACAAATAGTCACCAGCTGCTGTAAATTGCTGCCTGACGAAGAGACAGGAACAGTGCTGGACAGCATCAAGCGTCTCGGCTTCCACTACGCCTCAAAGTCGGGAATAACCATCGCCGTGAATGACATCAAAGTCCCGGCAAGCAAACCCGAGATACTGGAAAAAGCAGAGAAAAGGATTGCCATCATCGAAGACCAGTACCACCGCGGCCTGATTACCGAGGACGAAAGATACAACGGAGTCGTCGGTATCTGGATGGAAACAACCGATAATATTACCAATACTATCTCCAGCAACCTGGACCGTTACGGCGGAATCTACATGATGGCGACATCTGGGGCCAAGGGTAACATCTCCCAGATAAGACAGATGGCCGGCATGCGCGGGCTGATGACCGACCCCGCCGGTAAAATCATCGAGTTCCCCATCAAGTCCAGCCTACGCGAAGGCCACAGCGTCCTGGAATACTTTATCTCCACCCACGGCGCCCGCAAAGGCCTGGCGGACACGGCCTTAAGGACGTCCGATAGCGGTTATCTCACGCGGCGCCTAATCGATGTCGCCCAGGACGTTATTACCTCGCAGGACGATTGTGGCACCACTGACGGCCTCTGGATATCCGAGCCGAAAGAAAAAGGCATTTTACCGCCGCTTTCCGAGCGTATACTCGGCAGGATGGCAGCCAGCGACATCGTCCATCCCGAAACCGGCGAAGTAATCGTCGCTCAAAACGAGGAAATCGACGAAAAGAAAATTGAAGAAATTGCCGCGGCCGGTCTGACTTCGGTGTATGTAAGGTCGCCCCTTACCTGCAAATCACGGCGCGGCACCTGCCGGCTCTGCTACGGTCGCGACCTTGCCCGCGGAAATCTCATCGGATCCGACGTAGCTGTAGGAATAATCGCGGCCGAGAGTATCGGCGAACCCGGCACCCAGTTGACACTGCGCACCTTCCACACCGGCGGCGTGGTCGGACTCGATATTACCAGCGGTCTCCCCCGGGTGGAAGAGCTTTTCGAAGCCAGAACACCCAAGGGACAGGCGATTATCTCGGAAATAGACGGGACCGCCGAGGTGATTCAGAACGAAGAAGGGCGGAAAATAAAAATCACCAGCACCGAAATTTACCAGGACGAATACGCATTGCCTACAGGCTGGAAGGTAATGGTCAAGAAAGGCCAGTGGGTGGATATCGGCATGGTGCTGGCAACCCCGGCCGCCGCTAAAAGCGGCAAAGCGGATACCGCCCCGGCCCCGGAGGAACAACCCATCGTGGCCCGTTTTGCCGGCGAAGCCAATGTTAAGAAAAAGCAGCTGGTTATAAGCTATGCCGAGAAAGAGGAGCGGGAATATATTATTCCTTCTACCGCCAGTATCTGGGTCAAGACCGGCGATGAAATAAAAGCCGGTCAGCAGCTTACGGATGGCTCCATAAATCCGCACGACATACTGCGCATACTGGGCAAAGGAGCCGTGCAGCAGTACTTGGTCGACGAGGTGCAGAAGGTATACCGCTCCCAGGGTGTTACCATCAACGACAAACATATCGAAGTCATCACACATCAGATGCTGAACAAAGTACGCGTCGATTCCGCCGGCGATACCGACCTCGTTCCCGACGAACTCCTTAGCAAGTTCACCTATGAAGATACCAACGCCAAAGTGCTGGCCGAAGGCGGTGAACCGGCCACGGCGCATACCGTCCTGCTGGGTATAACCAGAACATCGCTGAGTACCGATAGCTGGCTGGCCGCCGCATCCTTCCAGGAGACTACCAGAATCCTTACCGAAGCCGCGGCTAACGGCCGGGTAGATAGACTTGTCGGCCTTAAGGAAAACGTCATCATCGGCAAGCTTATTCCTGCCCGCTACCTCGGCGAAGAAGAGGCAGCCGAGTTGACCGCCGCTGGAGAACAAGATGAAGCGATGAAATTACTGGCCAGCCTGGGCATGACGGAAGAAGACGGAGTGTTAACCGTTGACGACACTATCGGCGGAGAGGAAGGAGAGGAAGCGCCAACCTCACTGGGAGGCGAAGAGCCTGACGCGGAGATAACGGAGACAGAAGAGGCAACCGATTTACCGGAAAGCGAAGGGGAGGCTGCCGAAGAGCCGGAAGCCGACATAGCGGAAACTGAAGAAGCGCCCGACCTGCCGGGAGGCGAAGAGAAAGCGGCCGAAGAGCCGGAAGCCGAAACGGCTACGGGAGAAGAAAACAAGGAAGAACCTGCCTAGCGTTCCTTTCGCCGTCCTTCCCATAAAGCATTGAGGGGGTGAGACAATAGCTCGCATTATATCTGGCAAGCCCAGCGCCGAGGACGCACCTCTGGACACCAGTCTTAGACCCCGGTCCCTGACGGACTTCATCGGGCAGGACAAGACGAAGGAAAATCTAAAGATAGCCATCACCGCCGCCAAAGGCCGGGGAGAGTCCCTGGACCATACTGTGTTTTACGGGCCTCCCGGCCTGGGCAAGACCTGCCTGGCCCATATCATCGCCGTCGAGGTGGGCGTCAATATCAAGACCACATCCGGCCCCGCCATAGAACGCACCGGAGATTTAGCCGCCATCCTGACCAACCTGAAAAAACACGATGTCCTCTTCATCGATGAAATTCACCGCCTCAACCGGACGGTAGAAGAGATACTGTACCCCGCCTTGGAGGACTTCGCCCTTGATATCATCATCGGCAAGGGGCCCGGCGCCAAGAGCCTGCGTCTCAACCTCCCCGCCTTTACCCTGATAGGGGCCACCACCCGCTACGCCCTGCTAAGTCCGCCCCTGCGGGACAGGTTCGGCTCCGTGTACCGACTCGATTTCTATAACCAGGCGTCGCTGGAGAAAATAGTCGAACGCTCCGCCCGCATACTTCAGGTGGGGGCGGATGAAGAAGGGCTTAAAGAAATAGCCCGCCGCGCCCGCGGCACGCCGCGTGTGGCCAACCGTCTGCTCAAGCGGGTCAGGGACTACGCCCAGGTAATGGCCGACGGCATCATCACCCAGGAAGTGGCTATAGCCGCCCTGTCCAAGCTGGAGGTCGACCCCATCGGGCTGGATGAAATCGACCACAAGGTACTGCATACCATTATCGAGAAGTTCAACGGCGGGCCGGTGGGACTGGACACCATTGCCGCTTCTATCAGTGAGGAGTCCGATACCATCACGGACGTGTACGAGCCGTTTCTCATGCAGCTTGGCTTCCTGGAACGCACGCCGCGGGGCCGGGTTGCCACCCCACGCGCCTGCGAGCACCTCGGCCTGCCTTACAATAAAAAGCCCCCGCAGGGAACGCTGCTCTAAACCTGCCGCATCCTGTACCACCTCTAATTTTTTAAATATCAAAATAGCAGGTCATCTTCTATTTCTTTTACAAGCATGACGGCAAAAACCGCGCGGGAGTTGACAACCGGTACCAGGTAATTTATAATTGCAATCAGGTGCAAGAGCGATGAGTTGCATTAAGACATTAAAGCAAAAGGGACTTAAGCTTACTCCCCAGCGTAAGCTGATTATAGACGCTATCCACGAAACCGAGGTTCATCTGACCGTTGAGGAGATTATAGCCCATGTTCACACTAGAATGCCGGAAGTGCATAAGTCAACCATATACCGTACCCTCGAACTCCTGGAGGGAGCAGGTTGCGTTTTTAAAAGTGAACTGGGTGACCATTCTATCTATCACCATGCTGAAGAAGGGCACCACCATCACTTGGTGTGCAGTAGATGCGGTAAGACCATAGAGTGTGATGAAGACCTTTTCACATCGGTTGAGGAATCGCTCGCGGAGAAATACGGCTTCCGCGTTGACTTCAATCATCTGGTTATGAGCGGGCTTTGTGAAGAATGCAAAAGCAAAAGTAATTAAGAGACCTATATATTTTTTTACCTATTAAATGCAACTATTTGCATATACAACTAATTGCAATATTATTAGAAATAGGAGATGACTGTGAATAAAGAAAATCCGCGGCAGGAGATAGAGGATACTATAGACGCAGGCAATTTGCACAGATTATTGGAAATATGCGGCTTGTTGCACGGTCATTTCTGTCCTGGCCCAGCATGGAGGATGTCAGGGAGTTTGCTCATATGCTCCTGAAAATAGACCACCACAGGAAAGAAGAAATCCACGACCCATGTGGTCAGGTGCAAGCATCATGAAATGTAACAAGGCATTATTTCACTGATGAGGGCTATATTCAATGACATTAAGAAAGGATAGATTCATTATGATGAGAGTAGGTAACTCAATGCCCAAAGCAGCGATTATCATCCTGGTCATTTCCCTGCTGATATTACCGGCGTGCAGTACCGGTGAAGCTCCAGCAGGTTCACAAATTGATTCATACACCATAGCCGATGTTACCGGTGACTGGGGCTACCCCTCTCCCTACCTCCGTTACTCTCGAGGGCCGGGCTACACCCGCATGAGCTTCATCTTTGAAACTCTCGTCTGGAAGGATGCCTCCGGCTTTATCCCGCAGCTGGCTGAGGAGTGGGAATATATTGCTGAAGAAAACGCCTATGTATTCAAACTGCGCAATGATGTTACGTGGCACGATGGCGAGAAATTCACCGCCGAAGACGTGGTTTTCACCATTGGTTACGTAAAGACCCACCCCGACCCCTTCGTCACACTGATAGGCCCCAGCGGCATAAAAGAGGCGGCGGCAATCGATGACCACACCGTGAAACTCTATCTGGAACAGCCTTACGCCCCTTTCCTGAATGATATAGCGGGAACCATGGTCATCATCCCCAAGCATATCTGGGAAGGGGTGGAGGAACCGACGAGCCTTACCGGGCCGGAGGCTGTAATCGGAACCGGCCCCTACACACTGACAGACTACAGTAAAGAACACGGCACCTATCTCTACCAGGCCTACGATGACTACTATCTGGGGAAGCCCCTTGTGGATGAAATTAAGTTCGTCAAGATAAGTGAGGAGATGATTCCAGCAGCACTGAAGGAAGGCTCGGTGAACGCTGGTGACATACCACCTGAGGTTCTCTCCGAAATTGAAGAGGCGGGGCTTACCATAATTATGGCGCCGGTCGCCTGGAATGCCAAGCTGACCATGAACCATCGCAAAGCCCCCCTATCTTCTAGGCAGTTCCGGCAGGCGCTGGCCTATGCCATAGACCGGGAATCCATGGTACAAATTACCCAGCGGGGCCATGCCCTGGCCGGCAGCCCGGGTATGATGCCGCCCACCAGCGACTGGTACAACCCTGACACCCCGCAGTACGAGTACGACCCGGCCAAGGCGAAACAGCTTCTGGAAGGCCTGGGCTACGAACTGGAAGACGGCTATTTCGTTAAAGACGACAAGGTACTGGAACTGGAACTTCTGGCTACAGCTGATTTCAAAGAGGACGGCCAATTCATCAAGCAGCAGCTGGAGACAGCAGGCATAAAGGTAGATTTCAGGACTCTGGAAGCCAAGACGGTTGATGCCAAGGTAGAGGCGTGGGACTTTGACCTGTCCATCTACGGCCACGGAGGTCTCTACGAACCATCTATTTTGAAAAGGGTGATTATGGACAGGGGCTTCAATAGTGCCCGTTATACCTCCAATGAAGAGCTTAACCAGCTTCTGGAAGCGCAGCTAAGCGAGATGAATACTGAAAAGAGAAAGGGCCTGGTATTCCAGGTTCAGGAGGTGTACGCTGAAGACCTGCCGGCGCTTACCCTTTATTATCCCAAATGGTACTGGGCCCATGACGGCAGCGTGAACCTGTTCTATACCAGAGATGGTATGGCCAGCGGCATTCCCATTCCTTTGAACCGGATGTCGTTTGTGAAATAGCGGAAGTGAAGGGAGTGAACTGCAAAGTGCAAGGAGGTGATATGCAGGCGAAATCAAAAAGTGTAAAAGCGGAGCATTATAAGCTCTTGATTTTCAACTGCTATGGCGGGTGTGCAACGGGGGTTGCTGCTTCTAGAGCTTGTATCAGGATATGGGAAGAAAACCCAGATGACGTCAAGATCGGATGTCTCCCTGCAGTGATAGTACCATGGAAGCTTAAGGAAATTATGAGACAATCCGAGAAGCGAATCTTAATTGATGCTTGTGGTGTCCAATGCGGTGCTAAGCTAATTGAGAGGGAGGGAATGCCGGTGGACTGCTATATTGAGCTTGCCTCACGGCTTAGCCTCCGAAAGGAGAAGAGGCTACCCTCGAAGGATCTGGAGGGTAAAGTTTACAGAACCATCCGGAAAGAAGTGGATGCTCTTTTAGAGAAAGGCGAGGTAAATTGATCGGGAAAGAGGCAAGAAATGAAGCTGCCCTTCCTATGCAGCTGAGGTCAGTGGGGGTAGTAAGAAGCCCCCTGCAGGAGCCGAATCTGGTGGCTGACTCAGGTGATTTAGAATGGCGGCCAAGAGCAACGGGGGAAGGAGATAACCGGAGAGCCATATCCGAGCTCGTCATTGATAGTGACCTCACTGGTATTCTTGACGGCATAGAAGGCTTCTCCCACCTCCTGGTGCTCTACTGGGCACATCGTGTCGATAAGGATGGGCGCTCTATAGCCAGGGCCCATCCTATGGGAAGGAAGGACTTACCGCTGGTGGGTATTTTCGCCACCTGTAGCCCGGCGCGTCCTAATCCAGTTTGCGCCATGGTAGTGCGGTTACTGGAACGTAAAGGAAATGTCCTCAAGGTGCAGGGACTGGACGCCATTGACGGCAGCCCACTCATAGATATTAAACCTTATAATCCCGGCTACTATGCGGCTGAAGATATCAAGGTAGCCGACTGGATGGCGCAGATTTACCGGGAGATTGCTCAGGGGAAGTGGTGAACAGGCGAAATCTGATTACCTATGCCATAGCCTTCTTATTCATCCTGGTGCTCAACTTCCTGCTGCCCAGGATGATGCCGGGAGACCCGCTCATGGCAATCTACGGTGATGAAGCACTGGTCGCCATGACGCCGGAGCTCGAGACTCACCTTGTGGAGCGCTTCGCCCTGGACAAGCCGCTATGGCAACAGTTCGGTACTTACTTTCTGACACTGTTTCAGGGTGAACTGGGGCATTCTTACTACTATAATGCCTCAGTGCTGTCAGTAATTCTGGGACGCCTGCCGTGGACCCTGCTTCTGGTAGGCACTTCTCTGCTGCTCTCTACCATACTGGGGATAGTGCTTGGAATCGAATCGGGGTGGCGGCGCGGCTCCGGAACCGACCGTGCCATGCTGACCGGGCTGATGAGCCTGAACGGCTTCCCTGACTTCTTTCTGGGCATGTTGCTGCTTATCGCTTTCGGTGTGACATGGGGAATCTTCCCCCTGGCCGGAGCGCTAACTCCCTACTCCGGTTTAACAGGGTTTGGCTTGCTGCTGGACGTATTGAAGCACCTATTCCTGCCGGTAGCTGCCCTGACCCTAGCTCATCTGGCCAGTGGCTATCTGCTCACCCGAAACACCATGATTACGGTACTCAAAGAACCTTACATGCTTACCGCCAGGGCCAAGGGATTATCGCAGCGTGTACTCAAATATCGTCACGCTGGCAGAAACTCCATGCTGCCGGTGGTTACCCAGGCAGGTATCTGGATGGGCAGGGTGGTTACCGGGACTCTCTTCATTGAGCTGGTCTTCGCCTACCCGGGCGTGGGTTACCTCACCTACGAAGCCCTGTTAGCCCGTGACTACCCAATCATTCAGGGGGTGTTTCTGATGGTAGCTATATCTGTACTGGTCGTCAACTACCTCATTGACCTTTCCTACCCGAAGCTGGACCCGAGAGTGAGCCATGCATATTGATGTAAAAAAGGAAATAAAAGAAAGCGGTCCTGGTAAGACGGGGCTCATTATTCTGCTGCTCATGGTAGGTGTGGCGGTCCTGGCGCCCATCCTGTCTCCTTATGACCCCTACCAGCAGTCAACCACTTCCCTGCTTTCGCCGTCCTGGCACCACTGGCTGGGCATGAACCACGTCGGTCAGGATATCTGGAGCCGGCTGGTCTACGGTGCCAGAACTTCGCTGCTGGTTGGATTCGGCGTGGGTATTCTATCCACGCTGCTGGGCACTGTGTTCGGAGTCTCGGCAGCCCTGGCCGGTGGGCTTTACGAAAAGGTCGTAATGAGAATAGTCGATGCCTTCATCGTGATTCCCATGATAATTATCGTTATCCTGATATCAGCCTATATCAGTCCCGGTATTGCCACTCTCATACTTCTCCTTTCGTTACTGAGCTGGCAGGGAGGTGCCAGAGTAATACGAGCGCAGGCCCTCTCATTAAAAGAGAGAGGAAATGTGGCCGCAGCTAAATCGTTCGGGGCCAATCACTTCTACATCGCCTGGCGCCATATAGTGCCCGACCTTGGGCCTATACTGCTGGTCGATTTCATCTACGGCGTACGGAGAGCTGTCTTCATGGAAGCCGGGCTCGCTTTCCTGGGGATAAGTGACCCGACCATCGTTAGCTGGGGCATGATGATGCGCGATGCTCTGAGCTTCAGCTATCTGAATGTCTGGCAGTGGTGGCTGGTTCCTACCGGCGTAGCCTTATCCCTGACTATAATCGGCCTGACCTTTGTCGGCCATGCCGCCGAACCGGTCCTTGAGCCCAGATTGAGAGGTGTTGAAATTGCTTGAGATAAAAGACCTGAAAGTCAGTTACGGCGGGGACGTCATCCTTAACGGTATAGACCTGAAACTGGAGCCAGGTGAGACTTTAGCTATCGTTGGTGAGTCGGGGACAGGGAAGACTACCCTTGGCCTGAGCATCATGCGCCTGGTAGAAGGTACAGTCCAGGGAACCATCCGCTTTAACGGTGAAAACCTGCTATCGCTCACTGACAAAGAGATGCAGCCGATAAGGTGGAGCCAGATTGCCATGGCCTTCCAGAATGCCAACAATGTGCTGAACCCTGTCTATACTGTCCTGAATCAAATTATGGAGCCGATGGTAGAGCACGGACTAAAAAGCAGGGAGGAAGCCCGGGACAGGGCTGCGGAGCTGCTGGGATATTTTGGCTTGCCCCAAGCTCGCTCCTCTGCCTATCCTCACCAGCTTAGCGGCGGTGAGCAACAGAGAGTCCTCTTGGCTATGGCCATGGCCAATAACCCCGAATTACTGATATTAGACGAACCGCTATCTTCACTTGACGCTGCCTCCAGGGCTGAAGTGGCCAATCTACTTAAAGAAACAGACGAGCACCGCACCAAGCTGGTGTCAACCCACGACTTGGATACCGCCAGCAAGCTGGCGGAGCGGATGGCTGTACTTTATGGCGGTAAAATTATTGAGTCAGGCCCAACCCGGGATATGCTCTCCCGGCCCAGGCACCCGTACACCAGGGCTCTCATTCGAGCCTATCCCAATATGACCACAGTAAAAGACCTCCAGGGCATCAAGGGCAGGATGACCCGGCCGGTCAGCGGCTGCCCGTTTCATCCCCGCTGTACCCAGGCGATAGACATTTGTTCTAAAGAAACGCCGGAACTTCTACCGACGGGGCACGGACGAGAAGTGGCCTGCCACCGCGGGGGCATTATCACTCTCTTATCGACCAGGAATCTAAGCAAATCCTTTGGCTCGCTTAAAGCCGTTGACTCGGTGAACCTGCATATTGAAGGGGGAGAGACGCTGGCGCTGGTAGGCCAGAGTGGCTCGGGGAAGACAACGCTGGCAAAAATGATTATGGGGCTTCACCAGCCTACCGAAGGTGCTGTGTATCTTGAGGATGTCAGAGTTAGTAACAGAGGAAAGGATTTCTTTAGAAAGGTACAGATGATATTCCAGAATCCCGGGGAATCTCTAAGCCACCGCCTGTCGGTACTGGAGGCGGTGATGGAACCGCTTGAGGTTCAAGGAATGGGAACCAGTGAAGAGAGAAAAAATAAGGCGATGCGGGTATTAGGAGAGGTCGAACTGCCACAAACCGAAGACTTTCTGCACAAGTACCCGCATCACTTGAGTGGCGGTGAGATGCAACGAGTCGTCATAGGCCGGGCATTGGTGCTGGACCCGGCACTGCTGATTGCCGATGAACCCACCTCTTTCCTGGACGCGAGTGTACAGGCCAAGATTTTAAAGCTATTACTTAACCTGCAGGAGCAGCGAGGGTTAAGCATGCTCTACATTACCCACGATATCGCCGCGGCCAGAAAGGTAAGCGACAGAATAGCCGTAATGCTGGATGGCAGGATAATCGAAGAAGGCCCTTCAAATGAAATCGTGGCAGTACCGAAGCGAGACTATACTAAACGCCTGCTGAATGCAATCCGTATTTAGGAAGGCAGTTGGCTCAAGATGTTTTTTGGGGCGCTAGTGTGATAAAAGGGTATTATAATACCTGTACCAAACACTTGTAATGCACGGAGCTTGACAATGATTAGGAATATGTTATAATAGAATGTTAGTCATATCTAACAATATATTTATCGGGTAGCAATGATGGTGAGCATTATTGACAAACAGACAGCCAGTATGGAAGATTATCTCGAGACGATAGCCATGCTTAAAGAAGAAGGCAAGCCTGTCACGGTAACTGCGATTAGTAAGATGATGGGTGTAAAAAAGCCCAGTGTTGACTGGGCTTTAACGAAGTTATCGGTAACTGGGCTGGTTTTACATGAAAAGTACGGCGACGTGGAACTCACTGCTGAAGGGGCAAAGATAGCCGAGGATGTATACCATCGCCACAAGATACTGCGTCGGTTTCTGGTTGATATCCTGGATGTTGACCCTGAGATAGCGGAGCAGGATGCCTGCCGGATGGAGCACGTATTAAGTGGAGCCAGCCTGTCCAGGTTAGAGAAGTTTATCGAATTTGTACTGAACTGCCCTCGGGGAAATCCCGAATGGCTGGCGGGCTTTAATTACTACGTTCTACATGGCGAGCGAGACGCAGATATTCTAGCGAGGTGCCAGAGGGAAGATAATATGGATCGGTAATTTTTTTGCCAATAGATGTTAGGCTTATCTAACAATTCTTTAAGTTTTTTAATAGTGTTGATAGGCACCAGCCTTATTTATTCAGCAAGAGCGAAAAGGAGGTAACCAGTTTATATGAAATCACGAATAAGCATTCGAGGATGGAACAAACGTATGTCAGTTAAAATGCTGAACGATTTGAAGAAAGGTGATAAGGGCAAAATTGTCGGTATTAGTGGCGGTGGGAATGTTCACCGACGGCTCCTGGATATGGGGCTGGTATCTGGAAGCGAGATAGAAATGCTGGGGGTAGCCCCACTGGGAGACCCGATAGAGATCAAGGTAAAAGGCTATAACCTGTCGCTACGGAAGGAAGAAGCAGCCAGCATTAAAGTAGAGGTGGCTTAATGGCAAATGAAGGCATGCCGCTGGTCATGGCCAGCCCCGGCAAGCTGCTTACGGTCATTGGTATTAACGCTGGCTGGGGATTGCAGAGAAGGCTTACCGATATGGGCTTGACTCCTGGCATCCAGATACGAGTCATGAGCGGTCAGCGCGCCGGCTCAGTGCTTATTGACCTTAGAGGCTCAAGGTTAGGGCTGGGCCGCGGTGTGGCACAAAAGATTTTGGTGAAGGAGAGCTAAGATGGCTAAAAGAGAGATAGTTATTGCCCTGGCAGGTAACCCCAATTCAGGGAAGACCACGGTATTTAACAACCTGACCGGAGCCAAGCAGCACGTGGGAAACTGGCCCGGAGTTACCGTGGAAAAGAAGGAAGGGAATTGCAGCTTTCGGGGATACAGCATAAAAGTGGTCGATCTACCCGGTGTTTACAGCCTTACCGCTTATTCTCCAGACGAGGTTGTCGCCAGGAATTTTATTATTGATGAAAAACCGGACATGGTCGTGGATATTGTTGATGCTTCAAATCTGGAGAGGAACCTCTACCTTGCCGTCCAGATTATGGAAATGGGGGTGCCGCTGATTATAGCCCTCAACATGATGGATGCTGCAGAATCCAGGAGGTATAAGATTGACATTGAAGCTATATCTAAAGAAATGGGTGTCTCGGTTATCCCGATGGTGGCCAACCGAAACAAAGGTACTGACGAACTGATGGAAGAAATAGTCAGAGTCGCTGAGA
>DAOUDZ010000065.1:0-5665 GCA_034430575.1 Dehalococcoidales bacterium
ACCATCAAGCAGGCCGCCCTGCACAACGAAGACGATATCCGCCGCAAGGATATCCGCATCGGCGATACGGTCATCATCCAGCGGGCGGGCGAGGTTATCCCGGAGGTTGTCGGGCCGATTGCCAGCAAACGCACCGGAAAAGAAAAGAAATTCAGCCTGCTGGAAATGCTGAAAGATAAAGATGGCTGCCCGGGCTGCCCCGAATGCGGCGGCGAGGTTATCAGGCCGGAGGGCGAGGTCATGTACTACTGCGTCAACGCCGCCTGTCCCGCCCAGGCCCAGCAACGCATCGAGCACTTTGCCTCGCGGGGCGCCATGGATATTGATGGATTAGGAGAAAAGAGGATTCCCGCATTATACAAGCTAGGGCTGGTTCATGATATCTCAGATTTGTACTTTCTGAAGAGAGAAAAACTTTTAGTTATAAAAAACAAAATTTCAAAGATAATCGATAAACTAGCCGAAAGAATGAATGATTTTATGGAATCTTCGAATATGCCTGTTAGGGAAGATACTAAACCTAGCGGTTTGTTTAAAAAACTCTCTAGTGAAACGCTAACAGATAAACAAAAGACAAACTTGATTAAGGTTTATGTCTTAACCATGACACAAATTGACACCCTGCAAAATAAGGTAGCCAAGCTTATCAAACTTCTTCCGGAGGTGTTAAAGGAATCCGGAATCACCCAAAAACTCACTTGGGATGAGGTTCGCACGTTGGAAATGCTTGGAGCACAGAGTGTCGATAAACTATTTGGGCAGCTTGAGGACAGTAAAGAAGCACCATTATCCAAAGTAATTTTTGGGTTGGGTATACGCCATATAGGAGAAGAGACTTCTGAGATTTTAGCGGAACGTTTTGGTAATTTTTATAGGCTGGCAAAAGCTACCAGAGATAATCTACTTGATATTCCTGCTGTTGGTCCTGGTATTGCCGATAGCATAATGGCGTTTTTTGGGCAAAAAGGTAATTGGCATATTATTGATAGACTTACAAAGGCAGGAGTGAAGCCTTTAATACCCGTTATTGATGCATATTTAGACATCGAAACTACTGGGTTATCCCATCAATATAATAGAATCACCGTGATTGGCATTTACCTTGATGATGGGAGAAACAAAGACCTTTTACAGCTAGTTGGAGACGACATTACACCTGATAACGTTGTTAAGGCAATTAAAGGTGTGCGCACAATCTTTACCTATAATGGAAAGACATTTGATTTGCCATTTATTTATTCGAAATTAGGCATCAATTTAGCAGATAGTTTAAAACATCATGACTTGATGGATGATTGTCATAGATTAAACCTTTTTGGTGGCTGTAAAGAGGTAGAAAAAAGATTGGGAATCGAAAGGCGATTAGAGGGAATGGACGGCTCAATGGCTGTAGAATTATGGGAGAACTACATAAAGAATAATGATGAGAATGCACTTTCGATATTGCGTGAATATAACAAAGAAGATGCAATGATGCTAAAAAATCTTAAGGAAAAAATAAAAGAGCATTCGGAAATCATGGGGCATGAAGCAGAGTCAAAAAAAACAATGAAAAAGCAAAAAGAGAATGTTAAACCACCACTTTTTATCGAGTTAAAATTCTCGGAGTTACCTTTAACTGGGAAGATATTCGTTCTCACCGGCCGGTTGGAGTCTCTCTCCCGCCAGGAAGCGGAGTCCCGGATAAAAGCGCTCGGCGGCGCCGCCAAGGACAACGTTACCCGCAAGACCGACTACGTCGTCGCCGGTGCCGACCCCGGTTCCAAGCTGGCCCGCGCCCAAGAGCTGGGCATTGAAATACTTGACGAGCAGGAATTCTTAAAAATGCTCGATGAGGCGAACCAATGAAACTAATCGTCGGACTGGGTAATCCGGGATTTTTATACTCGCGCAACCGCCACAATATCGGCTTTATTTGTGTCCGCCACCTGGCCAGTACGCATGGTATCCGCTTCGACAGGAAGCAGGGGCACGCCCGCACCGGCATCGGCAATATCGGCGACAACTGGGTCGTGCTGGCCCGTCCACAGACCTACATGAATGCCAGCGGGGAATCGGTGAGCGCCCTGTTGATGAAACTCAATATCGCCCCGGCCGACCTTATCGTTATCCACGATGACCTCGACCTGCCCCCGGGTAAAATCCGCCTCCGAATCGGCGGCGGTTCCGGCGGGCATAAGGGAATCGACTCTATCATCGCCCGCCTGGGCAGTCGTGATTTCTATCGTGTCAGGGTCGGCATCGGTCGACCCGACCCGTCCGAAGGCTCCGATGCCGAGAAGGAAGAGGCAGTTATCACCTACGTCCTCTCCGACTTTACCCCCGAAGAGAAAAGGATTATAGATAAAATAATGCCTGATATCGGCCGGACTATAGCCTGCCTCCTCACCGAGGGACTGGCCGCCGCCATGAACAAGTTCAACTGACCGGCTCGTTAGTCCTCCACCCCCCTCAATTCTTATCTTTTCCCACCCAAACCGCCCTGTATCACCTGCCGCTTATCCCTTAATAATCCCCCCTTACCCCAAAAACCGTCATTCCCGCCCCGTATCGGCGTACGGGGTAAACTCCAGCGGGAATCCAGTCCACCCAACCCCTCGCTGTTATCCATTCCCACCCGGGCCGCCATCGCACCACCTGAGGCTTATCCCGCCACTCCCCCCTTTTGCTATAGTTCAATCCCCAATGTTATAATTTTCATATCTAAAGGAAATTAACATTGAAAGAGAAACTCATATTCATCGGGGTCATCGGCGGCGGCGAAATATCATCACAGGTAGCCGGTCTCGCCGAAGAAGTAGGCCGCGAGATTGCCCGGCAGGGCGCCGTGGTGGTCTGCGGGGGGCTGGGGGGCGTTATGGAAGCCGCCTGCCGGGGCGCTGGTGAAGAAGGCGGCCTGACTATCGGCATTCTCCCCGGCGAAAACCGCCGGGCCGCCAATCCCCACGTAAAAATCCCCATCGTTACCGGCCTCAGCCACGCTAGGAACGTGGCGGTGGTCAAATCTTCCCAGGCAATCATCGCCATCGACGGCAGCTACGGCACGCTCTCGGAAATCGGTCACGCCTTGCAGAGCGGCATCCCCGTCATCGGCCTTAATACATGGTCGCTCTCGATTGATGGAAAGGCCGACGATAGTATCATCATAGCCGATAACCCCGGAGAAGCCGTAAATAAAGCCTTAGAGCTAATTAATAACCAGCAGTAATTCCAGGATATGGGAGAAGGCACAATGTCAACGATTGAAAATGTAAAAGCCATGGAAATACTTGATTCCCGCGGTAACCCTACCATCGAGGTGGAGGTCGAGCTTTACGACGGCACGCTGGGTCGCGCCGCCGTGCCCTCCGGGGCCAGCACCGGCACGCACGAAGCCGTAGAGCTCCGCGACGGTGATAAGGCCCGCTTCAACGGCAAGGGCGTCCTCAAGGCGGTAGCTAATGTCAACGACAGTATCGCCGGCGTTATTATCGGCATGTCCGCCGAAGACCAGGCAGGCATCGATAACGCCCTGATAGAACTCGACGGCACGCCTGATAAATCGCGCCTCGGCGCCAACGCCATCTTGGGAACGTCTCTGGCGGTAGCCCACGCCACCGCCATCCTGCTGGATATGCCCCTTTACCGCTACCTCGGCGGGGTAAACACCTACACCCTGCCAGTGCCGATGATGAACATCCTCAACGGCGGCAAGCACGCCGCCAACTCGACTGACCTTCAGGAGTTCATGGTCATGCCGGCGGGAGCTAAAAGCTTCAGCCAGGCCGTTCAGATGAGCGCCGAGGTCTACCATGCCCTGAAAAAAGTCCTCAAGGACAAAGGACTGAACACCAATGTCGGCGACGAGGGCGGCTTTGCCCCCTCCCTCCCCTCGAATAGAGACGCGGTCGAAGCCATCCTGACTGCTATCGAGTCCGCCGGCTATAAACCCGGCAAGGACTGCTATATCGCCCTGGACCCCGCCTCCAGCGAGTTCTACGAGGACGGTAAATACGTGCTCGCCAGGGAAGGCAAAACGCTGACTCCCGCCGAGATGGTAGACTTTTATGTCAAGTGGGCTTCCGAGTACCCTATCATCTCCATTGAGGACGGCATGGCCGAAGACGACTGGGAAGGATGGCAACTCATCACGCAGAAACTGGGCGATAAAGTCCAGATTGTCGGGGATGACCTTTACGTCACCAACGTCAAGCGTCTGGGCCAGGGCATCACCCGGAAGGCTTCCAACTCTATCCTTATCAAGCTCAATCAAATCGGCACGCTGACGGAAACCATCGACGCCGTCAGGATGGCCCAGCAGGCCGGCTGGACCGCCGTCGTCAGCCACCGCTCTGGAGAGACGGAGGACACCACCATCGCCGACCTTTCCGTGGGACTGAACACCGGCCAGATTAAGACCGGTGCCCCCTGCCGCTCCGAGCGCACCGCCAAGTACAACCGACTCCTCCGCATCGAGGACGAGTTGGAAGAAAGCGCCAGCTACGCCGGCCTGAAAGCTTTTTACAATATTAAACGATAGCAAACACGTAATATTTTTTCATGTCATTCCCGCGAAGCTTGCCCCGTACTTGATACGGGGGCGGGAATCCAGAGAAATAGATTCCCAATCAAGTTGGGAATGACGAAAGGTAGTCAAAGGTAAACATGCCTGAAATCACGCCCGGAATCATCTGGATAAAGTTGCCCATAGACGATGATAGAGGGCCCTCACATATCAATTCGTACCTGGTTCGCGGGGATAAAGGGTATCTCCTCGTCGATTCCGGCTGGAATACGGACTCATCGTTCGGCACCATGCACAACATCCTGGTGAAAAACAAGCTTGGATTCGAGGTAATTTCCCAGATATTTGTCACCCACGTTCACCCCGACCATTACGGCATGGCCGGCAGGATTAAGAGGCTTTCCGGGGCCACCATCGCCATGCATCCCATCGAAAAAGATTTCATCGAACCCCGGTATGTCCACATGGAGGAACTGCTCCACCAGACCGACCTCATGCTCGTCGACAACGGAGTCCCCCATGACGAAATGGTCAAACTGCGGGACGCCACCGTGGGAATGGAGCAGTTTATCGACCCCACCCCGCCCGATATCACCCTCCGCGACGGCGACACTATCACTACCGGCGAGTTCACCTTCCGCGTTATCTGGACGCCGGGACACTCGTCCGGGCACCTCTGCCTCTACGAACCGGAAAAGAAAATACTGCTCTCCGGCGACCATATCCTGCCGGACATCACGCCCAACATCAGCGTCCACCCGCAGTCCATCGAAAATCCCCTGAGTCGTTATATAAAGTCGCTTAAAGAAATGCGGCAACTGGACGTCGAACTCGTCCTGCCCGGCCACGACCAGCCCTTTACCCGGCTACAGCCGCGCATCGACGAAATTATCCGGCACCACGAGCAGAGAAATCGGGATATTCTAACGGTGATGGGAGACGAACCGGCCACGGCCTACCGGATAGCCCGCGAGATAACCTGGGGAGTTAATTCCCGGTGGCATGACCTGCCCGACTTTCATAAAAGAATGGCTATCTTTGAAACGCTGGCTCACCTGGAGATGATGGCCGCCGAGGGCAAGCTGGACAGGTTTCCCCGCAACGGCATTATATATTACCGCCAAAACTGATATAATAAGGCCAGATGAAGAAAATCGGCAT
>DAOUDZ010000066.1:0-35022 GCA_034430575.1 Dehalococcoidales bacterium
CTGGTAATTCATCAGGCTGGCCCGGATGCTATCAATGCTCATCTCAATCATGGCAAACGTCCTCGATTACCACCAATAAAGATTCTAGCCCACATTACCCACGCCGTCAAGCGATTGAGATAACAAAAGTCCAAAATGTGTAGTCCTATAATGCCGGTACCGCCGGAACACCTTGGTTCCGCCCACCGGGCACACCCCCCTAGGACGGCTCTATTTATCTGAGGAACATCGGCATGCCAATATATTGCTGAATCTTAGGCCGATAGTTCCTGGCATCATAAAATTTATCAACGTCAATGCGTTTTCTGTCGGCTGTCACTATTTCCACCGGGACGGAAGTATAGCGCCCGTCACTCAGGACCACCATCTTGCCGGTTTCCTCGTTCTTTATCAATTGCACGGCAAGGTGTCCGTAGCACGTAGCCACCATGCGGTCCAGCGAATCGGGGGCTCCGGAACGCATCAGGTAGGCTAACTGCTGGTACAGGACATCCTCTCCAGTCCTGTCTCTTATTACTTCCGCCAAAACTAATCCAATACCTCCCAGCTTGCGGTGTCCGAACATATCAACTTTACCGCTATCAACAACGCCGCCGCCTTCGAACGTGGCTCCTTCGGAAATGGTCATGATGGCATAACGGGAGGGATTATTGCTTTTATCGTCCAATAAGAATTTGGCGAGTTTGTCGACATTAAAGGGAACCTCGGAAATAACGGCACGGTCGACAAACGCAAGGTAGGCACTTATCAGGCTGGTTTCACCCGAATTGCGTCCGAATAGCTCGACTACGGCGATTCGCTCGTGTGAACCGGCGGTGGAGCGGATACTGGTGATAAAATCAACGCTGCGGGTCACCGCGGTGGAAAAACCGATACAGTAGTCCGTTCCATAAACATCATTGTCCATTGTTTTGGGAATCGCCAGTATCGGTACGCCCTCCTTGTGTAGTCGGACGGCAAAGCTCAGCGTGTCGTCGCCGCCAATGGGCACAAGCACGTCAATTCCCAGACGTTCAATGTTGTTGATGACGTGAGAGGTATAATCCATAGTCCCTTTTTCGTCGATGGGCTTGCCCCACTTTGAATTCTTCAGGAAATCCGGGACCTTTTCCGGGTGCATATTTGAAGGATTGGTCCTCGACGTGTGAAGAAAGGTCCCCCCGGTTCTATCTACCGTTCGCACATCTTTTCTTTCGAGATTACGCACGTTATCACCGTGTGTGGAGGGTTCATCTGGATCGTACTGGAGCAAACCTGCCCACCCACGGGTAATGCCAAAAACCCTGTATCCTTCTTCCAGAGCGCTCGTCACAACAGCTTTTATACAGGGATTCAGTCCGGGTACGTCACCGCCGCCAGTCAAAATACCAATGGTCTTAGTCATCACCGCACCTCCCTATCCCCATTATACCGCAAAATTCTTAGTGTTCTTGATCTCTCTCCTATTTCGGCACTTAACACAATATACTCGCATATTTTCCATCCTTTAGGATTTCGCAGTCTGAACACCATTGCAGATTGTTCAGTCGAGGTCCCAATCGCTTGTTTTGTTCAACAAAGCCGATTATGATTAAGGCTTACGCTAAATGAGATTGTAAAAGTTCTGCCGATTATCACCTAGGCACCACTTGAGATTCGAACCTCAGTAGACCAACTCAAAGGTCGTTTCAAAAGCTTTACCTCTTTACGGAATGGCCTCCCCCTGACTTGACATTCTCCTGACTAGGCACTACACTTATGGTAGAGGTGAGCAGTGGCATTTGTAAGAGGTAAGCAACAGGGAAACAGAACCTATTACTATCTCGTAGAAAACCACCGGGACGGCAAGAAAGTGAAGCAAAAAGTCATCAAGTATCTCGGTACCGAAATGCCGACAAAAGAGCAGCTAGAGGACATGCGGAGGAAAAGATGAGAGAAGCATTTTACGCCAGAGTGAGCACAGATAAACAGGCAGAGAAATATGGTATCCCCAGCCAGATTGAGGCATTTAGGAAAAGGTGCCTGGAAGGGGGCGGGACTCCTGTACTTGATGGAGATAAGGATGCCTTTATTGACGATGGTTATAGCGGGGCTGAACTTGATAGACCAGCCTTAAATCGTTTGCGCCAAGCAGTCAGGGAAGGCAGAGTGGATGTGGTTCTGTCCTACGACCCAGACAGGCTTTCCCGAAAGCTCTACCACCAGATGATTCTGGCCGAAGAGTTTGAGAAGCAGGGAATCAAGCTGAAGTTCGTTACACAGGACATGGGTAACTCTCCTGAAGATAGGATGTTCTTCAATATGAGGGGACTGGTAGCTGAATACGAACGAGAGAAGATAAGAGAGCGCACCGTTAGAGGTAGCCGAGAGAAGGCTAGGCAGGGCAAAGTGGTCAGCGCAGGAGCGACACCCTTCGGCTTCTACTACAACAAAGAAAAGGCTACGTTGGAAGAAGATCTTGAGAAAGCACAGACGTTAAGATTGTTTTTTTATACCTTTGCCAACGAGAGCTTGTCGCTTCAAGGCTTGGCCGAAAGGCTTAACAGGCTGCATATACCCACTCCTAAAGGTGGAGACAGGTGGAGGGCTAGCACCCTGGGGGTCATGCTCAGGAATGAAGCTTATATCGGCAAGCTGCACCAGTTCAGGAAATACCATGTTGAGCCAAGGATGCGGCGTCAGCCATCAACGAGAATCAAAAAGACATCGCTAGTCCTGCGTCCCAGGGAGGAATGGATAACAGTGGAAGTGCCTTCACTGGTGCCGTTAGAACTATTTGAGGCTGTGCAGAGGAAGCTCGACAGGAACGCGGAGCTATCCAAGAGAAACACGAAGAGGGAGTATCTCCTATCCGGGCTTCTATACTGCTCACAATGCGGTGGCAGGATGGGGGGACACACTGCTCATAATGTGCCTTATTACCGATGCTATCGCAAATACAATCCCGACAGGGTTCCCCTCGACCCCAGTGGCGAACCACAACCTTGCTCGTGCCCTGAGGTTAAGGCCGAGGCAGTAGAGCCTGTGGTCTGGGACACGATTTGCCAGCTTATCAGAGACCCGGACTTTCTCATCCAGGAGCTTCATAAGCGTAATGCTGACAATTCGCAGACGAAGGAAATCCTGGAGAGCGAACTGCGACTCTGTCAGATCAGGCTGAAGGCAATACCGGATGAACAGAGACGATTGGTGGAAGGTTACCGCAAGGGGCTGTATGCTGATTTCATGATGCGTGAGGACATGGAGCTAATCCAGAAGGAGCAAGGTGAATTAGAGAAGCGGAAGGCTGAACTAGAGAGGCAGCTTGACCAAAGGCAACTGACGCAAAGCCAGGAGGCCCGCATCAGAAGCCTGACGGAGAAGATTAGCACAGGATTAGACAACCTTGACTTCGCTGGCAAGCAAGAGCTGATGAGGCTTTTAATTGAAAGGGTACTTTACGATGGGCAAGGTGTTGAGATTCAAACCATCATTCCCCTCAGTGAGCAATTGCATCCACTCCACCGAGGGGGACACAGGGGGTGAGGTAGACTAATATACTATTTAAACAGCCACTTCCGGAATACGAACCGACTGAACCACGGCATTACCACCCACGTTAAAATGCTCACCAGCAGGGCGGCTACCATGACATTCATCAGGTAGAAATTCAACTCTTTAAAGGGAATCTCCAGCAGCGGTATGATGATTATCGAAAGCAGGTACACCCCGAGGAAAGTAACGATAGCCATTTTCCATTGCGGGGGCGTTTCCAGCTCCGGGCATTCCGGGATGGAGAACCACGTCTCCAGGCCAGTCGCCTCCTGCCGGCTCCTCCGGGAGAAATCATCCGCCTCGTGCGATAGTTTCTGGCGGACATAGGAGGTTTCCCAGATATGCACGGATTTCTCATCGGTGAAACGAAGCACCACGTGGTACAGTCCGGACTGTCCCGGCGGCGGTATGAGCATCGTTACGCCCTTGTTGCCGGGGGCCTCTTTAGCCGCCGCCACCAGCCTCCGCACCCATTCGTCGTACTCCCGCTCGTGCCCCGGAAACACGTTCCGGCTCACCACCACCGTCACGTCCTTCCTGCCCTTCCCGCCCGTTATAATTCTATCTTTCACTATGCGCTCACCTCCCGCATCTCCCTGGTTGTTTAACCCTATATATTAATTATATAGCTTAAAAGAGAAAAACAAAATGGGAGTGAGCAGAGTGAGGTAACCCCGCCCCTTTACCTCTCCTTTTCATAAAGGGTGATTAAGGGGGATTTTTGTATCCTCCTAGTATCTTTTCACCCCCCATGCTAAAATGGTGTAGTATCACTCGCAAGGAAGGATTGCCATGCCCCTGCCCGTAAGAGTCCGCTTTGCCCCCAGTCCCACCGGCCGCCCCCACATCGGCGGTATCCGCACGGCCATGTTCAACTGGCTCCTCGCCCGCCACTCCAGCGGCAGGTTCGTCCTGCGCATCGAGGATACGGACGTCACCCGCAAAGTGGAAGGCGCCGTCGAATACATTATGGACGGCCTCAAGTGGCTCGGCCTTGACTGGGATGAAGGCCCCGATATCGGCGGCGACTACGGCCCCTACTATCAATCGCAGCGACTTCACCTCTACAAGCAGGCCGCCGACCGACTCGTCGAGCAGGGCAACGCCTACTACTGCTACTGCTCCCCACAGCGACTCGAAGACATGCGCAAACAGCAGGTAGCCAGGAAACAGCCCCCCGGCTACGACCGCCACTGCCGCGACCTCACTCCGCAGCAGCGTGCCCAAAAAGAAGCCGAAGGCGCCGTACCCGTGGTGCGCTTCAAAGTTCCCCTGGAAGGCAGCACCACCTTCAACGACCTTATCTACGGCGATGTCACCTTCGAGCACGCCACCATCGACGACTTCATTCTATTAAAGTCGGACGGCTATCCCACCTACCACCTCGCCAACGTCGTCGACGACCATGCCATGGAAATCAGCCATGTCATCCGCGGCGAAGAGTGGGTCTCCAGCACACCCCGCCACCTGCTCATTTACCGGGCGCTCGGCTACACGCCTCCGCAGTACGTTCACCACTCGCTCATAGTAGGGCCGGATCGCGCCAAATTAAGCAAACGCCACGGCGACGTGTCTATACTCGAATTTCGGGCGAAGGGCTACCTGTCGGAAACGATGTTCAATTTCATCGCCTTAATCGGATGGTCTCTCGACGATAAAACGGAACTCATGACCCGCCGGGAACTTATTGATAACTTCTCGCTGGAAAGAATCGGCAAGACCAGTGCCGTATTCAATCGCGACAAGCTGGACTGGATGAACGGTGTTTATATTCGCGGCCTGGATATTGAAGACTTTACGCAGAGAGCGCTCCCGTTCCTTGAGCAGGGCCTGCCGCCGCAGGTAAAGCGACCGCTGGATACGGAATATGTACGGCGGATGATGCCGCTTGTTCAGGAAAGGGCGAAAAAGCTGACCGAAGTGCCCGACCTGGTTAAATTTTTCTTCGTTGAAAACCTCGTCTACGAGCCTGATTTACTGGTTGCCAAGAAGATGACCCATGAATCGACGCTGGCGACGCTGGAGGTATCGTCACAGAGATTGAGCGGGCTATCGGCGTTTAACGAGGAATCTCTGGAAACGCTGCTGCGTCCGCTCGCCGAAGAGCTCGGTCTCAAGGCCGGCCAGCTGTTCAGCATACTAAGGACGGCGGTTACCGGCGAGACGGCTACCCCGCCATTGTTCCAGACCATGGCCGTGCTGGGCAGGGAGCGCTGCCTGAAACGGATTTACGAAGCGCTGGAAAAGCTACGTAAATTGTCCTCATGATAAGGAAGAACGAACCATCGGATATGAAGACCTGGCTGATTGTCCTTATTGCACTTTTGGACGATGTAGCTGTGCTGGTCCTTGTCTTCGTGGTGCTGTGGTTCTTCGATGTTGAAATATCCCTGCCGGTTATGATAGTCATCGGGTTCGTATTCGGCACCTTCGTCTTTATCGTGCACCGTGCCATAGTTCCCAGTCTGCGCCGGAAGAAGGTGACCGGCGTCGAGGGAATGATAGGTCTGGTGGGTGAAGTGATGCAGGCGTTAACTCCGAAAGGGGTTATCAAAATCAAGGGCGAATACTGGCAAGCCAGGTCGGTCGAGGGCGAAATAGATGTTGGTGAGGAAGTGGTAATTTTAAAGATAAAAGGCCTGAACCTGGAGGTCAAGCAAAAAGATTCATGAGTACGAACGAACCGGGATATATAGCCCTGTATCGTTCGGGGGAACTGGAACGCCGCGCCGGTAGGCTCGGAGCCAGGCTGGCAGAGTGCGATATCTGCCCGAGGGAATGCGGCGCTAACCGGGTCAAGGGGAAGGTGGGCTCCTGTAATTCCGGCTATCTCCCGATTGTTTCATCGGTAGGCGCTCACCATGGAGAGGAGCCGGTGCTTTCCGGCAGGCGTGGGTCGGGGACGATATTTTTCGGCAATTGTAATATGCGGTGCGTCTACTGCCAGAACCACCAGATAAGTCAGGACCCGGAAAACCAGCAACGCTATGAGGTCGGCACCGCCGTGCTCGCGGAGCGTATGCTCTATCTACAGGACGAGTTAAAGTGCCACAATATAAATCTGGTAACGCCTTCGCACTTCGTGCCCCAGATTGTAAAGGCGATACTGGAAGCCGTGCCGATGGGACTTCGCCTGCCGCTGGTCTATAATACCAGCAGCTATGATTCTTTGAAGACTTTGCGGGAGCTCGACGGGATAATAAGCATATATCTGGCGGATTTGCGTTATGCCTCGAACGAAATGGGCAGAAAGTACTCGCGGGTGCGTCATTACGCGGACAGCTCCCGTGCTGCTATCAAGGAGATGTACCGGCAGGTCGGCAACCTGGAGGTGGACGACGAAGGTATTGCCCGGAAAGGACTAATAATCCGTCATCTGGTACTCCCCGACGGAATCGCCGGCAGTGAGGAATCGCTGCCATGGCTGGTTAGCGAAATTTCTCCCGGGGTGGCGGTCAGCATTATGTCCCAGTATCACCCGGCGCACCGGGCTTATAAGTACAGGGAGCTTAACAGGAGAATATCGCCCGGGGAGTATGTGGAGGTGGTCGGGCTGGTGGAAAGGCTGGGTATTCAAAATGGCTGGATGCAGGGTATGGAATCCCCGGCAAATTACTTGCCCGATTTTTCAGCGGATGAGCCGTTCCCGGCAAGGAAGCGATGACGCGTAAGATTAAATAGTAGCTATTTAAGACTATCTCTTACGCTTGGTAAAGGCAAAACGGATTTTTTTACCGTTCGGTTTGTCTTTCTTGTTGACGTTTTCGAGAAAAGTCTGGAGGTCTTTAGCAGGTTTTTCGGGTTTTTCAGCCATGTTATTATCCTTATATATAAATTGCGGATTTCAAAGCTCAATTATAACATAAATACAGGCACGAAGCCAAACGTGGTATGATTATCAGTTTACCTCACCCCCTGTGTCCCCGTCTCCTGATGAGGCAGGGAGAGGGAGAGGGGGAGTAATAGAAAGGGGGGCTTCGCCTCTATTAGACGCCCCGCTTGTGGGGTGGGGGGGTAAATAATGTAAATTAAACACAGATGTGCCGAGGGTGGCAGGGTGGGAAAAGATAAGGAGGAATAAAATGGATGTGGTTGGGGGGTGGGGGCAAGATAAGATGAAATAGTTGGGAGATTAGTATATGGTCACCGATTTAAACAGTCTCGTCCGTTTGACCAAGGCACAGGTCAAACCGGCGGCGGAAATACTGGCCAGGGCATTCCAGGACTATCCCTTATCCGCCTATTTCTTTCCCGACGGTTCCGAAAGAGAAAGGATACAACCCGTTACCTTTCAGTCGCTGATTCGTTTCGGCATTATGTACGGCGAGGTCTACGCGACGTCTCCAAATCTGGAAGGTGTGGCCGTATGGTTTCCTTCGGATAGACGCCGCAGAACGCTGTGGAGCGAAATCAGGAGCAGGCGTTTTTTGCTTTTATTTAGAGTTAGGCGGGAGGTAATTGCGCGGCAGAAGGCTTATGGCGACTATGCTGAATCGGTGCGAAAGCGTTGCGCGCCTTCACCGCACCTGTATCTACAGCTGCTCGGCGTCGACCCGGTTTATCAAGGGAAAGGTTATTCCAGCAAGTTGTTGAGGGCTATGTTCGCCAGGATCGATAAAGAGGGCCTGCCCTGCTTTCTGGAAACCCAGGTGGAAAAGAACGTGGCTCTTTACCAGCATCTTGGCTTTAGGGTAGTCGAGGAGGGTATCGCGCCGGGCAGCAATGTGAACTCCTGGGCGATGCTCAGGGAGAAGGCCGATTAGTGCCCTGTTGACGGCGGCACCGGTTGCCGATTAAAATAGCACCGGCAGGGAGAATATATATGGAGCATATCTGGGCACCTTGGCGTATTCAATATATCCTCGAGGAAAAACCCGGGGGTTGCATTCTGTGCGATAAGCCCAAAGAGGACAAAGACGCGCAGAATTATATACTCTACAGGGGTAAACGAAATTATATTATGATGAACAGCTATCCTTATAATCCCGGACACCTCTTAATAGCCCCCTATAGGCATACTCCCGCCCTGGAAGAGCTCACAGAGGAGGAACGGAACGAGCACTTCGAGCTGGTCAGCCGGAGTATCCGGGTGTTAAAGGAAGTGTTTCAGCCGGGCGGCTTTAATATCGGGGCGAATATCGGGAAAGTAGCCGGGGCCGGCATCGACGACCATTTTCACAGCCATATCGTGCCGCGCTGGCAGGGAGATACCAACTACGTGCCCGTCTTGGCCGATATCAGGGTCGTGCCACAGGCGCTGGCCGATACGTACAAATCACTCGTCGGTAAATTTTAGATTCATCGGTTTATCGGCAGAACGCGATTAACGGCATCCTTCAGCATATTCGCACTTAGTGGTTTAATCAGGTATTCTTCGGCGCCCATCTTAAGGGCCTGGGCTTTCTGGTTTTCACCAAAGGAGGCGGTAAATACAATTACCGGAATCGATGCGGTCTCCTCATTGCCCTTGAGTTGTGATAGTATTACCCAGCCGTTATTTTCGGCCAGCTTCAAGTCCAGTATCACCAGTCCGATGTTGTTTTCCCTTATAGAACGGAACGTCTCTGCGTCGGTTTCAGCCTCAAGACAGGTGTAGCCCTCGAGCTGTAGAACGCGGCAGGTGAAGGTGCGGGTATCGGTATCGTCTTCCACGATTAGCACGATTTTATTCCCGGACTTGTTCATCAGGAATGCTCCACTTTTGCAGTATCCAGCGGCAGGGTGAAGAAGCACTTTGTCCCAATACCTTCTTCGCTTTCTATCCAGATTCTGCCGTTATGGGCCTCCGTCAGACCTTTACAGATGGAGAGTCCCAGCCCGATGCCGGACACCCTGTGTTTTTGGGGAGAGCGAAACATCCGGGTAAAAACCCGCGGCAGGTCGTTCGGCGGGATACCCACTCCGTGGTCGGTGATGGTGAACAATAGCTCGTTTCCTTCCCGGCGGACGGACAGGTTTATTTCAGTACCGGCATCAGAGTATTTTACAGAATTATCAATGATATTATCCAGTATCTGCCGGATGCGCCTGGCGTCTACGTTTATCCTGGGCAATTTAGCCGGTATATCCAGCGTAAACCGATGAGATGACGCCCTGACGCGGACTTCGGCAATTACCTCCCGGCAAAGCTTGATAATGCTGGCGGGTTTCTTTTTTATAGACAGCATACCTGCTTCAAGTCGGGACATTTCCAGCAGCTGCTCGATAAGCTCTACCATGCGGTCGGTATTATTATCGATTATCTCCAGGTACTCGCGCCTCTCGCGGCGCTTCAGCCTGTCTTCATAGTCCAGTAACATGGTGGCGAAACCCTTGATGCTGGCCAGGGGCGTACGAAGCTCGTGGGAGATGTTGGCCAGCAGTTCCGTGCGGAGTTTATCAAGTTTCCTTAGGTTCTCGGCCTCGCGGGCCTGCTCTTCCATTTTCCTGAAATCGGTAATGTCAATAGATACGGAAAGCACGCAGGGTTCCTCGCCGAGGTTGACCAGTTCGGCGGAGAACAGCATGTTGCGTACATTACCCCGCTTGGTGCGGAGGAGGTATTCCTCGTTGCTGACTCTACCTTTTTCCTTAAGTTGCTTTACCATCTTATCGCGGTCATCGGGTTTTACCCAGAGGTTTACATCGATAGCACTACAACCGATTATTTCATCGCGTGTGTAGCCGGTAACGCGGGTGAAGCTGTCATTGGCTTCTAAAAATACACCGTCGGAAATACTGGAGATAGCCATCATTTCAGGGCTGGTATAGAAAGCCGCGGAGAATTTTCCCTCGGACTCACGCAGCGCTTCTTCCATTAGCTTGCGTTCCGTGATATCCAGTGTTGACGAGATAATACATTCCTCACCGCCGATGTTGATAAGCTCCGCCGAAAAGAGAGAATCCTGTATTTCGCCTGATTTCGTATAGAACTCGAGTTCCTCGTTATAAATCCGGCCTTTTTCCTTTAATATTCGTAATACCCTTTTGCGGTCTTCCGGATTTACCCAGATATTTAACTCGTCAGAGGTACGGCCGATTAATTCCTGGCGCGTGTAGCCGGTAACGCGACTATGGCTTTCATTTGCCTCGATGAATCTGCCTTCCTTTACCGTGGTAATGGCAATCGCCTGCGGGCTGGAGCGGAAGGCTGCGGAGAGCTTTTCCTCGGACTCTCGTAGCGCCTCTTCGGCCTGCTTGTGCTCGGTTATGTCCTCGCCGATTAGCTGAAAGCCGACCGGGATATTATGTGTTCGGAGTAAACTGCCTCTTATTTGCAGCCATATCCATTTTCCGTCCTTACGCTTGAACTGCATCTCCAGACGTCCGGGTGGTTGTCCCCCCAGCTTTTCCTTCATTCGCTTTCTCAAGACCGTTAATGTATCACCGGGAATTAGACCGAGCCTGAACCCGTTCTTGCCGACCAGCTCATTCCGGGAATAGCCGGTAGCCTCAAGTATAGTCTTATTAACGTAGGTTATTTTGCCGGTGATATTAACATTCATTATGCCGATGATAGAATTATCAACCAGCGTCCTGTATTTTTCCTCGGATTCTCGCAACGCCTCCTCCGTGCGTTTGAGTTCCGTGATATCGGAGGCCACGGCCACCAGGCATGGTTTATCGCCGATGTTGCATACGTCCACCGAGCACAGACACGGGATGATTTCACCGGATTTGGTACGGAAACTGTATTGTTCGTTCCGTAATTTACCCTTTTCCGTCATAAGCCGGACCATTTCTTCCTGCTCCTCCGGCTTGGCTAACATATTATATTCTTCGACCGTATGCCCGATTAACTCTTTACGGCTGTACCCCGTGATATTCACAAAGCTGTCATTGACTTCAATATATTTGCCATCTTCTATGCCGATAATGATTATCATATTCGGACTGGAGCGGAAAGCTTTCTGGAATTTCTCTTCTGAGTCCCGGAGTTCTGCCTCGGACTGTTTGGCTTCTGCTTCCGAAGCTGCCAGTGCTGCGAGCCGGCGCCGCGTTTCCTGGAGCTCTTCGATAAGCTGTTTCTTTGTTTTTTGTGAATCTTTCATCTTGGTTTCATATGGAGAGAGAGAGTACGACATATTTCTACCACTGGATTCGCCTAATGTCAAGATTATGAAACACGTGTTCTGTGCGTTCCTTGCGTTACGTGCGATTATTGAAGCTACGAAAGTACACATTTTTCGTGAATTTCATTGAAATAGAGGAAATGTTGCGATAGCATAATAAAAGAGGGGATTCATATCCACCCGGCGCTTTCCGAGCTTATACCGACGACGGTTAATGGCGTGGGGGAGCAGGGGAAAACTAGTGCGGCAGCGTCAGCAGCTCTACGGCGTTATAGAGAAAAAGAGGGGCTGACGCTCCTCTTAGACACCCCGCTTTCAGGGGTGGTTATTTTTGGGGATAAGCAGCCCGCTGATGCGCCGCCGACTTGAAGTTTGCCGTAGCCAATGCCATAATTCACGGTGATGGATATGGAGAATGTCGCCCAGGTAATAGCCTTCGTTGGAATACTGGTGTTCCTGGCGCACCTTTTCACCGGCATATTTAGTCGTACCAGGATTCCCGATGTCATTCTACTGATATTAATAGGTATATGCGTCGGCCCGGTGCTGGGCTTTGCATCACCGGCGCTGTTCGGGGAGGTGGGGCCGGTCTTTACGACCATTACCCTGATTATCATACTTTTCGAAAGCGGCCTGGCCCTGCGATTGAGCATGCTGCGGGCGGCGCTGGGAGGGGCGATGACTCTGGCCCCCCTAAGCTTTTTCTCGACGATGGCCGTCGTGGCCGGGTTCGCTATCTGGCTCACCGACCTTGAAGTGCTGCCGGCCTTCATCCTGGGGGCGATTGTCGGCTCTACTTCGGAGGCGGTCGTCATACCTCTCGTCAGGCAGCTAAAAATAAAAGAGGAAACCAGCACATTACTATCGGTCGAATCTTCTGTGAACGATGTCTTGAGTATCGTAATTACCGTGGCGCTGGTTCAGGCGTATGTCGTCGGCAAATTCGAAATAGCCTCGGTATCCGGCGACCTTATTGCCTCGTTTCTGGTAGCCCTGGTTTTCGGAATAATCGGTGCTCTTATATGGTCGATATTGCTCAACCGGGTGCATGCCATAAAGAACGCCATCTTCACCACGCCGGCCTTCGTTTTTGTCATCTACGGCATCGTGGAGACGCTGGGGTTCAGTGGCGCTATTGCCGCCCTGGCCTTCGGCATTACTATTGGTAATATCGAGACGATACGCATCCCGATATTCAAGTCGTGGACGGTAAGGGAGCCGGTCGGCCTCAACGATACGGAGAAGATATTTTTCAGCGAAGTGGCTTTTCTTCTCAAGACCTTTTTCTTCATCTATCTCGGCATCTCTCTGGAGCTTATCAGCAGCTGGCTTATCATCGTCGGGCTGATACTCACGGCCGTGGCTTTCATCCTGCGCATACCCGCCGTTAAGCTGTCCGTGCGGCAGGCGATGGGGGCTAAAGATTTCTCCGTCATGGCTGTTATGGTGCCCAAGGGCCTGGCCGCGGTAGTGCTGGCGAGCATACCGCTGCAGCAGGGAGTGGCCGGCGGAGAGATAATTAAAAATGTAACTTACGGGGTGGTGCTTTTCAGCATCGTGATTACCTCTATACTGGTACTGCTGCTGGAGAAGACACCGTTACCACAGCTGTATGCCTGGATTTTTTCGCCGAGTATGCCTAAGTTCGGGCGAAAAGCGGCGTTCCACCCTACTGATATGGACGGCCGTATGAATGCTGTCGTTCCCCGTGGCGAGAAACTCTTCGGGGGAGGGGAAAAGGGGAAAAAGGCTCCGCCTGACAAGAAGGGTAAGTCTTAGGCTGGTATCCTGTCTAGCGTACTGGAGAAGATACCCTGTCTTTAGCCCGGATGAGTACGGTTTTTACGACCAGCGAGACGTGTTGCTTGCTGCTGCCGGTCTCCTCGAAGTATCTGGTCAGCGTATCCAGGGATTTTCGCTGCTGCCGGCCAACGGGCATGTAACCAAGGGTATAGCCATCCGGATTTTGTGAGATGAGCGCACTGGTATTGTCGCGTTTCTTACCGCTACGCTCTGTGAGTTCTAATTCCATCTTGCGGACTAAGCCGGTGGGTACTTTGATAATGGCCATGTCGCCCTCGCTGTCCAGGATTAGCAGCCTTCGGTTACTGTGCGGCGTATGCTCATCGGTGGGGAGGAGTTTCAGAACTATAAGAGGATAGGCATATTCGGCTTTATAAATCGGCATGGAGACTTCCATATCCTGTTCCTGGTAATACGGCAGTCTCTCCAGCACCTTGGGTGTAGGCTCCGCGGGCGTTTGGCGTCGGCGCTTACGGTATTCGGAAATGACGGTTTCACGTTCGGACTCATTGAGTCTTATCATCGGTTTGAGAAACTTTTTAAGTATATCCGGCAGCTTGCCGTTTTTAAGGGCGTGCTCCAGGATGTACTCCAGTGCCCATGCTTCCTGGGTTCCTATTTCTATCGTTGCCGGGATGAACTGGCCGGGGTCGGTCTCCAGGCCGATGGTGGCAAACGGTTTGCGGCGGTGTGACATGATGGCCGCGTTATCCCGGGCGCGTTCGTATACCGAGCGGCCGATAATGGAGGAATATACTTTCCCGGATGCATCGCAGTAAAGCATCCTCACCCTGCCGCGGGGTATTTTCTCGTCGGCAAAGCGTACCGGTTGAAGAAGCAGGATGTCATCAGGTTTATTACGGTTGAATATTCCCAAGCGTATTTTTACCTCGCTGGATTGGTGTATATATGTTACGTTCTTTGTCCGATTGTGTCAATAGCGAGATGGTAAGGGTGCGCCGGCTGATTTGACTTACCGAATTGTAAATGACGATAATTATCTAAGGAGCAAGACAAGCTAAGTCGATAAAGGAGGCAGGTTACATGGATGTCGTTGACGCTATAAGAGAGAGAAAGAGTATCCGGGCATTCAAGTCCGACCCTGTACCGCTGGATATTCTTAAAGAGGTAATGGAGCAGGCCTTGCGGGCGCCGTCGTGGGCCAACACCCAGCCCTGGGAGTTCGCCGTGGCCGCCGGCAAGATACTGGAGGAAATAGAGGAAGAATTCGTAAAGAAGGGGATACAGGAGCCGTATTCGGAAATCCACCGGCCATACGAGTTCCCCGAGCCTTACATGGCGCGCATACGCGCTTTGCGGCCTGAAGACCGAAAAGAGATACCCAAGGAAGAATGGGAGGCTCACACGTTCGATAATTACCGCCACTACGGCGCCACGACGTGCATTTATCTGCTGGCAGGGAAGTCGTTCTTCCAGCAATCGGAGGGTATTAACGCCTGGTCGCTGTACGACAGCGGTTCGGCGGTGCAGAACATCATGCTGCTGGCTACCAGCTACGGACTGGGAACCATAGCGCAGGCACAGGCCGTGATTTACCCGGACATTATCAGGCGGGTGCTGGACATACCGGAGGACAAACTCATCGCGCTGGGAATCTCCATCGGCTACCCGGACTGGAATAACCCGGTAACCAGAGGCCGTACTCCTAGGGAGCCGCTGGACAAGGTAGTAAAATTCTACGGGTTTGATTAGAAGTTTTCATAAATACCGGTAAGCTCGTTTAAGGAGTCGGAGATGGACGTAGGTGGCTGAAAATGCACGGAAAGGAAGGCAATGGATGACAGGCGAATTGAAGACCAGTAAATACATCATTACCGACGTAAAACCGGATAAGTTGTTTCCCGGTGAGCAGAGCGGTATCGGCAAGAAGCCGGAATCCGGGCACGTAACGCCGACGCACGTGATGTGGCTGGACAATGATGTTATTCCCGGGGCTTTCTACTCGGAAAGCGTCTGGATATGGCCGGGCTGCGCCTCGGAGCAGCCCGCCGCGGAGGCGCACACCCATGATTTTACGGAAGTAGTCACGTTTTTCGGCACCGATTTTAAGAACCCGCGTGAACTGTGCGGGGAAGTTGAGCTGTGGCTTGACGGTGAAAAGCACGTTATGACTAAAAGCTTTTTAGCCTATATTCCGGCGGGCATGACGCATTGTCCGCTCATCGTGCGGAAGGTGGAGAGGCCGATATTCCATTTCACGGTGGGGCTGGGCGCCGATTACGTGCGCGAGAAGTGAAATTGATATAGTATCTTATAATTCCTCTTCCTTGCCGTAAGACGGCAGGACTGTCGCCGGGCGATGGGGCAGGAATTAATCCGCGATATTATGTACTCGCTGACCGAAGAGCAGCGCCAGCAGCTATGGTCTTCTTTATCGACTTTGTACCGCGAGGTATTAAAAGAGCTTGGTATTGAAGATGATATTCTGCTTCTACCTTGATTATACGCATATTAACAGGTATATATACTCGTTATTAACGTTGACAGGTACTATATCATTAGGGTATACTAGGCGGAGAAATGAGGAAAATAGTGCCTGTGTAGAGAGTCTTTGCAGGGATGAGGAGACTCTTTTTTTTGTCTAAAATCTCGCATTAAAGGAGATAACAACTTAATATTTACATAAACCTTACTGCATGAGGAGGAATTATGGAGCTAAGCCGAAGAGATTTCCTTAAAGCCTCAGGAGCAGGGATAGGTGGCGTATTCCTGCTGGGTGCGCTCGGTGATGGTGTCGCCATGGCGTCGCCTGTCAAGCGTATCCCCCTCAAGAAAAAGCGCGGGGAGACCCCGACTATCTGTCCTTACGATGGTTCTGGGTGCGGCTTTATCGTTGCGGCCCAGGACGGCAAAGTGGTCAACATCGAAGGAGACCCCGACCATCCTGTCAACCGTGGGGCTGCCTGCGCCAAGGGAGCCTCGTTACGCCAGCTATCCGCCGATAACCCCTGGCGACTTAACAAGGTGCTCTACCGCGCTCCCGGCGCTGCCGACTGGCAGGAAAAAGACTGGGACTGGGCACTGGATAGAATCGCCCGCCGGATAAAGGACACCCGGGACGCTTCTTTCATCGAAAAAGACAATCAGGGCAATATCGTCAATCGCACCGAGGCTATCGCCAACCTGGGCGGTTCGGCGCTGGACAACGAAGAATGCTACCTGCTTGCCAAGCTGACCCGGGCGCTGGGTGTGGTCTATCTGGAACATCACGCCCGCATATGACATTCCGCCACTGTCGCCAGTTTGGCGGAAACGTTCGGTCGAGGCGCCATGACCAATCACTGGAATGATATCGCCAACAGCGATGTCATCATGGCTATCGGCTCAAATCCTGCGGAAAATCACCCGGCCGCTTTCGGGCATATCACCAAGGCCAAGGAAAGAGGGGCCAAGCTCATCAGCGTCGACCCGCGCTTCACCCGGACTTCGTCCAAGGCCGATGTTTACGCCCCGATAAGGTCGGGAACGGATATCGCTTTCATCAGCGGTATGATTAAGTACGTCCTTGATGATATTGAGAAAAACCCCGGCAGCTACAACATGACTTACATCAAGGAATATACCAACTCCACATACCTCATCAACCCCGACTACAAAGGGCCGGCCGAGCTTGAAGGACTCTTCTCCGGGTACGCCGGCAGCGCGAATGAAGCTGATAACGGCAAGAGAAAATACGATAAATCAACCTGGCAGTTCCAGACGGACGCGGATGGTATTCCCAGGAGGGATATGACCCTTAAAGACCCCGACTGCGTTTATCAGCTCATGAAGAAGCACTTTGCCCGCTACACCCCGGAGAAGGTAAATGCCGTCTGCGGTACTCCCGTGGAGGACTTCCTGCAGGTCTGCAAGTCGTTCTCTTACAGCGGCAGAAAAGGCAAAGCAGGCACCATACTCTACGCCATGGGCACCACGCAGCACACTTACGGTACGCAGAATATTCGCTCCTACTGTATCCTCCAGCTCCTGCTGGCCAACATAGGAATCGCCGGCGGCGGCATCAATGCCATGAGGGGCGAGTCCAACGTGCAGGGGTCAACCGACCACTGCCTGCTCTTCCACATTCTGCCCGGCTACCTTAAAGTACCGCAGGATACCGACACGACACTGGCCAGGTACCTGGAGAGGACTACTCCTAAGAGTAACGACCCCAAGAGCCTCAACTGGTGGCAGCATACTCCCAAGTACATGGTCAGCCTGCTCAAGGCATGGTACGGCAAAAACGCTAATAAAGACAACGATTTCGGTTTCCACTACCTGCCCAAGATTGAATCGGGCCAGAACTATTCACACATCTCGCTCTTTGAAGCCATGTATTACGGTGTTATCAAAGGGCTGATGGTCTGGGGGCAGAACCCGGCGGTCGGCGGCCCCAACGCCAACCTGGAACGGGCTGCTATGGATAAACTGGACTGGATGGTGGTTACCGATATCTGGCAAACCGAGACAGCCAACTTCTGGAAGCGTCCCGGAGCCGATACGGCCAATATCAAGACCGAGGTCTTTCTCCTCCCCGCCAGGAACTCTTGGGAGAAAGAGGGCAGCGTTACCAACAGCAGCCGCTGGATGCAGTGGCGCTATAACGCCGCTGACGGCCCCGGAGAGGCCGAAGATGACCTCTGGATGCTGGACCAGCTCGCTAAGAGGCTTATGAAACTCTATGCCGACGAAGGAGGCCCCAGCGCCGGGTCGTTGAGCGACCTCGACTGGGACTACGGAGCCGACCACCCGGATGTTCGCGCCGTAGCCAGGGAAATTAACGGCTACGACCTGACTACCGGCAAACTGGCGGCCAGCTTCGGTAAGCTTAAGGACGACGGCACGACGTCATCCGGCAACTGGCTCTACTGCAACAGCTATGTCGAGCCGGAGGAAGAACCTGACGCGCCGATACCCGGTAACCGGGCCAGTCGGCGTGGGCTGGACGACAGCCCGTTCAATATCGGCCTCTACCCGAAGTGGGCCTGGTGCTGGCCGGTGAACCGGCGCATCATCTACAATCGAGCCTCCGTTGACCTGGATGGTAATCCCTGGGATACGGAGCACCCGGTAATCAAGTGGAATCCCATTAAAGGGGAGAAAGGCGGCTGGGACGGGGACGTTCCGGACGGCGGCGCCCCGCCCATGAACCAGGGCGGGTACTACCCGTTTATCATGAAACCGGAAGGTCTCTCTCGTTTCTTCGGGCCGGGCATGGCAGAAGGACCTCTGCCCGAGCACTACGAGCCCTGGGAGACGCCGGTGGACAACGCCATGTCCAGGCAGATAAGTAGTCCCGCCTTCAAGATATGGCGACCCGACGAACAGGGTACGCCGGATAAATACCCGATTGTCTGCTCTACCTACCGCGTCTGCGAGCACTGGCAGGGCGGGCAGATGACCAGAAATATGCCGTGGGTAGTAGAAGCGCAGCCCGAACCCTTCTGTGAGATGAGCGAAGAACTGGCGGAGGATAGGGGTATCGCCAATGGTGATAAGGTAATCGTGGAATCAGCCCGCGGAAAGGTCGAAGTTGTGGCTATGGTTACCAAGCGTTTCAAGCCGTTCCAGATGAACGGGCGCAAGGTGCATCAGGTGGGTGTTATCTGGCACTGGGGTTATACGGGGCTCTGCACCGGAGATAGCGCCAATTGCCTGACACCTCATGTCGGTGACGCCAACACCATGATTCCGGAATTTAAAGCCTTCCTCGTAAACGTCAGAAAGGCTTAGACAGCGAGAGAGTAGGAGGGAAAAATGGCAGAAAAAGCAATTCTATACGACGCAACAAAATGTACCGCCTGCCGTGGCTGTCAGGTAGCCTGTAAACAGTGGAATGAAAACGATGAGGTAATACCTACCGAAGAGAATGGAGTAGCATCGAAGAACTGGGGCAGCTATGAAAATCCCCCTGACCTCTCCCCTACGACATGGCTTAAGATGAGGTTTACGGAGGTTGAAACCGGCGGCAAGGTGCGCTGGCTCTTTACCCGGCAGGCCTGCATGCACTGCACCGATGCCGGCTGTGTCCGCGTTTGTCCCAACGGCACCCTCTACCACGACACCGAGCATGGCTTTGTTGTTTACAACCAGGACACCTGTACCGGATGCGGCTACTGTGTCGAAGCCTGCCCCTTTGACGTGCCCCGATTGGAAAAGAGCGGGATACTGGACATCGCCGGTAAAATGAGCAAGTGCACGTTCTGCACCACCCCGGGTCTGGACCGTATCGCCGAGGGCTGGGAACCGGCCTGCGTCAAGACCTGTCCCTCCGGCGCCCTGAAGTACGGGGACCGTGCCGCTCTGGTAGCCGAAGGTAAAAAGCGTGTTCAGACCCTGAAGGACGCGGGATGGACGGAAGCTAACCTTTATGGTGAGAATGAGCTGGGCGGTCTTCACGTCATGTATGTCCTAGACGATTCTCCGGCGGTATACGGACTGCCGTTATCACCTCAAATTTCAGCCGCCACCATCGCCTGGAAAGACGTTATCCAACCGGTCGGCTGGGCGGTGGGTGGCCTGGCTATCGCAGGTCTGGGGATGAACTGGTTGGTAGCCCGGGCTAATGTAAAGAAGGAGGCGAAGAAATGACACATCACGAAGTGGAGAAGTACAGGAAACCGATACGTATATTACACTGGATACATTCCGGTGCCTTCGTCCTCCTGTTCTTAACCGGACTCGTGCTGTTTATCCCCGGGCTGGGCTTCCTGGCCGAAGACAGCTGGACCCGTATCATCCACCGCATCGGGGCGGCCATATTCGTTGTCATACCCATCATTTATCTCGTTATCAACCCTGCCTCCGTGGGCAGAGGATTGAAGTTAGCCTTTACCTGGAATAAGGATGACATCGGCTGGCTCAAAGCAGCCCCTCGCTATTACTTCCTCGGTGATGAGAGCGGCATGCCGCCACAGGGCGAAATGAATACCGGCCAGAAGATGTGGTGGTTTATCGTGGTGATGTTCGGGGTGCTCTTCGTCATTACCGGGGTGACTATGGCGTTTTTCAAGACATCGGCACCCGCGGCGCTCCTCCAGTGGGTGGTCTTCATACATGACGTCTCCTTTATCGTCAGCGGCGCCATGCTCTTCGTCCATATCTACCTGGGCGTCTTTCATCCTCTTATGACCGATGCCTGGAGCGCCATAACCGGCGGCAAGGTGTCTGCAGAGTATGCCCGGAAACACCACGGCAAGTGGTATGCCGAAGTTACTAAAGGCAAGGAATAGGCCCGGTGGCTAAAGATACTGTCAATAAAATATTAGAAAAGTTGAAGAAACAGGAAAAAGAGGAGGGGAACCTGCCCCTCCTCTTGGAGTTCTATAAGAAACTCCTGCAGGTACAGTCGGGCGTTCGTCAGCGCTCTGGCCAGCCCGTGCTTACTTTGAGCAACGAGATTATTTTAAAGCGTTTGCACAACGGGCAGCCGTTGCTGCGCTTTAGCGAACTGGGCCTCGACTGGCCGCTGGTGCAGGATGCATTTGCCAGGGTCGCGGCCGTTTTTACCGGGTACCCGCAGCTCTTTGGTGATATCCCGGAGAAGATGCTGAAACCCGGAGACGGTCGTCTCCTGACCAGGAAAGCGGCTGAAGCGTGGTTTGCCGGTAAAGAGATGCCGCGGAAAGTACATGATGGTGTTGGTGAGAACCTTTTACAGGCTGTAATTCAGGCCACTATGCAGCCATTCCTGGCGGCCTGTGCCCGGGAGCTTATCGGTTCTGTCGAACAGCAGTCATGGAGGCGGCGCTACTGCCCGATTTGCGGCGGCAGTCCCGATATCTCTTATCTGGAGAAGGAGCACGGGGCAAGATGGCTGGTATGCTCGCGTTGCGATTCCGAATGGCTCTTTCAGCGTTTACAGTGCCCTTATTGCGGCAATCAGGAGCAAAAGACTCTAGCCTTTTTTACGGATGATAAAGAGCTCTACCGCCTTTACGTATGTGAGCAGTGCAAGTGCTACCTGAAGGCCATCGACCTACGCAAAGTTGAAACTGAAATTTTACTGCAACTGGAACGCTTTTACACCCTGGACCTGGATGCCCAGGCAAGAGAAAAGGGTTATAGTATGTACCTCAAACCTGTGATGGGGGAAGATTCGTCCGGTTTGCCCTTATGAAGATTACGGATGTATGCTGGGGTCGTCATGAATATGGCATCTGACCAGGTGATTCCCCACTGTCCTTAGTTCCGGCTCCTCTTTCGAACATATCTCCATAGCCTCGACGCATCGCGTGTGGAACCGGCACCCCGGGGGTGGATTCAACGGCGAAGGCATCTCGCCGCTCAATATAATGGGTGATATACTCTGGTCTTCATCCTCGGGTAAAGTCAGAAGCGAAGCAGACATCAATGCCTTCGTGTACGGATGCAGGGGATTGGTAAATACGTCCTCTGCTTCTCCGTATTCTACTATCTGCCCCAGGTACATAATGGCCACGGTGTGGCTCATGAATCGAACTGTCGCCAGATTATGCGCGATAACCAGATAGCTTAAATTGAACTGCTCCTGAAGGTCTTTCAACAGATTCATAATTTGTGCCCTGATAGACACGTCCAGTGCCGAGACGGGTTCGTCGAGCACCACCAGTCTGGGATTCAACGCCAGGGCGCGGGCTACCGCAATCCGCTGGCGCTGCCCGCCGCTGAACTCATGGGGGTAGTAATCCGCCTGGTTAGGCGACAGTCCCACCTGGTCGAGCAGCTCCAGTACTCTTTGACGTATTTCCGGCTTCGTTTTCGTGGTATTCACCAACAGCGGTTCGGCAACAATATCTCTTACGCGCATGCGGGGATTCATGGAGCTCCACGGGTTTTGCTGTACTGATTGTACGCTCGGCCGGTACCTACTTTTCAGTGCGTGCTTGGAGAAACTGTAAACGTCGTTCCCCTCGAATAAAATGTGGCCGGAAGTCAATCTCTCCAGCAGCAGCACCGCCTTGGCCACGGTCGTCTTTCCCGCCCCCGATTCCCCGACGAGGCTCAACGTTTTGCCCTGCTCTATTGAAAAAGAAATACCATCTATGGCCCTTACCCAACCGACAGTACGTTGAAGAAGCCCCTTGGTAACAGGATAGTGCTTCTTCAGGTCCCGAGTTTCTAATAATGCCTCTGTCATGGTTTATTTCACTTTCCAGCAAGATACGGAATGCCCGTCGCTTATTTCCACTGTAGGGGGTTGTTCCTTATGGCAAATATCCATTACTTCGGGGCAGCGGGGGGCGAAACGGCAGCCGGGAGGCAGGTTCAGCAGTGAGGGGGGCTGCCCTTCAATCGAGTAAAGCTGGTCATCCTTACGGTCCAGGTGCGGCACCGAGTGTATCAGGGCAATGGTATAAGGGTGTTTGGGTGCCTTGAATATGGTACTTGTCGAAGCCGTCTCCATAATACTACCTGCGTACATCACGGCTACCCGGTGGCAGATATTGGCCACTACCCCGAAATCATGAGTAATAAAAATGATAGCTACGCCTGTCTGCTTCTGGATATCCTTAAACAGGGCTATGTATTGGGCCTGTATGGTGGCATCGAGAGCGGTGGTGGGTTCATCGGCAATCAGCAGGCGGGGACGGCAGGACATCGCAATCGAGCCAACCACGCGCTGCCGCATCCCTCCGCTCATCTGGAAGGGATAATCGTGGATACGCTGCTCGGGTGCCGGAATCCTCAACAACCGAAGTGCCGAGATAACCTCATCCTCAACCTTGTCGTCGTGAAGTTTCTGGTGCAGCCGCACCGCTTCACCTATCTGGTCGCCAACCTGATACACCGGATTGAGTGAAGTCATCGGGTCTTGGAGAATCATCGATATCTTTTTGCCGCGGACCTCCCTCATCTGCTTTTTGGTGAGACTCAAGATATCAATCCCGTCCAGGATAATCTTGCCGCCGATGATCTGGCCAACCGGCTCCTGAAGCAGGCGCATGATTGAAAGGGCAGTAACCGATTTACCGCAGGCGGATTCACCGACCAGGCCGAAGGTCTCTCCCTCATTCACATGAAAACTCAGTCCGTCGACGGCTTTAAATTCACCAACCCTGGTGAAGAAAGAAGTGCGCAGGTCTTCCACTCGTAGAACAACATCGCTCATAATTGCCTCAACCTCGGGTCAGTCTTATCGCGTATCCAGTCGCCGAGGAAGTTGCCGGAAAGCACGACCAATCCAATAAGAATGCCGGGGAACGTAGAAATCCACCAGGCCCTGTCGAGGTCGTTTCTGCCGTCAGCTACCATGGAGCCCCAGGACGGCATTGGCGGCGGGATACCGATGCCGAGGTAGCTCATTGCCGCTTCTGTCAGAATCATAGTACCCACGGCTAGCGTCATACCGATGAGTAAAACGTTAAGGATATTGGGGAAAATATGGCGTATCATTATTCGCCAGGAAGGCGTGCCGATTACTTGCGCCTGCGCGACGAAGTCGGAATTACGTAATCTCAAAGTCTCGCCGCGGATGATACGGGAGTAACCGGCCCAGCCCAGTATCGATAACGCGAATATTACGGTAAAAAATCCCGGTCCCATACTTACGGCGATCAATATCGCCAGAAGAAGAGGCGGAAATGACATGGCGATATCGGTAAACCTCATAATAAAGGCATCGGTACGCCCTCCCACGTAGCCCGATATTATTCCCAGCACCGTGCCCACCGAAGAGGTAATAGCTATCGCCAGCAGCGAAACGCTAAGCGATACCCTCGCCCCGTAGATAGCACGGCTTAATATATCTCTTCCAAGAGTATCGGTGCCCAGAAAGTGATTGGGAGTGCCGCCTTCTACCCAGGCCGGGGGCATGCGTCTTTCCGGGAGAGATGTTTCATCGTAGGGGTAGGGCGCTAGAACATCAGCGAATATCGCCGTTAAGATTAAAATGGCGAAGATAGCCACCGGGAGGATCATCCCGAGGTTACTGAAAATGCGCCCCCAGCGGGTCACGCCCCGGAACTCGTGTTTAGGTTTTATTCCGATAATCGTCGCCATAGCTAAATAACATCACCCAGTAATTTTTTTACTTTCTCTGGAACCGGATTTGAGGGTCAACATAAGCGTAAGCAATATCTACAAGGATCATTGCACCGAGTACTATAACAGCTATGATAATCGTGACGGCCTGCACCACGGGAAAATCGCGGCCTATGGTAGCTTCTACAGCCAGTTTGCCCATGCCGGGCCAGTTGAAAATATTCTCCGTGATTATGGAGCCGCCGACCAGTGATGCGAGCATGATACCGGCTACCGTCAACGGTGATATAATGGCGTTCCGCAAGGCGTGTTTCCAGATGACAACTCTTTCCGGGAGTCCCTTGATTCTCGCCAGCTTAATATATTCACTGTCCAGCACCTCCAGCATGGTGGAGCGGACCAGACGCATCATGCCCGGCAGCATGAAGAATAACATCGTGACTACCGGTAATACGTAGTGGTCTATGCCTCCCATACCGGCGGCAGGGAATATCTGCCAGTGAACGGAAAATATCAGCACTGCCATGATAGCCACCCAGAAACCGGGCAGCGCCTGCCCCAATACCGCAAAAAATTTTACGCCGTTATCATAGATTGAATTACGCCGGGTGGCTGCCAGTACCCCCAGCGCTACACCCAGTAGATTGCCTATAATGTATGTGGGGATGCTTAATTTCAGAGTATTGGGCAGCGCACTGCCAATCATCTCGGATACGGGAATCCTCTTGATGAAAGATTCCCCCAGGTCACCCTGCGCCAGGTTGCTGAGAAAAATCCAGAACTGCTCGGCGTAGGACTTATCCAGCCCGAGCTGTTGCTGTAAAAGTATTATCTCCGATTCAGTAGACAAAGGGGATATCATAAACAGTATCGGGTTGCCGGAGATACGTACCATGAAAAAGACCAGGACAATAATACCGAAGAGGGCGATTAATGCCTGTAATGATCTTATGATGATAAAACGTGTCATCTGATAATTGTCCTGTAAAAGATAATACTATGCATTAATTCAATGTGTCAATTAGCGCCGTTTGCGAATGGTGTTTGGGTCGCCTGTAATGTATAAAATTAACAAAAAAATCCCTACCTTTTATATATCAGAACCATATAAAGATACTGTCACATCTTCGGGGGCGGGTTGCCCGCCCCCGAAGATTGAATCAACAATCAATTTAGACTGTGCAAGGTCTATTGTCCGCGATGTTTGACACCGCAGGCAGCGTCCATGAAGCGCATGTGCGGGTTAATGGTAAAATCGCCTACCTCGTCGCTGACGACAAGCTTGGGTTCGACGAAGGCGATGCCGACGCTGGTGCACAGTTCCTTAGCGGCCCTCTGCCAGTCCGTGTAGTATTGTACGGCTTTATCGGGGTCAAGCTCCATGACAAATTTATCGTAGAGCGCGGTGACCTCGTCGTTGACGGTTACCTGGTGGATGCCGTAGGAGGTATACATGTTCCGGCAGTAGGCGGTGCCGTTGAAGGCAGACCCGGCCCATGACCAGATATAGCCGAGATATTCCTCGTCGCCCTGGAGGGCCTGGAGGAAGACGTACTGGAGATATATGGCCATATCGACGATTTTAAGCTCCGTCTGGAAGCCCGCTTTATCCCAGTAGCCCATTATTGCCTGCCACATATCAACCCCGGGTCCGGCAGTCGTGAAGGCGACGATGGTCGGTTTTGCAAAGGCATCGGGATAACCGGCTTCAGCCATGAGACTCTTCGCCAGTTCGGGGTCGTAGGAGTCGGGCTCGAGGAGGTCAGGGGTCACGCCGTAGCCTCCTTCAGATAGGAAGAACCGGCCGCCAGGCTTGGCATCACCTCGCCAGTAAGTATCACACAATTCCTGGCGGTTGATAGCGTAGGAAAGAGCCTTGCGGATACGGATATCGTAAACCGCCCCGGCGCCTTCCAGATGGGAGCCGATAATAGCGAGAATGGTGCACGGAGCCAGATCTTGGATGCGTGATTCGAAGCCTTCTTCTTCAAGCTCAACGCGCCTATCCGTCGTGATGCCGAAGGGGATATCTATCTCGCCCCGCTTCAGCATGGCGACCTGGGTGGCCTCTTCAGGTACCTGGAGGTCTACCAGGTACTGGAAGTAGGGCACGTGTTCCGGTCTCCAGTATTCCGTGTAAGCTTCCATCGTGAAACTTGTCTCGGGGATATGCTCCACGAACTTCCATGGCCCGGAGCCGACGGGATTGAGACGGAATTCGTCCTGTCCGATACTCTCGAAGTAGTTCTTGGGCAGGATGCGCAACCAGCACCACGTATCGACGAGCTGCGGCTGGGGAGTCTTGGTGACGAACTCAAAGGTATAGTCATCGACAACACTCATGGACTCCCTCTCATCACGCGGCTGGTTGGACCAGGGGTTCTTGGATTCCGGAGATGTGAACCTATCGAGGGAGAAATATACATCGTTGGCGGTAACCGGGTCGCCGTTGTGGAATTTCATGCCCTTGCGGATATAGAACGTCCAGGTGAGACCGTCTTCAGATAAATTCCAGTCTTCGGCTACTTCGCCGACGTATTCCCCGACATCATTAAAGGCAAGCAGGGAGTCGTACATATACATACCCCAGTTCGATTCAAATAGCAGGGGGTCAGTGGCCTCGACTCCGAAATCGGTTGTGGCAATGGTAAGCGTGCCGTAGGGTGCCGGTCTCACCGGTTCGGGTTCGGGTGCCGGTGCGGGTGCGGGCCCTGGTTCGGGTTCAGGTTCAGGTGCCGGTGCCGGTTCGGGTGCTGGCGCCGGAGCCGGTGCGGGTGCGGGTGCCGGTTCCTCTACCGGCTCGGCACAACTGGTTAAAGCGAATCCGGCTGCAATAATGATGATTAATGGAATAATGAGTAATTTTTTCATTTTTTCCTCCTTGTGAGTATTGGATTTATGCTTTATTGTTTGGTTTTTTCTTATAATGCCTCCCCCCTTACTGACTATATTTGGTTTTCACTATTATACTCCAAGAGTAGGGAAAGAACAAGTTATGTTCCGGAGCGTATTTTGTTAAGTTACAATATACTAAATTTCCTATAATATATTCTAACTTGATGCAAATGTCAACCTTGATTTTTACAGGTGTAAACGCATTGTATTTTGTTATAAAAATACCATTCCCCGGAGGGGTATCGCGTGCCGCCGCCCGGTTTATACCCTGCGGATAGCTTTAAGCTTATCTACCGGGGTATTTTTTAATACCTTCGCCGATGGGGTAGGATATCATGAAGAATATCTGTTTGGCGATATTCCGAATTATCATCGGGCCCTGCTCCACGTCTGGCGGAATGTACGCCCCGAAGCTTTTATTGATAATGTGCTTTTCACCACCTATCCACAACTCGACTTCGGCGCGGAGGTCGGTGATATCATCGTAGTTCATGGCGTTGAAAACAATGGATGTACCGTGAGGCATGGTATGGGCATCCATCATCAGCTGGTCGGCTTTTGATTTGTCGCCCGGCAGGAGCCACCTCGTATCACAGCCGAACTCGGCATCGGGAATGACAACCTGGTCGATGTAGGCCATGGTGCGGGAGTACCTGGGGTCAGTCTCGTGCATATAATCAGGCATCTTGCCGTGGGGTTCGTTGCCGTAGACGATATATTTGGCGTTTTTCATCTCGCCCGTTTTCTTTATTTCGGGCATTTCTTTTGGTTCACTGTCTGGTTCGGGTGTTTCGCCATCTTTTTCTCTCGTGTAAACGCCGCCCGGTCCGGAGGTCCAGTGGCAAACGGGCAGGTTCGTTACCCTGCCGCCCGCGCTCCTGGTGGGCATGTGAGGCATATTGGCGGGGATGTAAGCGACCCAGCTTCTATCCAGAGGTATTTCTTCGTCATCCATAAGCATCCCCATGCTGCTGGTGTCCTCCGGGTTGTCAGGGTCGGTGCCCCACCAGGAGAGCAGTTCCGGGAAGTCGTGAACATGGGGAAACATCGTTGGGGTCTGTAACCCCCGCTTCATCAGTTCCTCCCAGGTTATCTGGTTGGGGTAGGACGGAGGCCATATCCAGGTGGATTCGCCGTAGTAGGCGCCCGGAATAACCTCGTCGTCAATCCAGAGGACGTGCTCCATGCTGATGCGCCGGCCTTCAGCCGCGAGTTTATCTCTTTCTTCCGGGGAGGGACCGGGCAGCATGTGCCTTTTCTGTAATGTCGTGCAGATGTACTTATCGTAATTAGCCATATCAACTCCTGTTCCCAGTAATCCAGCTGGTGGGCCACCGTGTACAATACGCAGAACTTTTGAACTTGCCTTCGCGCTTACTATTTAGTAATTGTAGCCAGAAACTGCTTGGAGGTCAAATTGGCTGAGATGCTTGGTTTAAAACCCGGGGATGAAAAGAGACTACATCCTGAGGCACTAAAGTGGTTTAAAGACCAGAGAGCCATGATTCAGCGTGAAGTGCCGCTCGAAGAACTTAGTGATGATGACCTCAACACCTTTCTGTCAGATGATGAAAAGCGTGAGTTTATAAGGTGTAAGGATGAAATTGCTAGAGGGCTGGTTAGATGCATGGATACCGGAGACGGGGCCTCTGCTAGCCCTGTGACTGATGCTACTATTGGTTTGACTGTACTGAGATTTAAAGTCGAATCATTATCACCTATACATAAGATTGGGTTATTATTAAAGAACGTCTATGAGCACAAGGTAGCAAAGGCGAAGGAATTTGAGCGATCCCCAGTAAAGAACACCACTACGCAAAACCTCAGGCAGATAGTCGAAACAAGACTATCAATTATGCTTCAGAAAAATCCCCTCCGGTCTGATTTACAGGCTCACTATCAGCAAATCGTGGAAGATTATAACCGGGAGAAAGACCGGGCTAATATCGAGAAAACGTTCGAAGCACTGTTGAAGTTTATCGAGGAACTGGACGAAGAAGAGGGTCGTGCAATTCGTGAAGGTCTGGATGAAGAAAGCCTCGCTATCTTCGACTTGTTGAAAAAGCCTCAACTCAGCCCGGCGGAAACCAAGCGTGTTAAGGAAATTGCGGCTGGTCTTTTGGAAACGCTCAAACAAGAGAAACTCAGGATAGACCACTGGCGTGATAAAGAAGCCACGCGGGATGCTGTCCGGGTTACCATATACGACTTCCTCTATGGCGATCAAACTGGATTACCGGAAGAGTCTTACACAACAGAGGATATACACGATAAATCGGAGGATGTTTTCCACCATATCTATCGAGTTTATCCTACCCTACCATCTCCCTATTATGCATGAGGTTTATTAAATACAACAATTATTTCAACTGTATGTAAAATATGGGCACATTCGGAAAGTGAGGTAAACTATGGGATCTGATGAGAAACTTAAAGAAATTTCCGAGCAACTAAAAGAAGGGATAAAGCCGCCATATGTCACAGCTCGCGATTTCATTTGGTGGTTCGCGGCGCAAAGAAGAAGTAGTTGGAATGTCGAATATATTAGAGGTTTATTAAAAAAATATAAACTCATCACCATTCCTGATTTCGAATATGTATATATCGACTCGAAAATTACTTTTAAGCGTGCCCCACAGAAAAGCGCACAACCTGAGTCATCTGAACTTGTTCAAGATATCAAGGATGACCCCACATATCGTATTGGCAAGCTGGCTTCGGCCAACAATCCACCAGTATCTGTAAAACCTGATGATAAAGTAATCACTGCATCTACTCTCATGATTACCAATGACTATTCTCAACTGCCTGTAATGACATCAGATAGAGAAGTGAAAGGTATTATTATCTGGAAATCGATAGCTAGTAATTTAGCCTTAGGCACCGAAAGTGAATACGTCCGGGATTGCATGGAACCTCATAAAGAGCTCAGTTATGATGCATATATATTTTCCGCGATCGAAGATATTATCTCAAACGAATATGTGCTCATACGGTGATCTGACAACATAATTTGTGGGATAGTCACAACAAGTGATCTAAGTCAACAGTTTAGGTTACTTGGAGAACCCTATTTACTACTGGGTGAAATCGAAAACTATATAAGAAGAATGTTACATGATAAATATACTATCAAACAACTCCAGGCTGCTTGCCTTCCTACAGAAAAGGAAAGGGAAATCCAGAGGATTTCTGACTTAACATTGGGAGAATATATAAGACTTGTTGAGAACCCAGACAATTGGAAAAAGCTGGCCATCAATATTGATCGAGAAATATTCATCGAGAAATTAAATAAAATCAGAAATATCCGAAATGATGTAATGCACTTTGATCCAGACGGTATGTCTGATGAAGATCTTTCCAAACTCAGAGAATTTGTTCGGTTATTACAGAGTCTGGCAAAATACGGAGCTATTTAAATCACCTTTGTTGATACGATAAAAGACAGGCTGACTGATATAACCAAAGAGCGCTCGTTTCAGGTGGAGTTCGACTTTAGGGGACAATGATAAAGGAAAGGTAGAATAGATAATCGGGGGGGGGGTGCTGCAGGCAAATGATTTATAAAGATAATATCATTAGAACTATTTCCCAGGAAGCATGTGAGAAGGTTTCCATGAAAGTTATTCGAGACCTTCGGAAAATAACTGAGGGCATGCAATCCGGCGATGATTCTCCCCTCAAGAATGTCTGGGATGAAATCTGCGTCCAGATGCAAACTGAAGAATCGGTGATGTGGGAGGTCTACTTAGATGTCATCAGTTCTTTAATTAAATCCGAATTAAAACCACTAAGTCGGGAAATATTGCAGTCCATCTGGCTGCAGACTAATGAGGGTGGTGATTGGGAAAGCGAGATTGCTGACCAAATAAGTGAAGGAGAGCTTAAGGAATACGATGTCACCGTAGCATGTAACGAGGACGATATCGCGGAGTACATATTGCACGAATACATATTGCACGCGGCATCTGATTTTACCAATAAACGTATCGAAAAATTCATTGATGAAGGTTATGATGTCTCGTAACTACTAACTAAGCGGTATTGTTGCGACTAAAACGACTTATGGCTGACCCAAAAGGCCAGTTCAGCCATTCATATCGTGTTTCAGGTGGAGTTCGACTCCTTACTTTCTCGTAGTTCGCTAGTCCTGCCGGAGGTTAAATTATGAATCGAAGGCCAATAAGACCCCGATTGCGGTATAGTTTTGATGAAGTTTTTACACAGTTGTCAAAGCAACCAAATTCAAGTTCTCCGCAACTAACGACCACCGGCGGAGTTGACTTTGTAGCCGAAGCTAAGACCTCTAAGGACAATCGTCGTTTCATATCTTTACCGCACAACAACCGCATTTATGAGGACGATTGGGGATTTATGACCAACAGCATGGGAAAAGATGGGCAACGAATCGGACAATATGAAGTGCCGTTAGATAATTGGTTTTAAGGAATAAGCTATAAAAAATATAACCAGCATATTCTCGTCCAACCTTAGTTAATTGGTACAGCGGACAAAACAAAGATTGTTTCAGGTGGAGTTCGACTTGATACGATATTAGAGTTTACAAAGACAGACCATTCTAGTGAGCGAGTCAACATGGCGAAGATAGTATTAGATTTACATGACATTTATAATAAGGGCATCACGATTGATACAGAACTAAACCGGGTTATCGTGGAAGCCATAGAGAAGAAGATTGCTTTGGTAGAGATTATTCCCGGTAAAGGGTCAGGGCAGTTGAAGAAACGGGTCTTGCGATTTTTGCTCAAACCGGAGGTAAAAAGACTCTATCATCGGCTGGAGAAGGACGACAAGAATTTTGGCAGGGTTTTCGTACATTTCAGATACTAGGCTAAACACATTTCGCTAAGGATTGTTTCAGGAGGAGACAGGGTCTGTAACCGGGATTTTAGTTCACAATGTGGCCATTTCCAGAGAAAAGGTCAGAGTGTCCAGCCTCAGGAGTTCACTCCATGACTTTTCCTCCGTCGCGGACCAGAGATTAGATGAAGCGTTTCGTACGCCAAGTAAATAACCACCCAGGAATCGACGATCAGGGCTGAACCATGAAAAGTTCCTGACCTGTGTTGCCTGTTCTTTCCTGTCCGTACCTGTCCTATTACTGGCTATCCCGGAGGATCTTCCCCGTAGCCTTGTCTTTCCAGTAAGCCCGCTGCTGCACCGGCCAGTTGAAGGATATAGCCCCGGGGTAGGGACAATCATTGACACAGCAGCCGCCATACCAGCACTCATCGGGATGCAGTATTACCGGTGGTTTGCCTTTCTCGGGGTTGGGCATAAATACGTCTATCTGGCAGACCTCCACGCAGGTGTTGCAACCGTTGCAGATATCGGGATTGAAAATTACCGGATTAGCGGGGCTGACAATATTGGGTAAAGCATATATCTCTTTCTGAGGCATGACAGTCCTCCTTATTATCTTTTATAGACTCCGGTGTAGTCCTTGTTTTGAGCTTCATAGTTAGCTTTCATATCGCCCCAGTAGTTCAGGGGCAGTTCGCCCGTCTTGACCTCGTTGTTCTCCAGCTTGACGGTAATGAACTTGTTCCATTCCGGCGGGTCTATTTCGGGGTAATCGATTCTGTAGAAGTCCAGCACCTGGCTGCTGGCTTTGCGGGCCAGGGATGCATTGAGGATAATTTGCCCGTAGGTCAGCAGGCTCAGGTCTTCGATACCGCGCATGAGTTTATGGGGGTCGAGGGCGTACAGTCTGGGTACGAATATTTCTTCTATTTCTTTCAGGGCATCCAGTCCCATGTTAAGCAGCAGTTCCGTTTTGTAGGCACTGCAAAAGTACTGCATGGCGCGGGAGATGCCGGCGTGCAGTTCTTTCCAGTCGATGCCGTCGCTGCGGTTTATCGGGGCGTAGATGCGGGCTTTTTCAAGGGAGACCTGGTCTCTGGATATTTTACTTTCGCCTGTATGCATTGCGTAGGCAGCGGCTTTTCTGCCGGCGTATCTCCCGGTAGACGCCGCGAAGCTGTGGTCGCCGGCGGCGAACATCTGTTCCCCGGCGACGTACAAACCGTCGAGGGTTGATTTCAGGTCCCAGTCGACGACGGGACCGCCGCGGCCGGGCATTCGCCAGTGGGCCGGACTGTTTCCTTCAATCAAGTTATAGTTCATCAGCAGGTGTTTAGCCGGGTTAAAGCCGCCTTTTTCATAGGAATTGGTGATGTTTTTGGTGGTAGACTCCTCGCCCAGCATAAGTTTCCAGGTAACCCTGCGTTCGATATCGGGCATAGCGGGGAAATCGCCGTAGAAGGGCAGGGCGTAGGTGCCATCCTTGATACCCTTGATAATTTTTTCCATACCTTCCGGAGAAGGTCGCATGTCGCCGCCGTCCGGCCATCCCTGCAAGGGCCAGGGCAGCTTTTTACCGTTGGCGTCGACCAGTTGGATATTTTCATAACTGGCATCCCCGGCACCGCCGTACCAGGTATGCTTGTGCCCGGTGCCAATCATATGAGGACCGGTCTGTTCCATCAGGGTAAGCTCGGCACCGGCCTTCCAGGCCATGACCATGCCGTCTCCAGTCTTGGTTCGAGAGCCGGGGAAGGTAGTATAACCGGCCAGCTCGGTATTAAGCATCCAAAGTGAATAATTACCGGCGGTAGCCAGCACGGCGGCTTTCGACTTGAAGACCATAAACTCGCCGGTGCGGTTGTTAAAGCCCGTAGCCCCGACTACTTTGGCTCCCTGGACGCCTCCCTCCGTTAGCAGGCTGGTAACCATGACGCGGTCGTAAATTTTGACGCCCAGCCGCTGGCACTCTTTCTTCAAAGCGGGCTTAAAGGTCGTTCCCCAGACGCGGATAGTCACCTCGGTGGCATGGTTGGGGCTCATACGGGGAGAAAACATAAACTTAGTATCGTCATAGCGGCCTTCGGCTCCCGGGTATTCGTCGTCAACGTCCCGGATTTTGCCGCCCATCTGCTCTATTTCCAGCAACGTATCGTAGTTCTCACGGCATTGAATCTGGGTGCCGATACCATTGGAATAGGAAAGTGGAACTGGTCCTTTCGGTGGCTGGCCAGCATGAACCGGATGCTCAACAAGTCGCTTAGCCCAGTCATCGGGGTCAACCTTGGAATGGGGATTGGCCGGCGTGACACACCAGTGGTCGCAGCCGGGGCCTCCCGAACCGCTCCTGATGGTATCCGCCTTTTCCACCAGCGCCACTTTAACACCGTTCCTGGCGGCGCTTATAGCTGCCCAACACCCGGCGATACCCCCGCCGATAATCAGGACATCGGTCTCGATTTCCTGTTCCTCATCGTAGCGTATGGGGTAGGGCCAGGGCGTTGGCTTGCCGTATTTTTCCAGTAAGTCATACCATTTGGTCATATCACTAAACTCCTTTCACAAGTGATAAACTTAATTAAAAAAACCTGATATCAGGTCGGTTTCACCACTAGCTCCCTGCCATCCAGGTGACCGGATACGGATGTCAGTTCAAAGCTACCTGTAATGGTTTCACAAAAATAATACAACTAATTTTATATACCATAACCGGTATTAATATTACAAGTAGAACTTATAAATATTTGGTTAGAAATTACTGGAACAAATATGTTCGAGAGGAATAATTAGGAATCCCTACACAAAGCAAAGCATTGTTTCAGGTGGAGTTCGACCCTCGAGCCTGTCTCAAAAGTCGGTCAATATGATAAAATTGGGCTAATACTATGGAGGTGAGCCCGATGCCACTACGGCCGTTAAATCGTGAACAAGCCTGGCTTCTACCGCCAACACTGGGAGAATTGATTCCGAA
>DAOUDZ010000067.1:0-1562 GCA_034430575.1 Dehalococcoidales bacterium
TTTTGTCCTCTGCCGTGACAATGTTGACCAATTCGACGAGTGTACGCAGGCCGTTGTCTGTGTAATGCAGGTCTGAGTAGTAATAGTGCCCTGAAAGTTCCATGGCAAAAACGGCGCCGTGCTCGCGCATGGCTCGTTTGATGAATGCATGCCCGACCCGGCTGCGTACGGACTCGCCCCCCGCCTTGTTAACCAGTTCCGGCAGGATACGGGAGGTGCGCAAGTCATGAAGTATGGTCGCCCCTGTATTCTTTTTCAGGAAGTGCAGGGCAATCAGCCCGCCCAGCGCATCAGGAGGCACCATTACCCCCTTCTCATCTACCGCCACCGCCCGGTCGGCATCCCCGTCCAAGGCGAGACCAAAGGCAAGGTCGTGCTTTTTTACAATTTCTGACAGGCGGTCAAGAGCTCCTGGTTCCAGAGGATTGGGTGAACGTGAAGGAAATTTGCCATCCGGATTAAAGTCCAGTCGCCATAGCTCTACGAAATCAACGTTGGAAAAAACAGCATCTGTCTCTACTCCTCCCATACCATTACCGGCGTCGACGGCCACCCTGATATCTTTCACTGGTTTCAGCCACTCACCGATACGGTAGGCGTAGAGAGAAAGTGGAGAGATATACCTGAGCGACTCGCTGCTCGGGCGTGCGGACGGCACTGCTGGTTTCCGGAGTATTGCCGCAATCTCTGACAAACCGTGCTCGCTGCTCAGTGGTAAAGCATCTCGCTGACATAGCTTTAAGCCGTTGTATTCCGGCGGCAGGTGGCTGGCGCTGATGGCGATAGAACCGTCAAAGCCGCCTTCAGCCCCGTACCAGTACACCATCGGGGTGCTGGAAAGACCTATGTGTGTGACCTGGTTTCCTGATTCCCTGAGCCCAATACTTGCCGCCTCGGCGAGCGCGGGAGAGCTCCATCGAGCATCGTGGCCGATGACGAAGCGTCCGGCATGATCCGGGCATAGGTAGTCCCCATAGGCACGGGCAATAGCTCTAGCTGTGGCGCTGTCCAAATCTTCACCGACAATACCGCGAATGTCGTAGGCACCAAATATTCTTGCATAGCGGTCTTGCATTTAATTCCACCTATCAATATCTATATTTCATACAAAAGATTCAGGAACAAGTTATCTTTAAACTATCGAGATAATAGTTAATAATTCACTTCCCGGGGTTTTTTACCAGATACCCGGAATGTTGCTCGCCTAAGATTCTATACCCGAATAGCTTTACCCTGTCTTGAATCATAAACATTACCAGCGCGTAGCCCCAGACCATGCCGGCATAAGTCCAGCCAAGCGGGGTCATAAATAGACCATAGACGGCAATGAGAGTAGCCACTATTTGCGTGCCGATGACTGCTAATACGAGAATCCGTGCCGGCTTGACGGACCAGAAAGGACCTTGCGTACGGGCGACAAAGACAGTCAAATGCCCGGCAATGGAAAATTTCAAGTACATCAAGGTCTGAATTATATCGTTGTTCAAATGAAGGGCAGTCTTCCCCAAGTAGAATAAACCGAAAGATGAAATTACTCCGAAAATACCCAGTATCGTGGCGAT
>DAOUDZ010000068.1:0-4656 GCA_034430575.1 Dehalococcoidales bacterium
ACTTTCTTCCAGCACCTTGTCGATAAGCTCGCGGTGCTCTTCCTTGTCCAGAGACTTTTCGATAACCTTACCCGCCGCCAGCACCGTTAAATCGGCAAACTCGCGGCGTACCTCGCCGATGGCGTCGTCGCGCTCTGTCTGTATCTCGGCGCGCGCCCGGCTGAGAAGGGTTTCGGCCTCCTTCTTGGCTTCTTCCTGCGCCTTCTGCTTGACTTCTTCGCCGGCCTTGACCGCCCGGGCTATCCTCTCCTGCCCTTCGCGGCTGGCCTCCCCAAGCTGCTTCTTCAGTTCCTCCTCGGCGCGGGCCGACTGTTCCTTCACGTCTTCGGCCTGCTCCATGCTCTCTTTTACCCGCTTCGAGCGCTCGTCGAGCATCCGCATAATCGGCTTGTAGGCGACAAAGCGCAGAATGACCAGCAGGATGATGAAGGTCACCACCTGCGTCAGCAATGTCGGCAAATTTATTCCTAGCTCGGAAATACCGCCCATTTTTACCCCCTAGACTGCTTCAAAACAAACGTCCGGTAACAGTTTTATTAATGACCATATTCTCCGCATTACCCGGGTATTTACTAGAGCGTCAATACCGCATGTATCAATACACCGGCTATAACCATCACCCCCAGTATCAACGCGGCAATAATAGCCGCTATAAAAGTGGGTATTCCTTCGTTTTCCATAATTACCCCCTTGCAAACACTACTTACGCTATCATGGCAAGTATGATAGCCACAATCAGGGCATAGATGCCGATGGCCTCGGCCATGGCGATGGCCAGAATCATGTTAGTCATGATTGGCCCCCTGGCCTCCGGGTTACGCGCCAGGCCCTGCATGGCTCCGTAGCCGAGAATGCCGATACCGATTCCCGGACCCAGGGCGCCCAGCCCGATAGCCAGTCCCGCCGCTAACATCTTGACTGCTTCTGCATCCATTATTTCTCCTCCTTATATAATTCACGCGTTACTATATTAATGTGACTCGCCTTCGTGGGGAGACACAGCCATAGTCACGAATACCAGGGTCAAACCGCTGAAGATAAGGGCCTGCACGAAGCCCACCAGCAATTCCAAGCCGTAAAACGGCAGGGCCAGTACCCAGGGTATCAGGAAGGCGGCAATAAGCAGCAATATTTCGCCCGCCGTCATATTGCCGAACAGCCTGAAAGTAAAACTGACGATTCTGATAAGCTCGCTTAACGTCTCCAGCCCCCCGACGAAGATATCTACGAAGCCGGAGAACAACCCGGAAAGCCCTTCTTTGGCTTTACCTTTGAATACCTTGCCGATACTCCCGAAAAACGCGCCGATGTTGATAAACTTGCGCAGGTATTTGATTCCCAGCGTCTTCAGGCCGTAGTACTCTACGAAGATGAAAGATACCAGCGCAATGGCGAGGGGTGTATTTACGTCCGTGTTCGAGCCCCGGAGCAGTTCGTAATGATGTCCGTGGATGGTAATTTCTATCGAGCCGAACCCCGGAATCAGGCTAAGCCAGGCATTGAAGAGGACGAAGAGAAAGATAGTGCAGATGACCGGGAAAAATCTCCGCCCGTTTTCCTCACCGGCGATGCTCCCGCAGAGGTCATAAATCCAGCCCAGCAGAAACTCGAAAGCCGCCTGGAGTCGGCCGGGCACGAGCTTCATGCGGCGGGTAATAACCCAGCTGATAACCACCAGGAAAACCACGGAAATCCAGCCGGCGATAATGGTATTGGTAATCGGCAGGCCGAAGATGTTAAAGAGCACCGGCGCGGGGAGGTGCGGTTCTGGGGAGGGGACGGAAATCCAGTCCGGCAGGCCGACATCGCCAATCATGCTCTTGCCCAGGGGCCCGGCGAGGAAACCGATGACGACAATGGCTAAAGCAATAATAACAATAATGATTAATACAGGAAAAGAACAGCCGAGGCAGCCGCGCCGCTTGGGTTCAGCCACTAGCCATTCTCCTTGTCTTGCTTGTTGTTCATGAGGGGTCGAATCATCCGATAAACACCGTAAACAGCTACCACCAACCCCACCAGCAGACCGATTATCATAAAAAGCGGTTTCTCACCACTGAGCTTCCAGCCGCCAAACGCCCCACCCGCGATACAGATACCGATAAAAAATCCGATACCCATCAGCCTCAGGGCCGGTATCATTTTGTTCATGCCGACACCAACATCCCTGACCTTGAAAATAATACCAGAAATCGGTAGCTCAGGTCAAGCTACGATAGGTCTTTTGATATAGTACCCCGGATACACGGTCAAACAGGATAAAACCGGTAACTACAGGCGTCTGTTTACGCGCGCTTACCCTTGAGGGGAGATGTCCCGAAATCGCCCGCTTTCACTTCGCCGGAGACATCATCGCCGGATATCTTGAGCTTGTATTCGAGGTTCATTTTGCCCATCGGGCTGCTTATTTCCATTTCCCAGGAAACATTATCCCCGCTTACCTTGCCGCCGCTGAATTCCAGGGTACCCATGGGGCTTCCCATGCTGCCGCTCAAGGCATCGCCGTCGGCCTTGAGGGTCAATTGTGCTTCCTGCTTGCCCATCGGTGTTTCAATTTCAACGTTATAAGTCCCGTCGATAGCCATTGCTTTTCTCCTTTCAAGGCGCGGGTTAGTGCTGTTTTTCAAGGTTAGTAAAGCTGAAAGCATATTAACAATACGGCTATTAATTGTCAAACTAAAAAAATAAACCCTGAACATCAGGGCTTACCGGTAATTGCCTATATATTTATTTCTTGCGGAAAAGGCGGGGGAAATCTCCGTCGAAGTCCTTGAGGAAGCCATGCATTTCCAGCAGGTCTTCATCCCTGATGCTGTCCAGTTTTTTGAACTTCTCTACCTCTTCCTCGGTAAGGTCGGTAACTACCTCCGGCCGGGCATTCTCCCTGATGATAGCCGCTACCATACATCTGACATGGCAGGAGGAACAGGAGACCTTCAGGAACCACAGCTCGCCGTTGTGTTCAATGACCTCGATATTGTCTTCCTGATAGTTCTGCCCGCAGGAGCCACACTTTATCGAGGCTATCAATCTTTTAATCAGGCTTTCATCCATTAATCCGGTCCCCGCAGTCGATACGGATAAGATTGACTAAGACTTGCGCTTATCGAAATCATCAAGGTCAAGAGTGTTGATAAAATCGTAAAACGCGGACATTTTTTTCTTCATGTCCTCGTCGCTGACCTTTTTGCTCTCTTTGCCGCCGGTTTCATCCGCTTCTTCGAAGATGGGTTTACCCGTCTCGCCATCCAGCAGGATACCCGCTTTGTCCAGGACCGATTCGTCAGCGAAAATGTTTACTCCCGTTCTCACCGCTAGGGCCAGCGCATCGCTGGGGCGCGAATCCACCTCCACCTGTTTCCCTTCCGCTTCGAGGATTACCTTGGCAAAGAAGGTATCATTCTTGAGGTCGTTAACGATGATAGAATTAACTGTGGCTCCCAGTGTATCAATAACCGAACTCAACAGGTCGTGTGTCAACGGGCGAGGAACGGCCACCCCCTGCAACTTTACCGCAATGGCATCGGCTTCAGCCGGGCCGATCCAGATAGGCAGATACCGGTCCGACATTTTTTCTTTAAGGATTACTACACGCTGGTAGTTCATCAGGCTAACCCGAATACTGTCAATCGTCATCTCTATCATAGCCAGTCCTCCATCCCCTTTTCTCAACGTGTGTAATTAATTCTAACCCTACATTCATAACCCTGTCAAATGATATGAATGTACCGTTACATGCGGTTTACATGTTATAAATAGGTGTTTTATACTTATTTTTTCAGGGGTTTCCTTATTGAGCACCTTTTACTGCGCTTTCTATAATAAATAGTTGACAGGTCTACTAATTTGATATGTTATAATAAATAGCGTCGTACCTGTACGAAAACCAAAAAACGGAGGCATGAGAATGAAACAAGGCCAAAAAGTCATCGTCTGGTTCAACGAAGTCACCAAAAAGGACATACCTCTCGTGGGGGGTAAGGGAGCCAACCTGGGAGAAATGACCAATGCCGGAATCCCCGTGCCCCAGGGCTTCATCGTTACCGCCGCCACTTATTTCGACTTTATCGAAAAAGCGGGTCTTAGCGGTAAGATAAAGGAACTCCTTAACCCCGTTAACGTTCACGACAGCAAACAGCTCCAGGAAGTTGCCGCGGAAGTTCAGAAAGTGGTAGAAAATGCCGCCATGCCCCCCGAAACGGCCAGTGTGATTGAACAGGCGTACGTCAAGATGGGCAAGGGCCTGGTTGCCGTGCGTTCCTCGGGTACGGCGGAAGACCTGCCGGAGGCTTCCTTTGCAGGCCAGCAGGCTACCTTTCTCAATGTGCAGGGCGAAAAAGACGTGGTAAGGGCGGTTCAGGACTGCTGGGCGTCTCTCTTCGGCGCGCGCGCCATCTTCTACCGGCAGGAACAGGGCTTCGACCATTTCAAAGTAGGCATCGCCGTGCCGGTGCAGAGAATGGTACAGTCGGAAGCCGCCGGCGTCATGTTCACCGTAGAGCCGAATACGAGTGACCGCACCTCAATTACTATCGAGTCCGTCCTCGGTCTCGGTGAAATGATTGTCTCCGGAGATGTCACCCCGGACCACTATCTCGTTAACAAAGCCGATATGAAAATCCTGGCAAAGGAAATTAAAAAGCAGGAATGGAAACT
>DAOUDZ010000069.1:0-25299 GCA_034430575.1 Dehalococcoidales bacterium
GGTTGGGGGCTGATTTGAAAAAACAGAAATTATCCTGGGGACACGATAGACATAAGAGGCTAGGGCAAGAGTGAGCGATGATTGCAGTATCCTTCCACAGGGGACAGGGCAAAGGGGCAGCCGTGGGGTAAGGCACAGCCCCAGCAGTTGAGGCTCTGTAGTCAAAAACGAGGCGGGTTTTGGGGCGGGCACGAAGGTTTCCCCCAGGCAGTGCTGATGTCACAGAGAATAAGTCTGGTATGCGGGGAGATTGCGCTCCGACAGACTTTCTACCGCTTGGCCCTGGCGGCTGCCAGCTACACTTTAGTGGCTAGACCTTTCAGTCCAGGCAGGAGTGATTAAATCCAAGCGGGACTCGGTACCTTCTAAGCCAGCCCGCGCGCTCTACGGCTCAGGGTAGGAGCCTTCTTGGTGTAGTGATGCGCCTTTCTCTTTTCCCGGTAATACTCAAGTCCAAACTGGGGATAGAGGACGCGGTGAGGGTTCGACCATTCATGGTCGGGGGCTTCCATGCCTTTTCTGGTTAATCGGTAGAACCGTCTTGGCTCAAAGCCCTCATAGTAGTCCTGTGGAGTCGATACCTCTTCTTCACCGCTAGGCTCGACCCACTCCAGCTGCTTCAGCATATTGAAATACATGACGAAGCTGTGATAGCGGCACTTCACCAGTTTGTAGGGGATACCACGCAGGTGCCAGTCTACCCGCTCGGCATACTCCAATTCGGTGTAAGACTCGAGGCCGGCTTTAATGCGCCGGTCGTTTTCCCAGGCGGTGGCGTCTTCAGCATAGGCGGTATGAAGGGAAACCTTGTAGTGGTAAAAGATATCAGCTTGGGGGGCGCCGCGGTTGGGATCAATTTTAGGTCTGCCCTCCGGACCGTGACCGAGAAGAAACTCCCTGATGAACCAGCCACAGCCGAAGGGGCGCAAGAACCCGCCCTGGGCTGGCCTTAGCAGCTCAACCACCGTTCTTCTCCTACAACCACGCCCGAGTCCTCATGAACTATCCTTCTTCCACAGCTTCCGATACCACTCGCGGTGCTCCTTGCCCGACACCTTCCTGTACTTAGCCGTTGTGTTGAAGCTCTGATGACCAAGATGCTCTTGCAATAGCCTGAGTCCATCCCCTGAGTCATCCAGTTTTACTGCATGGGTAGCAAATGCGTCTCGTAGTCTATGAGGGCTCACCCCGTGTATCTTGCCTGTCTCTGGGTTTATAAGATTGGGGAGGCCAGCCCTCTTGGCACACTTTCGAACTACCTGCCAGGCTCGATGGCGGTTTATGCCGAAAATAAGCCTCTTCTCATCTCGAAGAACCGGACCGCCACGGCGGATATAGTCTTTGAGCGCGCTCAAAGACTCACTGTCACAAGGCAGCACCCTCTGGCGACGACGTTCTTGCTGCTCGATTTGAGCCTTCTCGACCTTACTTCCGCACTTTGGGCAGAATGTATGACTTCTGCCGAGTCTTTGCCCGCACTCGGTGCAGGACAGCTTCAGGCGGGCTTTGAGATGTTTAATGCTAATTGTGCCATGGTCGAAGTCCACGTCTTCAACCGTCAAACCCAGAGCCTCGCTGACCCGACAGCCGAGGTGGAACAATAGCCTGATGAGCAGCTTATCCCTCAGATACATCGCTGCGCTCTCAAGCTTATCTATTTCATTAGGTTCCAAATAAGCCTTGGGCATTGTATCAGCTTTGCCAGCAACTAGCCGAATCATCAGCCTGCATCATTAGAATCTCCTTTATGCTCACTATCGGTTGAGGCCTTTCCCTGGTTTTTGTTTTCGTCATTGCTGTTAGCAGAATCCTCTTTTGACTGGGCAGCAGCCAGTAAGAGGTTGATAGCTCTACTCATCCTTGCAGCACTGTCAGAAGCGGATATGTAGACGACCTTAACTGTCAGCCCAACGTTTCCGGGTGCAGCCCTGGCTCTGCCTGTGACTCTTCTTGCCATCTACAGACAAGCATAGTTGAAAAATATATATGCCGCATAATGACAATATATGCGGCATATATATTGATTTTATAGATATACCATGCTACAATGTGCAACAAGTATTATGTGAGGCATAGTATGAGCAAGAGAAATATCTCTGACGAGTTGGTTGCTGAATTTTTACGCCTTCGGCAAGAAGGGAAGTCTTATCGAACAATCGGAAAGTTGTTGAAAGTTGACCCCCGCACGGTTAAAGGTCGGGTTGAGAAGGCGGGCGAGGGAAAGGAAAGGGAGCATTGGGAAGCTGTCTCCCGTCAGGTGGATGCGAAATACCTCGACGAGCATTACCGACTGCTGATAGGAATTATAGCCAGGGTTCGGGATACCTTGCGTGTTAATCCTGTAGATTTCGACTTCAAACGGGATGCTGAAAGCCTGATCGGTGAAGCAATTCAGCTTGGATTACAGCAGTCTAGCAACCTTCTCAAAGAGAGAGGACTTAGCGTATCGGAGAGTCTGAGCCGGCATCTCCTTGAGTCTTTAATGGAGCATGAGCCACGACTAAAAGTTACGCTTGACGAGTGGAAGGGTCACTGGAACAGATTTCAGAAGGAACGCGGGGAGCTTGTCGACCAAGCCTGTGGTCTCTTTATACAGGAGAAACTTCGTCCTGAAGTGGCAGAAACCCTGGGAATTGCAGTAGCCGAGGAGGGAATGAGAATCCAACTTTTAGGGGAAGATACTCGCTCTTCTAAGGTTGAGCATATTAATGATAAACGTTCTCGTTTAATTCGTAGTAACCGGCAGATATCGGAAGAGGTTCACAAGGGTCCGAAACAAGAGGTAGAGGCTGCCAAAAACGCTTACGAATTAGTATTATCGCAAGTTACTCTCGAACAGAGAATCTCACCTGTGAAACTAGCTTACAATAAACTCACGGCTAGCGCACGCAATGTGGTAGATTTCATCGAACGACTTGTCCTTATCGGTAGACCCCAAGGACGCTGTAGCTTATGTCCCGGTCGTCTAGATTAGTCGGCAACAATTATAGAGCATAGTTATTATTCCTATAGTTTTGAGTGAAATCTTATAACTAAACATGGCGCCACCTTCTTAATTTGAGAATAGGTTTTACCAGAGTCAATCGAAGAAATTCCACTGTATCAATTGCATCCCCTCCCCCTCTCCTGACGAGGCTGGGAGAAGGAGAGGATCCGGGGCTCGCGCCCCTCTCGCGGCGCACTCCCCTTTCAGGAATGATTGTTATCCGGGCGGGGCGGGGGGCATCTCCTGGTAGAGGGCCTCGTGGGCTTTCTTGAGCCAGTCCGGGATATCTATTTTCTGTGGGCATTTTTCCAGACATTCGCCGCATTCGACACAACTATCGGCGCGCTGGTCAGGCTGGAAAGCGAAGGGACCGTTGTACATGAACTGGCCGGTCTTCACATCATCGTACATGACGGCGTCGTTATACAACTGAAAGATGCGGGGGATTTCCACATTGTTAGGGCAGGGCATACAGTAGCGGCAGTTGGTGCAGGGGACGGGACTCAAGTTCTTAAAGGCTTCACGGGCAGCATCGTATAATTTCAATTCTTCATCGGAAAGATTGCCGGCGCCGTAGCGGTCGGCCAGTTTAACGTTCTCCACCACCTGCTCCATAGTGCTCATGCCGCTAAGGGCTACCGAGATTTCCGGCTGGTCCCATATCCAGCGCCAGGCCCATTCGACGGCCTTGAGATGACTGGGCGCGCCGGCCCATACCTTAGCGACCGATTCCGGGGGCTCTTTGCTGAGCTTGCCCCCGCGGAGGGGTTCCATAACGACAACGGTGATTCCCTTGCCGGCGGCGTACTCGACGCCGCGGCGGCTGGCCTGCTCATTAACGTCCATATAGTTGTACTGCACCTGCGAGAGCACCCAGTTATCATAGGAGTCTATGATTTCTTTGAAGACCTCGTACTCGTCGTGGAAGGAGAAGCCGAGTCGGCCGATTTTGCCCTGGGCCATCTGCCGCTCGGCCCACTTGAGCACGCCGAGGTCGCGCACCAGGGTCCAGGTCTCCTTGTTGAGTCCGTGGAGTAGGTAGAAATCTATCATGCCGACATCGAGCTTTTGAATCTGCTCGCCGAGAATACGGTCGAAGTCGTCGGCTTTTTCTATCATGCGGGCGGGGAGCTTGGTAGCGACCTTCATTTTCTGTCGGTAGCCGTCCTTGAGGGCCTTGCCGACGAGCACCTCGCTGTTGCCCATGTGGTACATATAGGCGGAATCTATATAGTTGACGCCGTGGTCCGCGGCGTAGCGAATCATCTTTATGGCCTCCGGCTCATCGATTTTGGCCTGGTCTTCGCCGATGACGGGGAGGCGCATGGCGCCGAATCCGAGGGCGGACACCTGAAAGTCCAGGCTGCCGAACTTGCGGTATTTCATGTTCCTCTCCTGGTTATGAGATTGCGAGGCGAGGCGATATATCGTGATACCTCTGTATTATTTTGCCATGTTTTTAAAAGAGATGCAAATACGGGGGAAAGTGTATTTAAAATCCCCCTTAATCCCCCTTTACGAAAGGGGGACACACGAGCGGGGACAACTTACGGGACAAGCCGGGGATGGTGCGATGGCGGCCTGGGTGAGAAAAGATAGAAACCGACGGGGGTGGGCTGGATTCCAGCCTTCACAGTATCTTACTTATGTGTATGTTATAATTATCCAAAATAGAAAAAGGGAAATAATATGGATGGTAGGCCTTTCCTCACTCGACAAGGGAAATTGGGTATCCTAGTAGACTCAAGGAGTCTGGAGGTTTTACTTGCGGACAAGAATGAGACAGCGAGAACTATCTTAAAGTATTCTAGTTGTCAACCTTTTGAATTTATTAGGAGTCCTCTTCATACTGACCATCCAGAACTCAAAGAACTACCGATGCTCATTCAACAATATGACGATAAAGGTGAATTGATTACCATTGACATAGTAAGCGATAAATATGAATCTAAGACCGGATTCGGTTATAAAATGCATAATATAGAGGAAATTGGTAACCAAATATATAAGAAGCCGTATTTGAGTGTAGAGGAGAAAGAAACGATATTACTTGTTTTCATTCAAGCAGCTTTAAATTTCAGAAACGACATGAGAATTATGACCACTAATAACAAAGTGCTACTTAGTAACCGTATATGGTTTGAATCTCATTTCCCTGTAGGTATTCTTAATATTGCAACGCTAGAAGAAACAAAGGAAATAATGGACTTGTTCGCTAAATACCGGAATAAATACTACATTTCTAGAAACCGTATTATAAACAAATCATGGTGGTATATGTGTTCATTTTTTTCCAAGGTTCCTAATTACAGTAATAAAGGAAGAGATAAAATATTGTACTCTTTTGCCAGTAGATTTAAATATCTTTTGATGTGTATCGATGAATTAGGCTTTCAGTATTATTCGGGCGCAAATAATGACACCATGGAAACCATGATGTATCACTTTAACTATTTCATTTCGCTAATTAGCGGTATCTTTGACACTTTGGCTATAAGAACAAAAAATCAATTAGAGCTAAAATTCAAGGGTGACAATGACCCCTCAAAGACTTCACTAAACCCCAAACCAGGCAAAGATTTCTTAAATGAGGTAGGAAAAAAGAATGACGAGCTTCACAAGCATATAACGAATCATACTGATTTAATTAATTTAATTTATTTATTGAGAAATCGAATCCTTCATAGGGAAATGCTTGACAATATACGATATGAAAATACATCCGAAAAACAGAGATGGAATTTGTTTATGATTGATAACAAAATGAAAGAATTAATAACAAAATGCTGTGATACTCCCCAAGATTATGAACCGCTTTCCATTTGGGGAATACAAAGTGAATGGCTGGGTAATTATTTATTAGAACCTTACCATTTTGTAAAGGCAGCCACCGCTCTATTGATTCCTTTCTGCAATGAGTATTTACATTTGCTAGGTTTCGGTGACTCTACTGAAAATACTAAAAAACATCCAAATAATGAATATCTTCAAAGATTAATCAAGATGTTTAGGGAAGATAATCTTGGCTTTAATTATTAATAAACGATGATATTTTTATATATGGGCGTTGAAAAGGAGGATTCTAAAAACCCTACCCTATCTCCCTGAGCGCCTGCTCTAAATCCGGGGGGAGGGGGAAAGTAAACTTACGCCCCTACCACCCGCTCTACTACCCCCCCCGCGCGACAAAATCCCCTTGCCCATATCCGGCATTTGGTCTATAGTAAACAGGGATGAAGACCCTTACCCCGGCTCCATGTGCCCCGCGCGCCGCGCCGTGAGCCACTTAACATATAATGAAAAACGAATATCTTGAAAATGAAGCTAACTTAACATATAACGAAAAACGAATAATCGTAGCTGATTAGCTACGGAATAACCAAAAAAAATTTTAAAAAACGAATAACGAATCGAAATACTGCCCCCGCCGGTCCCGCCATGGCTCTTCAACCCCGCCCCCTATCGGCAGCGCGAATACTCCCTACCCTATTTCTTTGAGCGCCTGCTCTAAATCCGGGGGGAGGGGGGACTCGAACTCAACGTATTTGCCTGATGACGGCAGTTTGAAGCCAAGCCTGGCGGCGTGCAGGAACTGCCGTGAAAGATGGGGGGACTTGACGCCGTAGGTGGCATCCCCCATCACGGGAAAGCCGATGGCCGCCAGGTGCACCCTTATCTGGTGCGTGCGCCCGGTCTCCGGCCTGATTTCCAGCAGAGAACAACTGCCGGCGTACCTGACGACACGGTACTCCGTGCGCGCCTCCCTGCCCCGGGAGACCACCGCCATGCGCTGGCGGTTGCGTGGGTCGCGGCCAATGTCCGCCTCGATGATGCCGCTTTCCGGGGTGAGTTTACCCTTTACCAGCACCAGGTAGGACTTGGAGACGGCACGCGACTTGAACTGCTCGGAGAGATTGGCCTGGGCCACGCGGTTCCTGGCCACGACGAGCAGACCGGAGGTATCCTTATCAAGTCGGTGCACGATGCCAGGTCGCAGCGAATCGCCATCATCCGCCAGTCCGGGGAGATAATTCAAGACGGCGTTAGCGAGGGTATGGGACGGGTGTCCGGGTGAGGGATGCACCGCCAGCCCGGCCGGCTTATCCACCACCAGAAGGTCGGCGTCCTCATAAACGATATCCAGGGGTATGTCTTCAGGGGTAAGGGAGACGGGCGGCTCGGGCGGTACGGTGACGGCTACGCGGTCGCCGACTTCCAGCTTGAGACTGGACTTAGCCGGATGACCATTCACCGTGATAAAGTCGGCGGTGATAAGTTTCTGGGCGTGGGTGCGCGAAAGCCCGGGGCATTTCTCCCCGACGAACCTGTCCAGGCGAACCCCCGAAGAATCGACTGTAAACTCGTATTTACCGGTCATTCCTGACTCGCAGCCGTTTTCATCAGGAAAATGAGGCAATAGATGATGACGATAGAGCCGACGACAGCCGAGGCATCGGCGATATTAAACACCGGCCATATTTTAAAATCCAGAAAATCGGTAACATGGCCTATGCGGAAACGGTCAATCAGGTTGCCGATGGTGCCGCCCATAACCAGTCCCATGCCGATGCGCACCAGCGCACTATCGTAGAAAGACCAGCGACTGCGCAGTAAAAGGACGAGGACCAGAATTACGACAATGCCGACAATATCGACTATCGTCAGCGTAAAGGCGTGGTCTTTGAACATGCCGAAAGCGGCCCCGGTATTGTGAACATGAAGAATCCGGAAGAACCCAACATCGGAAATCGACTGCCCAAAGGCAAGATTGGCTCTTATCCAGATTTTACTTAGCTGGTCGGCAAGAACCACGAGCAGGACGATGCCGCCGAAGACCACGTCCCGCCAATTATCTCGGGGGCGGTGTTCCTTTTGCATTCTTCGAAAGTAACGCCTTACAATCCATACATAAAGATGCCTGCGGCAGCGCCTTTAACCGTTCGGGGTCAATAGGCTTGCCGCAGTTATCGCACAGTCCGTAGGTGCCTTTCTCAAACTTCTCCAGAGCATGTTCTATTCCGGCAAGTTCCCGCCGGATGCGATTCTCAAGGGCGAGCCGCTTCTCCAGCTCGAGAGTCTCTGTGGCTTCCTCCTCGCGCTTGCCGAAGGGACTGCCCTCCCGCCGTTCCTCGGAAGTGGAAGCACTCGCCTGTGACTGCACCATCTCCTCGGCCAAGCGTTTGTGTTCGCTTTCCAGTTGTTCGCGCTGTTTCTTGAACTTGGCAGTCATTTATTCCTCCGTCCACTTCCTCACCTAACTTGAGAAAGGCTTTCTCCAGCCCCCCACCTGATTAAGTGTGTATGCCATTATACAATAAAACTGAAAAAGTAAACAGTGAAAAAGGCGGCAAGCTAATGTATTGATGCCCTTAGATGGCGAACGCGACTATCCGCCTGCCAGTAACGCGGGCAGGCGGAAAAGATGAAAGTCATTTCATCCACTGCCACCAAAGGATTAAACATACCACCAGTGTAAACCATTTAAACGGTTTGGTCAATGGGTAATAGTAATATTTTTCTGGAAAAATAGTACTGCGAACAGGCAATAGGTAAAGCGGTTCAATCGTCGAAGATAAACAGCTCATCGATAGTAGCCCGCAGAGCACGGGCAACGCCGTAAGCCAGCCGCAGCGAGGGATTGTATTTCCCCTGCTCCAGAAAGATGATGGTCTCACGCCTGACCCCCACCATCTCGGCGAGTTTTTTCTGGACCAGGTTATGCATGGCGCGATATTCTTTAATCCTGGTTTTCATGGTGAACCTATCCCCCTCAATCCCCCTTCCCTTCATAAATACCCTGAAGGGAAGGGGGGAATATTTAGAAAGAGGGGTTTCACCCCTCTTAGACACCCCGTCTGGATTCCCGCTTTCGCGGGAATGACAGCTGTAAAGTAAGAAACTACAGGTTAAGCAGAGAATGATACGAGGGCGGCACGGGTGGGAATAGATATTCACAGGGGATTGGGACGGTTAAGGATTAAATTTTAACGTGAACTGCTCCGTGAAAGATAAGGGATGACACCCATAAATAATAGGTGATACCTATCTCCGTCTTTATTCCCCCGGGATGTAGTATCTAAACGGGGAATACACTCAAACTTCTTCCCGCACCGATACCGGAGGACAAATGAAAAGAATAACGACAACCGCCCCATCAGCCAGGAGTCCTATAAAAGACGATTATTCCAGTCTTAGAGAAGCCGCTGCGGCGGTTCAGCGGATACGAATCACCGCCCAGCGTGAACTGCAACTGGCCAGAAAAATAAGGGCAGACGCCCAGAGATACCAGCTGGAAACGGCTACGAAAGCGCGCAGCGAAGCGCATCAGCTCGTACTCAAGACCCGACTGGCAACCCAGAGAGAAATCGAAGAGATGATTCGCGAGGCCAGCGAGGAGATACAGAAGGTGCTGGCGGACATACGCGTGATACGAATCACCGCCCAAGAAGAACTGGCCGCACAAAGGAAATTTACCGATGCCGCCAAGCTATCCTCCATGTCCCTCGCTATCAAAGATAATTTCAAGAAGCCCGACATAAAAAAGAGGAAGCAGTTAGCCGCCGCTAAATAAAGAGCATCCCGCCGGTTTTCTGACGTTATAGGGCGAGGCTGAAAAGCCTCGCCCTCGCTTTTTCAATCATCAATCAATGCGAAGTCCGCCAGCCATTTTTATCTTTTTCCACCTTGAAATAACTTCCTCCAGATGGTTTATAATATGACCAGCCACACTTCCCGCAAGTTTTGTAACATTTGCCGCCGATAATGTAAAATAGTGTGGATAAATCCGGCACACCAGGAGGTTAACGATGAAAAAACGGTACGCCATACTGCTATCTATACTGCTGGTATCGCTGCCGATTCTCTCGGCCTGCGACCTGTTCGGAGGGGGGGATAAAGAACGGGAATACTACCAGCAACAGCTGGAGGCTTACAAGAAAGTCCAGGACGCGAACCAGAAAGCACAGGAGGAGTATAACAAGAACCTGCGAGAAGGTCTCCAGAAATGGTCGCAAGAATACAAAGACTGGCAGGAAAAACAGCTACAGCAGCAGGTACAAAAGGCAGAAGAAGCGCAATCCGCCCAGTAGAAGGTGCACCGCATTGACGATTAAACAGAATGCCAGATTAATACTGGATGAGCTACCCGCCGGCGTGCAACTGGTAGCCGCCGCCAAGACAAGAGAGCCGCAGGAAATCCTGGAGGCTATCGAGGGCGGCGTGAGAATAATCGGCGAGAACTACATCCAGGAAGCGGAAAGGGCCTACCGGATAATCGGCAGCAGGGTAAAATGGCATTTCATCGGGCACCTCCAGAGAAACAAGGTTAAAAAAGCCGTAGAAATATTCGACATGATAGAGACAGTGGACTCTATCGAAATCGCCGGGGAAATCGATAAAAGATGCGGGCAGGTCGGCAAGACCATGTCCGTGCTCATCGAGATAAACAGCGGACGGGAAGAACAAAAATCCGGCGCGTACCCGGAAGACGCCGAGAGACTAATCAACGCGATTGCAGGGTTTAAAAACATCTGCGTCACGGGGCTGATGACCATGGGGCCGCTGGGGGGCCGACCCGAAGACTCCAGGCCTTACTTCATCGAGACGAGGAAGGTATTCGAGCGGATTAAGGGGAAGAATATACCCAGCGCGGAGATGAAATACCTCTCGATGGGGATGACGGACTCCTACCGGATTGCCCTGAAAGAGGGCGCCAACATAGTCAGAATAGGCACCAGGATATTCGGGGAAAGGGCGCGGGGGCAGTAAAGGCTACCCGGCCTTCCTTGTAAGTCGGACAGCAATACCGCCCGCGGCCAGTGAAACCACCAGGAACAGACAGAGCCAGGGGGCCAGAACCTGCGCTTTATTAACCTCCAGAATCATGCCACCCACCGCAACAGGCAGCACCGGCGGCTCGGGCTTGGTGAGGAAGTTAAGCCCAGTGCCGCTGCCGGTACCGGAGCTGTTTTTCGCCTGGGCGCGGAAGTAGCATCTCGTACCCTTGGCGAGGCCGGTAACGCCGACGCTGAAGGACTGCCCCGTGGTCTTGCTGCCGTCCCAGCCCGTATCGGCGGTATAGTTGCCGGAAACAGTGCCATACTCAAAGCGGTACTGGCAGGCCTCACCGCCATCGCCGGTGACGGTGCCGTGAAGGGTGGCCGTGGTCTCTTCGACGAGGGTGGCGGCGCCGGTGGCAACCGCCGGCAATACGATTTGCGGGGCGCAGGTTATGCTGATATCGTAGAGAACGGGGGTTTTACCGGTATCCGCGGTAGCCAGATAAGCCTTATACTTAAGATAACGGTCGCCATCGTGGCCCGACCAGATAGCCTGACCGCTCGAGGTGTAATAAGTGCCCGACGCGCCATCGGGTCCCACGAAGCTCCAGGTCGAGTTATCGGTATTGGAGGCAAGCTGGAATTTCACCGAGGTGCCGGCGGGGGCGGTAGCTGTCCACGAGATAGTGCCAAAATCAGCCGCATAACCCGCGTCATGCGCTGATGATGTCAGCGTGCCGGAGGCGTAATAGGACGCTCCGACCATGGCGAGGGCACCGCCGCAGCCAACCGTGGCGGGCGCGAGCGCCAGAGATGTCCACGAATCAGTGGAGGCGTCATACCGCCAGAAGTATCTGAAGTTTTTCCCGCGCAGAGCATAGGCGTAGTTGCCGCCGCCTGCTCTGGCCAGCTTAACGTCGCCGGGGCTGGATGATGTATCCAGGTGAAAGAGCGTCCCGGACTCGAAATCCGCCTGGCTGGTCTGCGTCCAGGTATCATCGGCCCGGGCGGTACCCGCGCTGACACACGCAAATAATAGAGTAGCCACCACCGCGCCCCTGAACAGGGCCGGCGATAGTTTCTTTATATTCAACTGCATTACGCGCAGTCTATCCTGCAATCCATAAAAAAGGCGTAAAGATAGATACGCCGTAATATAACAGAATGTTAATATTAGAGTTCGAGGGGTTGAGTACTGGCCTTTGAGAGAGAGAGCTAAAAATCCCCCTTTAATCCCCCTTTTTCAAAGGGGGAAACTTTAAAAGGGAAAGAGGCGTGAAAGCTTCTCCCTTTGGTAAAAGGAGACCGAGAGGGATTTCGGGGGCGGGGCAAATTAACGGGCTAAGCAGTAGATGATGCGAGGGCGGTACGGGTGGGAAAAGATAAGAAACGAGGGGAGTGGGGGTCTGGATTGCCGCTTTCGCGGGAATGACAACATAATAAGGCGGGAAAAGATACCCATGGGGGGTGGGGGTTACAGCGACAAGGATTAATCCCTTGACAAACACAGCCAGCTACGCCAGAATTAAAACAGGTAAAACGCAAACTAGATTGTGACCGGCATGACCGCGAAAAAACAGGACACCCCCAGCGAGGAACAAGAGCAGAACAAAACAGAGACAAAGCGCATATTAAAAGGGTTCGGCAGGAAGAGGCTGAACCTTATTCCCATATTGCAGAAAGTACAGGGCAAACTCGGCTACCTGCCGCGCGAGGCCATGATTGAAATCGCCGAATTCCTTAACATCCCGGCGATAGACGTGTACGGCGTGGTCACTTTTTACAATCAATTCCGGCTCAATCCGCCGGGGAAACATTCGATAAGAGTATGCCTGGGCACCGCCTGCCACATGAAGGGCGGATACATCACGCTGGACGCCTGGAAACGCAGGCTGGGCATCAATCCGCGCGAGACTACCGAAGACCGCGAGTTCGACCTTGATACGGTCGCCTGCGTGGGCTGCTGCACCATGGCGCCAGTCACGGTTGTCGACGACAAGCCGGAGGGCGGGGTGGAACCGACCAGAGTCGACGGGATACTGCTGGGCTTCGGCTATGATTACGAAACGAAAGACAAAGAGAAGAGTGAAACCGACTGAAGATACAGCGATAGCCGCCGTCTTCCGGGAGATAAAAGAGCGCGCCGAATCACGCTGGCGGGAGCGACTGGACAACAAGCCCGTTATCATGGTGGGCGCGGCGACGTGCGGTCGCGCCGCCGGCGCCCTGGATGTCCTCCAGGCTTTCCGGGACGAGGTGAAAAAACGCAACCTCGACTGCCCGGTGATAGAGGTCGGCTGCATGGGGCACTGCTATGCCGAGCCTATCGTCATTATCAGCAAGCCGGGCTATCCGCCGATATGCTACGGTTATGTCAACCCGGTCATCGCCGAGAGACTGGTCAAGGAGTACGTCCTGGGGGATAACCCGTGTCCCGAATTCGTCATCGGGGCGCTGGAGGCGAACGACCTGCTCCCCAGCTTCGACGACTTCCCGCGCGCCCAGCACGAGCAAAAAATTATCCTGAAGAACTGCGGCCATATAGACCCCACCGATATAGAGCACTCAATCGCCGGCGGCGGCTACGCCTCCCTGGCCAAAGCGCTGGAAATGAAGCCGGAAGATATCGTGGAAGAGGTGAAAAGGTCGGGGTTGAGGGGGCGGGGCGGCGCGGGGTTTCCCGCCGGCCGGAAGTGGCAGACATGCCGGGAAGCGCCGGGAAAACCGAAATACATCGTGTGCAACGCCGACGAGGGCGACCCCGGGGCGTTCATGGACCGCTCGATACTGGAAAGCGACCCCCATTCTGTAATCGAAGGCATGATTATCGCCGGCTACGCCATCGGGGCGCGCTACGGCTATATCTACGTACGCGCCGAGTACCCGCTGGCGGTGGCAAGGGTGGAAAACGCCCTGAAGCAGGCGAAGAAACTCAAACTTACTGGCAATCATATACTGGGAAGCGAATTTAATTTCGATATCATACTCTTCCAGGGGTCGGGTGCCTTCGTGTGCGGGGAGGAAACGGCGCTTATCGCGTCGCTGGAAGGCAGGGCGGGCATGCCCCGCCACCGTCCGCCCTACCCGGCTACCCACGGACTGGACGGCAAGCCGACCATCGTCAATAACGTGAAGACGCTGGCCTACGTGCGCCACATCATCAGCGAGGGCGCCAACCGGTTTAGAGAAACCGGCACCAAAGAAAGCCCCGGGACAGTAGTCTTCGCCCTAGCGGGGAAGATTGTCAATACCGGGCTGGTCGAGGTGCCCATGGGCACCACCCTGCGCCAGATAATCTTCGAGGTGGGGAGCGGTATTCCCAAAGGCAGGAAGTTCAAGGCCGTCCAGATAGGCGGGCCTTCCGGCGGCTGTTTGCCCGAATCGGCCCTCGATTTGCCGGTAGACTTCGATTCGCTGCAGGAGGCCGGGGCCATGATGGGCTCCGGGGGCATGGTCGTTCTCGACGAGGACGACTGCATGGTGGAAATCGCCCGCTATTTCCTGGAGTTCACGCAGAGGGAGTCCTGCGGCAAGTGCACGTTCTGCCGGCTGGGCACCCGGCAGATGCTGGAAGTCCTGACCGATTTTACTCAGGGCAAGGGCACGATGGAAGACCTTGATAACCTCGAGAAGCTGGCCGGGGAAGTAAGGGCAGGGTCGCTCTGCAGGCTGGGACAGACAGCCCCCAACCCGATACTGACCACCCTGCGGTACTTCCGCGACGAGTACGAGGAGCATATCAAGCTGGGCAGGTGCCCGGCCCTGATGTGCCTGCACCTCATTGCCTACTATATTCTACCCGACAAGTGCGAGCGTTCCTGCGACGCCTGCATCGGCACGTGCACCGTGGAGGCAATAAGCCCCAACAAGAAGAGAATCAAGGTCATCGACCAGGAGAAGTGCGTCAAGTGCGGCACCTGCCTGACCTCCTGTCCGCCGCAATACAACGCCATCGTGAAGCTGTCACCGCCGAGCGAGGTGCCCTCCGAATGAAGACCGTAACGCTGACCATCGACGGGAAAAAGGTAAGCGCCCGCGCCGGCGAAAAGCTCCTCCGGGCAGCACTGGATAACGACATCTATATCCCCAACCTTTGCTATATTAAAGATAAACCGGAGTCGAGCGCATCCTGCCGACTGTGTTTCGTGGAAATAGAGGGGATGAAAGAGCCGGTAACCGCCTGCACCGTCGAGATAGCCGAGGGCATGGTGGTTAATACAAAGGGCGAGAAGTCCCTGTCGCTGGCGCGAGCCGGATTCGAGCTTATCATGGCGTCGCACGCCCTCGACTGCGCCCATTGTGCGGCGAACGGCGAGTGCGAACTCCAGAAAATCGCGCGCCACCTGAAATCCAGCCTGAAAACGAAGCGGCTCCGGCTATTGTTGAGAGAGCTGCCCGTAGACGACAGCAACCCGCTTTTTACCTACGACCCGAACAAGTGCGTTCTGTGCGGACGCTGCATATGGGCATGCCGCCACGATGTACAGTCGGGCGTATTCGGGTTTGCGCACCGGGGGTTCGACCGGGTGATGACCACCTTCGCCGATGAGCCGATAGGCAAGAACCAGTGCCTGGACTGTCACAGGTGCGTCGAGGTATGCCCTACGGGGGCGCTTACTTTCAAGGACGGGAAGAAGCCGCCTGGAAACAAAGCCTAACCTGGCCTCAATTTCATCAGTATCTTAGCCTCACCCCTTTGTATATACTGGTGAACCTATCCCCCTTTATCCCCCTTCCCTTTAGGATATTTGTGAAGGGCAGGGGGAATAATAGAAAGAGGGGCTAGCGCCCCTTTTTAACACCCCATGCCGGGGTAAAGATTAACGGGCTAAGCAGAGAATGGTGCGAGGGCGGCATGGGTGGGAATAGATAAGAAACGAGGGGGGCGGGGGGCTGGATTCCCGCTTGCGCGGGAATGACACTAATTATATATTTAGATTTCAGCCTGCGCGGGAATGACGATGCATTCTGACGGGAATGGCATCAGGGCGAGAGATAGTGGTTGCTTCGTCGCTACGCTCCTCGCAATGACATGAGCATCTAACGGCTGCGGCCGGTTCTGCCGCGAGTGGAGGTCTGTTTGCCACCGGCGCGCCGGTCACCGCGGAAATCCGGGGCCATAATGTTGAAGGGAACGCTGTTCTCTTTGTCGACCAGGCGGGAGCTGATAGCGGGGTCGACCCCCTGCAAAATCTGGTCGAAGGAATACTGGGTTGTGATAACCGTGGGCAGCCGTGAATTGTGGCGGTAATTGATAAGCTGGTAGAGCTTTTCCCTGACCCAGGGCGTCATCGAATGCTCTCCAAAGTCGTCCAAAACCAGCAGCGGCGCCGTCTTGACGCTTTCGAAAAGCTCGTCGTAGGATACCTTGCTCTCCGGGCTGAAGGCCGAGCGGAGGTGGTCGAGGAACTCCGGCACCACGATGAAAAGGGCCGGTTTACCCGCCTCATAACAATAGTTTACGATAGCCGCCGCCAGATGAGTCTTGCCACAGCCGGTATCGCCCATAAAGACCAGCCAGCCTTCCGGACTCTTGGCAAAATCGAAAGCCAGGCGATATGCCTCGTCCATGTTATCCTGCATTTCAATGGAAAGATTATTGCGGCGTTTAAAATTTATAAAGGTCATCTTTCTCTGAAGCTCGAACTCCGGGCCCCAGCTATATTCGGACACGGGCTGTTCCTCATCGAGCGCGTAGACCCGACAAAATTCGGGGTCGGTCAGGCGTGTGCGAAGTCGGTCGTCCATCTGCTCCACGGGCGTGATGGCGACGACGACAGTCGGCAGCCCGGCGTTGAAGCGCGCGGTCAATAGCTGGTCCAGCTTTTCTTTCGCAAAGGGGGTGCCGGACTGGGCACCGAGGTCATCCAGCGCCAGCAGGGGGGCATTGCGAACCTGCTCGAAGAACTCGCTATAAGGCACCTCGCTATCAGGCTTAAAAGAAGAGCGGAGCCGGTCGAGGAGGTCGGGGGCAGTGATGTAAAAAGCCGGGTGACCGTTACCGATACGCTCATTGACTACGGCCGCGGCCAGATGAGTCTTACCGCTGCCGCTGGGGCCGCTCAACACCAGCCAGCCTTCAGGAGCGGCGGCGAAGGCTTTAGCGGCCTGATATGCCCGGTCGAACCGCTCCTGGCTGCCTTTATTGCCGGTACGACCCTTCGATTCCATATTCTCGAAGGTAAAGCGGGTCAGCGAGCCCAGGTTACTGTAGCGTTTGAGTCGTTCTTCCCGCTCGTCGGCCTGCTCCTTTTTCGTGCAGCGGCAGGGAACGACCCGACTGTAGTCCGGCTCCCCCGAAGGCAGCCGGGGGTGAACGATACCGGCGCCCCGGCAGACGGGACATTCAGAGTTAACGGGCGTACTTTCTTCAGCGGCGGACCATGTGTCCGTACTTTCCCTTGACGAACCTGTCCGGGTCTGTCTTTTTAGTATCTCGCTGATATGTTCCATCGCTCCTGCCTTCTACCGACCAGTTCTCTAAAATCTTAGCGATATATTTAATGCTGCGCTTGTTATGCAGCACGGCTTCTTTAATGGCGTCCCGAATCCATTTCGGTGGGTAATGCTCCTCGGCGTCACGGAGCTCATCGGCAATCATAGGGGTCAGCATACCGATGTTGTCTTCATAAAGTTCAAATATGTTAGGCAGCTCCTCGGTCTCAACATAAACCTGTTCTTTATATTTCAATCCCTTCAGCTTGAGCTCGCCGCTCTCTATTTTCGCCGCCGCCTGCCGTGAGGACTCGTCATTAAGGAAATAGATGTCTTCGGAACCGCCGTCCTTCTCCACCGCCAAGTGTATCAACGTACCGCGTTCGGCGGCCAGTTTCAGGGCACTGCGCAGCAGCTCCCCGGGTTCTCCTTTAATACTTTTCAGGCTTTCCACTAGGCCGGCATTGCCCAGCAACTCGGTGTAGCTCACGTAGCGCGGGTGCCCCTTTTTACGGTAGAGCGCCGCCATAACGTGCAGGGTAGTTTTCAACTCGGCTACATCGGCTATTTCCGGCAGCAGGCTGCTGAAAAAGACGTTGGGGATGGAGGTAAACTCCATCCTGGCGGGGAACCCCTGAAAGTCCTTCATAACATCGTCGGCTCCGCGCTGCCGAAGCTTTCAAACCTGGCAAGGTTATGGCGGAAACGCATCTTTATACGGCCGGTGGGCCCGTTGCGGTGCTTGGCGATAATAACATCGGCTTCCTCGCGGGGGTATTCACGGTCGGGGTGGGCGGCAATCCATTCATCTTCGGTCTTGTAATAATACTCGTCGCGATATATAAAAATAACGACATCCGCATCCTGCTCGATGCTGCCGCTTTCACGGAGGTCGGAAAGCTGGGGTTCGTGGGAGGCGCGCCATTCCACGGCACGGCTTAGCTGGGATACCGCCAGAACCGGGGCGCCAAGCTCACGCGCCAGCGCCTTGAGCGCCCGTGAAATGTAGCTGATTTCCTGCACCCGGTTTTCGCCCCTGATTCCCTCTCCCTGCATCAGCTGGAGGTAGTCTATAATAACCATGTCGATTCCGCGCTCGTAGTTGAGGCGGAGGGCCTTGCTGCGCATCTCCGCCATACGGAGCATCGGGGTATCATCAACATATATCGGCGCTTCCGAAAGGACGCCGATGGCCTCCATGACGCGCCTTTCCTCATCCTCATCCGTATGCTGTCCGAAGCGCAGGCGTCGGGCATTGACCCCGGACTCGCTGGACAGGAGGCGCATAACCAGGGAGTCGCGCGCCATCTCCACGCTGAAGAGGGCAACACAAGCCTTGTGGTCGACGGCGGCATTACGGGCGATATTCAGCGCCAGGCTGGTCTTCCCCATGCTAGGTCGTCCGGCCACGATAACGAGGTCGGCGCGCTGGAAACCTCCTAAAAATTCGTCCAGTCCGGGGAAGCTGGAGAGAACGTAAGGCAACTGCTCGGCCTTCTCGTCCCCCACCGGCGGTGTAACTTCGAAGTATTTGTCCAGCACCTGCCGGATATGGATAAGGTCGCCGGTGCCCTGACCTCGGCGCAGCTTGAACAGCACGCTTTCGGCCTTGGCCAGGCTATCCTCTACATCCGGGCCGGCCTCGTAGCCGATGGCCGAGATGCGATCGCCGGCGCTTATCATCTGACGCATTATGGAAAGCCGGTAGACGATGCGGGCATAGTGCTCGATATCCAGGGAGGTGGGGCAAACGGATACGAGATAGCTGAGATGGGCGGCGCCCCCGCAGGCTTCCAGATGGTCTTTGCGGGAAAGCTCCTGCGCCAGCGTCACCTGGTTGATGGCTTCGTCGCGCCTGAAGAGCTCCATGCAGGCGTCGTAAAGCCACTGGCCTTGCTCGAAATAGAAGTCCGCCGGCTGAAGAAAGTCAGCAATTTGAAAAATGGCCGCGCCGTCAATCAGCAGCGAGCCGATGACCGCTTCTTCAGCATCGTTATCGTTCGGCGGGAGCCTGACATCATTCACCCGGTCGTTACTCCTTTGCGTCCATCTCTTCTTCTATCGCTTCAGCTTCTTCAATTATAGCCGCCAGCTCTTCCGGTGCTTCCGCCGTGGCTTCCGGCTCTTCTACTTTTTCTTCCGGCGCTTCTGATGCGGCTCCCGGTTCTTCTGCTTTTTCTTTGGCTGCTTTAGTCTTCTTAGCAGATTTCGCCTTGGGCTTCTTCTCTTTCTTTTCCGCCTTTTCCACTTTCTCGGGCTTCTCTTCAGCTACCTCGTCCGATATCACGTTGACTTTAATGACCGCGGTGATTTCATGAGCGAACCTGACGGTCACGTCATGAACGCCAAGCCGGCGAATCGGCTCGGCCATCTCTATTTTCTTTTTATCGACATCATGGCCGGCACTCTTGCTTAATTCCTCGGCGATATCGGCGCCGGTGACCGAGCCGTACAGTTTCTCACTCTCGCCGACCTTGGCCTTGATGGTGATTTCAACTTCATTCAGCTTTTCCGCCAGCTTAGCCATCTCGGCTTCTTCAAGCTCACGCTGTTTGATTTTCTTTTTTAGCTGCGAATCCATAGCCGCTGCGACCTGCGACCCGGCGACAACTGCCAGCTTGTGTGGCAACAGGTAATTCCTGGCGTAGCCGTCGGCCACTGTCCTGGTCTGGCCGACCCTGGCGACTTTGGGGACATCCTCGATAAAAATAACCTTCACGATTTACTCCTTTTTTAGCGACAATTATACTTATATAATAACTGCTGGGGGGAGTCAAATATCCGTTGAGACCAGCCCCCGAAAAAACCAGGGGGTTTTCAAAAAAAAAATTATTCCGATATATATCTTTCGGCGCCGATGGCAGCCACGGCACCATCGCCGGCGGCGGCGATAATCTGCCGGATAGAGTTGCTGCGTATATCGCCGGCGGCGAAAATGCCGTGAACACTGGTCTCCATCTTTTCATTGATAATGATGGTGCCGATGTCATCCAGTTTCACGATACCCTTGAGATAACCGGTATTTGGCCTGAAACCGACGGCCATGAACACCCCGGAGATATCAAGGACAGTTTTCTTTTTAGTCTTAACATTACTTACCCTGACCTTGTCAACGAAGGTATCGCCGGCGATTTCCTCAAGCACGCTATCCCACAGGATATCAATCTTCGGTTCGGCGAAGGCTTTTTCCTACAGAATTTTGGTGGCGCGAAGCTCGTCGCGACGGTGTATAACCGTTATCTTCGAGGCGAATTTAGTAAGCTCGATGGCTTCCGTAATAGCGGCGTTGCCGCCCCCCACCACAGCCACCTCCTTATCCCGGAAGAAGGGGCCGTCGCAGGTAGCGCAGTAAGAGACGCCTTTGCCGGTATATTCGGCCTCGCCGGTCACGCCGAGTTTTTGCCGCTCCGACCCCCCGGCGATGATGACGGCCTTAGCCGTAAAATCGCCCCTGGAGGTCTGTACCACCTTCTGCTCGCCTTTTATATCGACGCCGGTAACCTCGGCAACGAGCGTTTCCAGTCCGAACTTCGTCGCCTGCTGGTGCATGGCCTCGGTCAAATCAATGCCGCTGATACTTTCGGCAAAACCGGGGTAGTTCTCCACCCATTCGGCATTGATAATCTGGCCGCCGATAGCTCCCCTCTCAACGAGGAGGCTGTTCAGCCTGGCCCGGGCGGTATAAATACCCGCCGTCAGCCCGGCAGGTCCGCCGCCGATAATGACGATATCATATTTTTTAGGAGATTCAGCCATTAATATCACCCCCCTTTACCACTCAAGCCCTGCGCTTATTCCGCTTACAGAGCCGCTTCCAGGCTTTTCTTCAACTCTTCCTTGGGGCGGAAGCCGATAATCGTGTCAACAGGCTCCCCTTTCTTAAAGAGCATCAGCGTGGGGATGCTCATAATACCGTACTTGCTGGCAATCCGGGGAGCATTATCAACATTTAACTTGAAGAAGCCCACCTGGCCGTCATAGCCTTCCGACAGTTCCTCAACAACAGGGGACACCATCCGGCACGGCCCGCACCAGGGCGCCCAAAAGTCGACCAGTACCGGTATCTCTGCCTTCAAGACCTTTTCATCAAAGCTCGTTTCTTCAATTTCAACCGGCTTGCTCATTGTTTCCCTCCCTTATTTTTTCTGTTATACCGCATTCAACGGTCTCCTTGGCGAGACCTATAGCATTCTTGATAGCCTTGGCCTGACTGCGGCCGTGCGCGATAATGACACTGCCGTTCACGCCGAGGAGACAGGCCCCTCCATACTCGGTGTAGTCCATCTTTTTCGTCCAGGAACGCAGCCCGATATCACGGAGGAGTTCCCGGGCACGAAGTCGCGAGACGCTGGAAAAAACATGCCCCAGCTGCCGCACCGATGTTAAGAAATTATCGTTAAAACCCTCGATGGCCTTGAGGATTATATTCCCGGTAAATCCATCGGTGACTATGACATCGGAAGTCCTCCTGACGATGTCATGTCCTTCAATATTACCGGTAAAATTAATATCTCCGGCGTCTTTCAGGAGTCGATAAGTATCCTGAGTCAGGCGGTTGCCCTTGCCCTCCTCGACGCCGTTGCTTAGAAGGCCGACCCGCGGCGACTCTATTTTCAGAAGGTATTTGCTATAAATCGAACCCAGCCTGGCAAACTCCAAAAGGTGCTCCGGACGACAATCCGAGTTAGCGCCGGCGTCCACCAGCAGCGCCGGGAAGGATGATATGGAATCCAGGAAACAGCCAATGGCCGCCCGGCTGACCCCGTTCACCCTGCCCAGAGTCAGAAGTGACGCTGCAACCACCGCCCCGGTATTGCCCGCCGAAATAAAAGCCTGGGCGCCATCGTTCTTGACCAGATTAATGCCGACCACAATAGAGGAATTGGGCTTGTTCTGAATGGCTTTAATAGGGTGCTCGTTAAAATCTATAACCTGCTTGGCGTCAACGATGGTAATGGGGGCTTTTTCTATAGATTTGGCTGCCAGTTTACGAAGGATGTTCCTCCGGCCTACCAGAGCAATTTCCACACCGTATTCCTGGGCTGCTTTTATAGCACCCTTAACCACTTCGTGGGGGGCATAGTCGCCCCCGGCGGCATCAACCGCAATTTTTATCACTTAACGCTAATCTCCCTGTCCAACAACACTTTCTTCCCACATATCGCACTGTCCGCCATAGCAGGCGATAACACGGTCGCCCTCGGAAATCCGGACGATTTCACAGGCGGTCGGGCAGGCCTGACATTGAAACGATGAAGTCCGGTACTCTACTTCACTGACGCCGAATCCCTTGAACCGACAGCCGTTATAGCTTAACGCGGCGTGTTCGTGCACCAGCAGGGCCGCGCCGATAGCCCCCATGACCTCGTGGCGGGGAGGCACGATTATCTCCGTCTTAAGCTCTTCCCGCAGCGCCCTGACAATGCCCCGATTAAAGGCGACTCCGCCCTGAAAAACCACGGGTGACTGAATATCCCTGCCCGAGCCGACATCGCCCAGGTAGTTGCGCACCAGGGCGCGACAGAGACCGTAGATAATATCGTCAACGTTGCGTCCCGTCTGCTGCTTGTGCACCATGTCCGACTCGGCGAAAACGGTGCAGCGACCGGAAATATGAACCGAGTCGCTACCTAACAAAGCCCGACGGGACAACTCTTCGATACTCATGTTAAGTCGGCCCGCCTGATGGTCGAGGAAACTCCCCGTACCGGCGGCGCAAACGGTATTCATCCCAAAATCCGTCACCATGCCGTCCCGTACGATGATAATTTTACTGTCCTGCCCGCCGATTTCTATGACCGTCCGGACTTCCGGGACGGCGTTAACGGCGGCTACGGCCTGGCAGGTAATCTCGTTTTTAACAAGGTCGGCGCCGACGATAGCCCCGGCCAAGTAGCGGGCGCTCCCGGTGGCGGCCACACCTTTAATCACAATATCCGTCGGCAACTCCCGCCGTATCCGCCGCAACCCCTCCTGAACCATATCCACAGGCCTGCCGCCGGTAGGCAGGTAAAGACCGGCGAGTAAATCGTCGGACGTATTCAATACGGCAAACTTGGTGGTAACAGAGCCGACATCAATGCCCAGATAGGCTTCCATATTTATCTCTCTCTAATACTTATATCCCGAAAACGCGGCTTCGCCGCCGGCGGTCATTTACCTTTGCGGAACTCTTCCCAGACCTTTTCAGCTGTTTCCGGGTCGGCCAGAATATCCACAACGGTCATCGCCATGGCCTTAGCCGCATCCAGTATACAGCGCAGCCCATTCTCCGATGCAGCCGCTTCAGCAAACTGCGGCGTATGTATCTGAATATCGTGCGGAGCTATGGCTACCAGCGGCTGAATGGTCGGCACCAGCTGACTAACATTGCCCACATCGGTACTGAAAGTCACCATGGTATTATCGCCGAGACGTATGCCGCGTCCCAGCGATTGCATATTCTGTTTGAAAAGCCGTGCCATGGTCAGGTTATTGAACATGGTGGCGTAGTGTTCTCCCCACTTATATTTAAGTTTAGCACCAGTGGCCCTGGACGCGCCACTGAAACAGTTAATCACCTTTTTTTTAAGCTCGTCCAGATAAGCGTCATCCTCGGCTCGGACGATAAAAGTGGCGGCGGTGTGGGCCGGAACGATATTCGGCGCCTCACCTCCGTCGGTAATAATACCGTTAATACGCGCCCTGTCCCTGATGAGCTGCCGCAAGGAATTAACGGCGTTAAAAGACTGAATCATAGCTTCAAGGGCGCTGATGCCGGTCTCCGGCTCGGCGGCGGCATGGGCCGCTTTACCGATGAACTCGACCTCAAGAGTTTCGCAGGCGAGGGTATTCATCACCACCGTGTTCCCCCCGCCGGGGTGGGCTATCATGGCCATATCGACATCGGTAAAGGCGCCTCTCTCCGCCATGATGGCTTTGCCGCCGTACAATTCTTCACCGGGAGTGCCGAAGACCGTAATATCACCACCCAGCGCGTCCACGGCCTTTTGCGAAGCTACCGCGGCGGCGACGGAGCCGGTGGCAATGAGGTTGTGTCCGCAGGCGTGCCCCAGTTTGGGCAGGGCATCATACTCGGCGAGAAAGGCGATAACGGGCTTCCCGCCGCCGTATTTTCCCTTAAAAGCGGTGGGCAGCCTGGAAATACCCTTTTCCACGGAAAACCCGTTTTGTTCAAGATATTCCGTCAACCATTCGGCGGCCTGCTTTTCCTCGAAGGCTATTTCCGGGTTGTCATGCAATCTCCTGCTTAGAGCAGCAAGCTGTTCGCGTCGAGAGTCTATTTCTCCAACAACGTCCGCTTTTATTTTATCAATATCCATTTCCGTTTCTACTTAAATCCAAGGAGAATTTTAACGCCAATATATTCATTATAACCCAGTAAGATAGGGATTTCTAGGCGATGTAAAAGTTGAACCTATCCCCCTTTATCCCCCTTCCCTTGAGGATTGATGAAAAGAGGGGCTGGCGCCCCTCTTAAACGCCCTATAAAAATACAGGTCTAGCGCCCCCTCTCGCTACGCACACCCCTTTGGGGAATGGCATCATGGCGAGATATAGAGATTGCTTCGTCGCTGCGCTCCTCGCAATGATGGGTATAGGAGCGGGGGTATTTGCGGGATAAGCCGTAGATGGTGCGAGGGCGGCAAGGGTGGGAAAAGATAACAAAGGGGGGCGGGGAGGCGGGGAAATGAAATACAGGTGAAATATTGATATTATTTAGTCTTGCATAATGGGAAAAAGCGTGCTATAATGAGGCTGCCAAGATAAGAATAGCGATGTAGTAAAGTGGGTTTGATTCCCACTTTTTTAATTGCTTGAACTGAATAAGTAAATCGGAGGTTTTCATCCGAAATGAAGAGCGATTTTTTGCTCGCCATAACACAGCTTTCGGCGGAGAAGAACCTGCCGAAAGACGTGGTGCTTACCGCCGTCGAGGCCGCACTGGTGTCCGCCTACAAGAAGGACAACTTCAACTCCACCCAGAATATAGCCGTGAAAATCAACCCTAACAGCGGCAAGGTAGAAGTCTGGGCGGAGAAACAGGTAATCGATAAACCTACCGACCCGCAGTTTGAAATCTCGCTGAAAGAGGCGAAA
>DAOUDZ010000070.1:0-13933 GCA_034430575.1 Dehalococcoidales bacterium
GATACCGCATCGCTGCCAGCGATACCGCCGCCACGGACTGGGCTACGTGGTCGCCGGTGGGCTATTTGCTTTCGCATATCTTCCCTGCTTTTCTGGTTGAAGCCAAGAATGAAATACTGGTATGGCACCGGGCTATAATTCACACCGTACCGGCCTTTATCCTCCTCGGCTATATCTGGTTAAGCCGTTCCCGACTGCAACATATACTGCTATCGCCCATCAATATATTCTTCCGCTCACTCAAGCCGAAAGGGGCCTTAAGCCCGGTTGACTTCGAGACTACCGAGCTTTTCGGCGTATCCAAAATCGAGGATTACACCTGGAAACAGCTTATGGACCTCGACGCCTGCACCCGCTGCGGGCGCTGCCAGGACGTTTGCCCCGCCAACTTCAGCGGTAAAGCTCTGAATCCCAAGCAGGTTATCCTGGACCTGAAAGACCACCTTTACGAGACTTATCCCGTGCCCTGGCAGAGTAAGCCCGTCGAGTCACGTAAAGACATGATTTCCGAAGTTATTACCGATGAGGTAATCTGGGAATGTACTACCTGCCGCGCCTGTATGGAGGCCTGCCCGGTTTACGTCGAGCACGTCGATAAGATAATAGATATGCGCCGCAACCTGGCCATGGAGCAGAGCCGGTTCCCCGAAGATGTCCAGAACACGCTTAAAAGCCTGGGGGCCAGGGGGCATCCGTTCCGGGGAACGACCGCAACGAGGACCACCTGGTTTGAAGGTCTGGAATTAGAAGAGTTGGGAGATAATAGCAGCCCGGAGATACTGTACTGGGTGGGCTGTACGGGAGCTCTCGAAGACCGGAATATGAGTGTGCCCAGAGCCATGGTCAGTATCCTGCGGGCGGCGGGGGTAAATTTTGCCATACTCGGCGAGGAAGAGAGTTGCTGCGGCGACCCGGCCCGGCGCATGGGGGATGAATACCTGTTCCAGACAATCTGCCAGGGTAATATCGAGATTCTTAAGGCGCACGATGTGAAAAAGATACTCACCGCCTGTCCCCATTGCTTTAACACGCTGAAGCACGAGTACCCGCAGTTCGGGGGTAACTTTGAGGTTATCCACCACACCCAGTTTATCGCCGATTTAATCCGTAACGACAGACTGAAACTCGGTGCGCTGGATAAGGCTAAAATAGCTTACCACGATTCGTGCTACCTGGGACGTTACAACGATATTTACGAGGAGCCCCGGGCAATATTACGGGCTATCAAAGGAATTCAGGGCGTGGAGCTAGGGCGCTGCCGTTCGAACAGCTTCTGCTGCGGCGGGGGCGGCGGCCACATGTGGATGGAAGAGGACCCGGAAAAGCGGGTCAACAACCGGAGAGTCGAGGAGATAATCCAGGCGAAAGTGGATATTGTGGCCACGGCCTGCCCATATTGCCTGACAATGTTCGAAGACGGGGTAACAGCCAAAGAGGCGGAAGAGACCCTGCGCGTTAAGGACCTGAGCGAGCTTGTCGCCGAAGCCCTGGAGAAGGATTAACAGAACTACGTATTTGACAAGCCGGGCCAACAAGAGAACAAAAGAGCCCTCGAATTTTCGGGGGATTTTTCTATTGTAAAAACAATCTGCAAACGCTTTGTTGTTATAATATTAGCAAGATTTTACTTTCTGTCCCTCAACTCGCCATGCGGACTTGACACCAGCATCAACACCTTCTTCATAACCCAGAGTATGAGAAAGTGACGCCACGAGATACTGATTAAGACTAACACCCTGTTGTGCTGCTTTGAACATCAGAGATTCATGCAAGACTGGTGGCATACGTAAGACCACCTTACCACTGTAACGCTTAGATTTTAGAGGTTTAGGTATGGCTCTACCAAGCTTAATATTGAGTTGAAGCCATTCACGCATGGCATCTTGAAAGTCACGTGCTACCTTTTCAATAGTATCTCCGGTAGTGATACATCCTTCTAACTCAAGCACTCTCAGGGAATAATAAGGTTTTTCACCATCATTATGTTGCTCTAAAAGGAATGTATATGGTTGATTGAGGTAATATTCTGCTTTAGCCTGAATATCATTGTCCACAAATATACTCCTTATTTCTGCATAAGGTCGATAAATTTCAGCAACTGCTTGACATATACGGACTTAATCGGATTTTCGCGTTTATAAGTCATAGAATAGTCACCTATTACCGCTTTGTGGTGCTTCGCACCAGCTTCAATGTAACCATAATTTCTAATGAGAGCTTCAAAATCTTCAATCGAGATATTGGCGGGGTTTTGTCTAACTTTTTCCTCCCTTTTATCCCGCTTAGTCATCTCATTACTCTCTTTAAAATAGTATCATATATGATAGCATATGTCAATAGTTTTAAATTCACTCGCCCTAAAACTACAGGCTAGTTTCCGCCTGTACATTTGCGGTAAGAATAACGTCAAAACATATTGCCGCAGCTTCTTTTCTCCATCCCCTCCTTACACTCCGCCCTGTCCGGCCCTGGCTTCCAGGCGGCGCAGCAGGCGGGTTTTACCGGATGGATAGCGCAGGAAGCCAGGCCGTCGTTATATTCCAGAAAAGCGCAGGCGCCGTTCACGTGCCGTATCAGACGATATTCCGAATACTCCCACCGCGAATCGTCATAAAGCCGCGCCCAGTCTTCCATGGTTATCCCCAGGAAAGTAATGATACGCACGATATCTTCCGGATTAACGAACGCCTGGTGTTTCGTGCAGCAGACGCCGCACCGCCGGCATTCCATCGTCTCCGACTTTATGTCAGGCGTATTAGCGATATTTTGTGATGGATTCGGATTTTCCATACAGACCGACCTTAAGCGCTAAAGTATTTTTTAAGTCGCTCGCAGGCGACCTCCGGCGGCAGGATGCAGATGTTCTCATCCTGCAACACCTGGTAGTAAAACTGGTCGCTGGTCTCGATGGGAGAATACAGCAGCGAGCCGCGCGGCGTAATCCGGGCGTGCGCCCAGAACCGGCGTTTATCGAAACCCGAGTACGTAGCCATGTTGAAGCTAAGCAGGTTCAGCTCGTCCAGCCAGCCGAATACCTTCAGCATGCCCGCGGAAAAATCATGCAGGTCTTCTTCCGAGAGTTCGGCCACCGACGTCTTGCCGGGGAACACGCAAATAACATCGGAAAGTCGTCCCCTCGGCGTGAAGGCGGTGAGCCACTCCGTATTGCCGATTTTCCCTACGTACCTTTCGCCCGTCTGCCTCTCCTGCTCCACGAGGTCGCTCCAGAAATTCGTCCCCTTTTCAAGATAATATTTTTCGGACGCATCCAGCACCTGTTTATGGTAGTACGCTGCGTAGTAGCCGGCGTTGCTTTGCAGGTGCGGATGTACGAGGCTGCCCCCGGAAGGGGGCAAGTAGTTCCAGGCGATGAAGTGGTACTTTGCTGCGGGGTCGGTCTTTTGTACAGCCTTGATATATGCTTGCGCCGCCAGCAGGGCATCACGCACGGTCTCCGTGTCGAATCCATCCAGGGGGATAAAATGCTCGTCGGAAATAACCACGACAATACCGTAAACGTCCCATGGACTGGCGTTCGGGAAGGCAATGGCTTTGCCCCTGCGGATGACACCCTCCGGAACGAGGTCGGGAGGAAAGCGGGGGGTGATTTGCTCGACGAGGGGCGGGCAGAACGGACAGGTCAGCTCTCTCGATTTCCTTTCAAGGGCATTAATGTCCGGTCGGATAATCCTCTCCAGGGAGAACTGGACAACGCGACACGTCCGGCCGGTAAGGGGGTCGAAGCGGAAGTCCAGGGGCACCGCTGTCTCAACAAGCTCACCTGAATCACCACGCTTCAGCATCCTCGACGGCAATACATCGCGTTTAAACTCTATCGGGTTGAATTTAGCTGACTTCATTTGACGATATTGCTGATTTTCTTGAACTTATCTCCTTTAGCCACTTTAAGCAGCTCGAACAGCGCCATCTCCATGGTCGTCGGGCTGACCCCCACCGCCCCCATCTTCAGCAGGCTCACCATCTTATTCTCCGGCTCCCGCGAAGAGACGCAGTCGCCGACTACCTGGACTTCGTAGCCGGACCGGAACAGGGCCATCGCGGTCTGGTAAACGCAGATATGGGCCTCGATGCCGGCAATGAGCACCTGCTTTCTTTTCAAAGATTCAAGCGCCCTGCCGAAAGCCCCCTCGTCACAGCAGTTAAAGCAGACCTTTTCTATCGGCTCGATATCCGGCAGAAGCTCCTTTATCTCCGGCAGGGTCTGCCCTAATCCCTTCGGGTACTGCTCGGTCAGGACTACCGGTATCTCCAGCACCTTCGCGCCCTGGATGAGCTTCAGCACGTTCCGCAGGAGCTTTTCTTTATCGTGCATGGCGGGGAAGAGCCTTTCCTGAAAGTCAATCAGTACCAGAACGATGCTATCGGTATTAAGCATTGCCGGGGCGCCCATCACTACCTCAAGACGTTAAATTCAGATGCCGGACTAAAGCACCCGGCCTGCATAGTTAGTATAAGACTCACGCCCGATTTATGTCAAAACGAGGGATTTTAAAGACACTGGCGCTCCGAGGAGATGCGGCTGTGATACCGTATGTCCTCACATCCTGGTACAGGTTAGTCCCGGATTACATCCTTTGGCTGCCTACACCGGCCGCAGCGTCCCGGCGAAGACCTGCCACGCCAGCGCCGATTTGGCAATCAGGCTCAACAGTACGTACGCTTTCTCGCCGTAGAGATAGTCGCGCCACGGTCCCACCTTCTTATACTGAAGTACCATGTTAAGCGCGAAACTGAAGAAAAAGACGAACAGAGTCGGCAGAATAACGTAAACGAACGTCGGCACGCCGCCCTCCGCCTGCGCCAGCGAGCCGAAGAAATAGATGGCTATAGCCACCCAGGGCGCTACTCCGGCGATGCAGCCCACGACATACGAAGTCCAGTTCGTCTTTCCGGTGGTCTGGTTGTGCACCTCCATTATCAACCCGCAGAGGTTCATCACGGCAGTAAGCACAAAGGCCATGATAAGAGCGCCGAGGTCGTATACGCCGCACAGCATCCCGATGAGCACTATCATCAGGGAAGCACTCAACGAATACTCATACCAGCGGGCATAATTGATGCCCTTCTTGAGATTATTGACGTACCATCCGAACGTGCCGGGCGAAGCTATCGCAAAGTGGGCGACGGCCGAAAGGAGCAGGAACACGGCCACCATGATGCCGAACGGCAGGTTGACGAGGGTATCGGTGACCGGCCAGAGCTTACCGAGTCCCTCGTCATACGTCAGGAACGAGGTAGTAATCGGCAGTTTGAAGTCGTTGCTCAAGATGATAATGAAGATTGCCTGGGCGAGGTGGAGAAAACCCATGAAGACGTTGTAGATACGCAGCCTGGTGAACTGTGGTTCGTAGCTCATAAGCATCCCCCTTGCTCATAATATTACAGGCACGCTGTTTGCATAGTTTATATCAAGGCATCAGTACAGTCAATAGGTTTTATCGCTTTTTAGCCAAAGTGTAACACTTTTGCTATACTGGACTTAAACGCGTTTGGTATTTCACCGGCAGGAAAGAAATCTTCTTTGAACAGCAGTCAGAAAACACCCCCCTCTGATAAACCCGGATTCTTCTACGGCTGGTATATAGTCGCCGCCTCCTGGGTCATGCTCTTCCTGGTGAGTGCAGTCGGCGTGGGTATCTTCTTCAAGCCGATACTCGAGGAGTTCGGGTGGGACAGGGCTACCCTTTCAGCCGTTCACACGTTCGCACTAATCCTCTTTGCCATAGCCACACCATTCATCGGTCGCTTTATCGACCGATTCGGGCCGAAGGCGATGCTTGTAACGTGCCTGGCCACACAGACCTTGAGCAGCACTATCAACGGCCTGGCCACGAGTATCTGGCACATCTTTACCGGCAGGTTCTTTTACGAGATAAAGGCATTACAGGGCAGCCAGGTGCTGGTAAACCGGTGGTTTGTGAAGAAGAGAGGCCGAGCACAGGGAATCGCCGCCACCGGCCTGCCCATAGGCGCCCTGATCCTCTCACCTCTTTCGGCATACCTGATACTTACCTGGGGCTGGCGGGAAACGATGTTTTTCTGGGCGGGGATTACTCTGGTGATACTATTACCCCTGACTCTACTGATACGCAACAACCCCGAAGAGAAAGGGTACGGCCCTGACGGGGAGCCGGGAGATAGAAAAACGCGTACCAGGCCGAAGGTTGATGCTTCACTGGCGGAAATTACCGGCGTCTCCGGCCATACCCTGGCCCAAGCCGTCCGGTCCAGCTCTTTCTGGCTGATTTCAGCGGCTCAACTTATCTGCGGCATCGGCTGCGGCTTTATGATGACCCATATCGTCATCTTCGCTACCGACTTCGGCTACTCGGAGATGATTGGCGCCAGCCTTATAAGCGTTCAGGGAGGCCTGAACCTGGTGGGCGTGCTGCTGACGGGTCATCTCTCCGACAGGTATGCCCGCAGTAGAGTGCTGGCGTTAACCCATGTTATCCGCAGTCTGTCCTTTTTTATCGCCGTCGCGTTTATACTCCTTGGCGGCGGCCCGCTATGGATGCTCTACCTGTCTATGGTCCTCTTTGGATTCGGCTGGTTCACCACGTCGCCGCTTACTTCCGGGCTGGTGGCCGACCTTTTCGGGGGCCTGCGTATGGGCACGATAATCGGCGTGACGATGTCCTGCCACACCGTTGGCATGGCCCTGGGCGCTTACGCCGGCGGCATTACCTTCGAGCTTACCGGCAGCTATTACTCGTTTTTCCTCGTCCAGGGCATTCTGGAGTTACTCGCGGCAGGCTTCGCTTTTGCCATAAAACGGCAGTCAGCTCATCAACAGGGCATCTAAGAGGGGATGAGGTAGAGTCGTCCAATCGGATGTAAAAAGAAATATTACTAATTCACTATTGCAAATTGTATTATCTCGTTATATAATATGCGCAGTGGTTGTCAGTCTAGGTTATCACATATGCAGTTAAATTACTTCATCCCGACCCAGTTACGGATGACCTTAGCTCTAACCAACTAAAAGAAGAAAGGAGGTCATCCGTTGAGTTTTCAGGACAAGGAGCTCCAGTGTTCCGATTGTGGAGCCACTTTTACCTTCAGTGCTGAGGAGCAAGAGTTCTTCCAGTCCAAAGGCTACACTAATGAACCCAAGCGTTGCCCGGCCTGTCGACAGGCCCGGAAGTCAGAGCGATACGGTTCCAGCGGCGGCTACAGGCCGCGTCAGATGTTCCCCGCGGTTTGCGCCGAGTGTGGCAAGGATACAGAAGTACCTTTTGAACCCCGTGAAGGCAGACCAGTTTATTGCAGCGAATGCTTCAACAAAATCAGGACAAACCGGTAATAGCCGGTTAGCTTGAGCAAAAACAAATACAGGCTGGTGGATGATTTAGTTCGCCAGCCTGTTGTTTTTCGCGATTCTGCCTTACCTCATACATAGAAAGTAAGAAACAGGGATAAGCAGGCTAACCTTTTCAAGCCTGACGTTTTCTCCCGGTTACACTATCGCGTTTATTTCCAGATTCTGTTTTATCACTTCGGCCAGCCGGGATAGCTTCTTCCCCTGGTTAAGCCTGGCATTTATGAGAGTATCTTCAAGGTCGGCTACGATATCCCTGGTTTCGGTCTCGGTGGAAATAATCGGGATGCCGCGTGCCTCTGCCTTCTGGAGGACATTGTAGACGGGCGGCTCGCTGCTGCCGGTGAGGACGAGACATCTCGTCGAAGTCTCCAGCGCGGCCAACTGCATATCCGGGCGGTCCTGCCGTACTATGGCGGCTTTGTTGCTCTTGCGTCCAAAGTAGTCCAGGCCGGAATCGACGACCATCGCCCCCAGCATGAAGCTCTCGACGAGTTCCGCCGATTCCTCGGGATTATTCAGCACCTTCCCTGATATGCTTTCAGCCAGTTCGGCGACCGTTATAGCGAGTAGTACCCTGCTTTCGGGGATTACTCCCAGTACATTAAGACCCGCAACTTCGTCTTTGACCTGCTTGAGCTTACTCTCCGGCACCTTGTTGATGACAACGCCCAGCAGGCTCTCGCCGAATCCTTTGTAAACTTCGGCATATTTAGAGGCCTTTCCGGTATAGGCTTCCACGGCGATAACCCTGGCCTTCATTTCCTTAGCCGCGCCGCAGGTGTCCTTGGTAAGGGTATCATCGGCGCCCGGCCCGAGCATGGCCTCAACGAGGACGACATCCCTGCCCTTAATCACGTCGGGGGCATTCACGGCGTCGTCGAGTCCCAGAATCTGCTTCATAAAGGCGATATCGCTATCAGAGCCGTCTTCCCCCACCACCTGCGGCTTGAGATAACCCACTTTCTTGCCGTCGTTTATAAGGTTTCCGGCCAGGCCGGCGCAGATAGCCGTCTTGCCCGCACCCGCTTCCGCAGAGACCACATATAAAACGCCCAAGTTTCACCCCCGATTGGATTACTTTAAATTAAACCAATACATTATAATCCCTTTGAGGCGGATTCGTAAAGGGGAGGAAGCAAAACCCTTATCCCTTGCCTCCTTCACTCTAAAAAGCTATACTATCCCCGAACTCACAATCACTGGGGAGGGGAAATCATGCCGCCGACTGTCTATCCCACGGGCACCACTATTTACAATCCGGAGAAATGCTGGAACGGCTATACCCTGTTTCCCACCAGCATATTTCAGTTTAAGAGTGTGGGAGCCATCCTGATTGATATGAACGGCAACGCGGTCAAACAGTGGAAAGGATTTCACGGCTGTCCCAACAAGATGCTGCCCGGCGGCCATATCATTGGCAGCACCGGCGCCAGGAATTTCAAATACGGCTTCCAGGACATGCTCGACCTGGTGCAGGTGGACTGGGATGGCAACATCGTCTGGCAGTTCGATAGATACGAGCGAATCAATGACCCGCGCCAGAAGCCCAGGTGGATGGCGCGGCAGCACCACGATTTCCAGAGAGAGGGCAATCCGGTGGGGTATTTCACCCCCGGCATGGACCCGCTGGTAGACAGGGGCTATACCCTTATTCTCTGCCACAAAAACCTTAAAAATCCCAAAATAAGCGATAAGCCGCTGCTCGACGATACTATCATCGAGGTGACCTGGGACGGCAGGATAACCTGGGAATGGGTTTGCAGCGAGCACTTCGACGAGATGGGATTTAGCGAGGAAGCCAAAAACGCCATGTCGCATAATCCCGGCATGCAATTTACCGGCGGAAAGTGCGGCGACTGGATGCACATGAATTCCATATCCACCCTCGGCCCCAATAAGTGGTTCGGCGGCGGCGACAAACGCTTTCACCCGGATAATATCATCTGGGACGGCCGTCAGACGAACATAATCGCCATAACCGACAGGCAGACAGGTAAAATCGTCTGGCAACTGGGTCCGGACTTTACCGCTACCGAGGCTCTCCGAAATATCGGTCAGATAATCGGCCAGCACCACGCCCACCTGATTCCCCGCGGACTCCCCGGGGAAGGCAATATCCTGGTCTTCGATAACGGCGGGCAAGCCGGTTACGGCGCCCCCAACCCCGGCGCTCCCACCGGATTCAGTAATGCCCTGAGGGACCACTCCCGCGTGCTGGAGTTAAACTCCGTGACGCTCGAAGTCGTCTGGCAATACCCCCCGCGCAGAGAAGGGTTCATGGGCCCCGGGCTTAGCTCTTTCTACAGCAGTTTTATCAGTTCAGCGCAGCGTCTCCCCAACGGAAATACCCTGATAACGGAGGGACATGACGGGCGCCTCTTCGAGGTAACCACTGAACACGAAATCGTATGGGAATACTTGAGCCCGTACTCATACAGGATGCCGAAGATAAATCAGGTCTATCGCGCCTACCGCGTACCCTACGAATGGGCGCCGCAGACTGACAAACCGACCGAAAAAGCGATAGACCGTCCCGATAACAACAGGTTCAGAGTCCCCGGTTCTTCGATAAAGCGTCCCCGGAAAGTCACCAAAATTTCAGCACTATAATTGACAATACCCTAGTGATATAATGGGGGTAAGGTGCGGGGGGAGCCAGGCTATGCACGAGGCCTTGCTTTATGAAAAGCTGCCGGACTCAAGGGTAATATGCCATATCTGCCAGTGGCATTGCCGGATTAATCCGGACAGGTATGGCGTCTGCGGCATGTACCAGAACCGGGGCGGCACGCTGTTCAACCTCAACTACGGCAGGGTATCCTCCGCCGCCGCCGACCCCATTGAAAAGAAGCCCCTGTTCCACTTCTACCCCGGCACGCTGTGTTTTTCCCTCGGCACCCTGGGCTGCAACTTCCACTGCAAACACTGCCAGAACTGGGAAATTTCCACCGCCGACAGCACCTCCCTGCTGCACGGCTGCCGCGAACTCCAGCCGGAAAAGTCGATAGAACTAGCCGGGCAGTACGACTGCCGGGGAATAGCCTGGACCTATAACGAGCCGACCATCTGGTTCGAGCATACCCTCGATTCGGCTAAATCGGCCAAAGAGAACAACCTTTATACCGTCTACGTCACCAACGGCTATGCCACACCCGAGGCGCTGGATGCCATCGGCCCCTACCTGGATGCGTGGAGGGTCGACATTAAAGGATTTTCCGATGAATTTTATAAAGCCCTGACCGGGGTCCCCCGCTGGCGTGAAATTCTGCAAGTCACGAAGAGAGCCAAGGAAAAATGGAATATGCACATCGAGGTGGTTACCAATATCATCCCCACCATGAATGACGATGATAAACAACTTGAGGGAATCGCTAACTGGATAAGAGACGAGCTGGGCGAACTGACTCCCTGGCACGTAACCCGCTTTTATCCTCACCACCGTTTGTCCGACCTGCCCCCGACGCCTCTGGAGACTATCGACCGCGCCTGCGAGATAGGCCGCCAGGCCGGACTCAAGTTTATCTATGCCGGCAATATTCCCGGCCACGAGAGCGAAAGCACCCGGTGCTACGCCTGCGGGAAAACAGTCGTGCGGAGGCTCGGCTACCAGACGGACGTCGTGGGACTTGACGGCTCGAAATGCCGGTTCTGCGGAGCGGAGCTTAATTTCCAGTCGCCCGGCTCGAAGGAGGGGTAAAGTGATAAGGAATCCATATGTCGCCGGATATTTCTATCCCGCTTCAGCTTCTGAAATAAAAACAATGCTGGCGAAGTACGTGAATAAAGACGCGCCCAAAGAAGAGGCCGTCGGCCTGCTGGTGCCCCACGCCGGCTACCAGTACTCGGGGGCGGTGGCCGGGGCGACCATTTCCAGGATAAATTTCAAAGACACCTTTATCATCATCGGGCCCACCCACACCGGACTGGGCAAGCCGTTCAGCGTCATGGTCGAGGGTACCTGGAGGACGCCGCTGGGCGAGGTTGAGGTAGATTCGGAACTGGCCAAGAAAATCGTCGATACGTCCGAATACGCGGAGGCTGATACCCGCGCGCATCAGGAAGAGCACGCCGTCGAGGTTCAGCTGCCTTTCCTGCAATACATCAGGCCGGACGTGCGGATAGTGCCCGTCATCCTCGCCGGAGCATCTTCGGAAATTTACAAGGAAATCGGACGCAGCATCGCCGGGTCGATTAAAGAGCTGAACCGGGAAGCGGTGATTCTCGCCAGCGGGGATATGACCCACCGCGAGCCGCAGGCCTCCGCCGAAGAGAAGGACATGAAGGCCGTGGAGGCCATGCTGGCCCTCGACGAGGACGAACTGACCCGTCGATATAAAGACCTCCGCATATCCATGTGCGCCCACGGCCCGGTGGTCACCCTCATCGCCGCCGCCAAAGAACTGGGGGTTGCCGGTGCGGAGTTGATAAAATACCAGACCAGCGGTGATGCCACCGGCGATTACGCGGAGGTGGTCGGCTACGCGGGTGTTATCTTTAAGAAGGCCGGCCTGCACCCGATTGCCGCCCTGGCCAAGGAAACGGTGGAGAAATACGTGAGGGATGAGAAAAAACCCTCCCCGCCGAAGGAACTTACCCCGGAGATGCGGGAGAAGGCCGGTGTCTTCGTTTCCATTCACAAGCTGGGCGCCTTGCGGGGCTGCATCGGCACTTTTGAGCCACAGGAGGAAAACGTGGCCGGGGAGATTATCACCAACGCGATAAGCTCCGCCACGCGTGACCCGCGCTTCCCCCCCATTGCCCCGGATGAGCTTAAAGATTTGGACTACAGTGTAGACGTGCTCACCAGCCCGGAGCCGGTGGAGGACGAGAGCCATCTCGACCCGCGGAAGTACGGGGTAATCGTGGAGGCGGGGTGGCGCAGGGGCCTGCTCCTGCCCGACCTGGAAGGGGTGGACACGGTGGAGTACCAGATAGACGTCTGCCGGCAGAAAGGCGGCATCAGCCCGGACGAGCCGGTGCAGTTGTATAGATTTGAGGTGAAGAGATACAAGTGAGGGGAGTAAGGTAAACTAGAATAATTTAAAGATTTGCAGTAAACTATATCGCACGAATCATATATGATAAAAGGTGAACCATGAGCATGGACATGTTCGAACAGCAGGACCAGCCGGCCCAGCAGGAACAGATGCTGAACGCCCCGCTGGCCACGCGGATGAGGCCCAACAGCCTGCACACATTCGTCGGGCAGGAGCACATCATCGGCAAGGGGCGCGTGCTCCGGCGGGCCATCGAGGCCGACCGCATCCCCTCGATGATTTTATGGGGGCCGCCGGGGTGCGGCAAGACCACCCTGGCCTACATCATCGCCAACAGCACCGGCGCGCATTTCTCCCCCATCAGCGCGGTTAGCGCCAGCGTCAACGACCTGCGCAAGATAGTACAGCAGGCCGCGGAAAGGCGCAAGGTGCACCTGCAAAAAACGATTCTCTTCATCGACGAGATTCACCGCTTCAACAAGACCCAGCAGGACGCCGTTTTGCCCTACGTCGAGGACGGCACCGTTGTCCTCATCGGCGCCACCACGGAAAATCCCTCCTTCGAGGTGACTTCTCCGCTGCTTTCCCGCACCCGCGTCCTGCCGCTGAAACCCCTTAACGAAGATGAAATACAGATACTCGTCCACCGGTCGCTTAGGGACAAGTTCCAGGGAATCGGCGATTTGAACGCCGAGATGGCCCCCGACGCCATGGGACATCTCATCGGAATGTCCAACCACGACGCGAGGGTGGCCCTTAACACGCTGGAAACGGCCGCCCAGAACACGGTGCCCGACTCGGCAGGACACCGGCTGATTACGCTTTCGATAATCGAAGATGCCCTGCAACGGCGCGCCATACTCTACGACCGGGCCGGGGAGCAGCACTACGACCTCATCTCGGCGCTGCATAAATCGATGCGGGACTCGGACCCGGATGCCTCCATTTACTGGCTGGCGGTAATGCTGGAAGCCGGCGAGGACCCTTTATATATCGCCCGGCGCATGGTGCGTTTCGCCTCGGAGGACGTCGGCATGGCGGACCCGCAGGCGCTAACGGTAGCCATGGCGGCGCAGCAGGCCGTCCACTTCATCGGCATGCCGGAAGGCAACCTTGCCCTGGCCGAGGCGGCGGTCTACCTGGCGACCGCCCCCAAGAGCAACTCCCTCTACGAGGCCTATAACAAGGTGCGGGAGGAAATAAAAGGCGGCTCCAGCGAATCGGTGCCGCTGGATATGCGCAATCCGGTAACACCGCTGATGAAGGAAATGGGCTACGGCAAGGACTATAAATACGCCCACGACGAGCCCGACCATTTCGTGGACCAGCAGCACCTGCCGGATTCCCTTAAAGGCAAAAAGTTTTACACGCCCGGCAAGTTCGGTTACGAGAAGCAAGTGCTCACCCGGCTGAAGTCCTGGTGGCAAAAGAAGAATAAAGTGGAGTCAAACGAAGAACCGCCGGAAACCGAGCAGGATACCGAAAGCTAAACGATTGTCCCCTGATGTCCGGGGAGTGCTTGACAATTATTGCGAATCTCTAATAAACTCGTACTGGTAAAGCTATATTAAAGTACTGGTCTTGACGAAGG
>DAOUDZ010000071.1:0-1677 GCA_034430575.1 Dehalococcoidales bacterium
CCTGAGAGCTACAGACAAATTCAAGCAACTATACGGGCACCGAGCGTTGAGGTTGCACCCCTTGAAAGGAAAAAGAGCCGGACAGTACTCAATGACTCTTACAGGAAACTACCGGCTTATTATTGAAAAAGTCCGGGAAGACAGAGTGCGTATTCTGGACGTGGAGGATTACCATGGTGACTAAGACAGATACTTATCCCGATGTTGCTATCCCTCCTGGCGAGTACCTCGCGGAGGAGATTGAGGCACGAGGCATCTCCCAGACGGAACTGGCTAGACGCATGGGACGGCCGCTGAACGCGATAAATGAGATAATTAACGGGAAGAAGTCGATTACGGCCGAAACAGCCCTGCAGATCGAGGAAGTCATGCCAGAAACCCCAGCACGGTTCTGGTTGAACATGGAAACCGACTACCAGCTTACCAAGGCATTGATAAACAGGCGCACCGGAGTCGCGTAACCATTTCGTTCGTCACGCTTCACAGCGATTCCACAAGCCCATTGGATTCACGGTCGGATTATCTTTATGGCGTTCGCACTTTGCGGTGAGGCCAGTCGGTCTGCTTCGATTGGTGGCTACGGCCGTTTTCAGGGTAAAGAGCATACTGGGGGTTCGACCACAAGTCATCGCCAGCTTCTCTGCCGGCCCGTGTCAGTCGGTAGTAAGCACGATCAGGAGCATCAGGATAATTATCCTGAATAGAAGATCCTTCTGATTCTGACGTTAATTGCACCCAATGCAAACGCTTGAGTACACTGAAATACACGAGGAAGGAATGATATCTCATCCGGGTGAACTTACGTGAGACCTTCTTGAGCTCGCGCTCATGTATCCTTTCCGCCTGCTCTTCGGTAACATTGGCGCCGCTTACTACCATGCGGCTGATGATTTTTTCGGCACGCTCCCGGGCGGTGGCCTGGGCGAGGGCTTCCTTGTACTCGTAGTTGATATCCGCTTGGGGAGCACCTCGCTCCGGGTCTATGGGTGTAGAGCCCTCCGGCCCGTTACCCAGAAGATACTCCCGGATAAACCAGCCGCAGCCAAACGGACGAAGAAAACCACCCTGGGTAGGTCTAATGGGTAGTGTCATGCGGTGTCTCTCTTTTCGCTGCCATATTCGAAACTTCGTATCCTGCATATCGGACACCAGGTGGTATGCCCGCCGCGGCAGGGTTTCTTCTCCAGCTGATGCGGGCATAGCTTGCCGCCGAAACGGAGCCTTTGTAACAGCATCGGGTTATCGAAAAACGTTACCGCCCCGCAATCGGGACAGTGTGCCATATAACCCTTCTCCAGTTCGAAGACGGCTGCCTTCGACCCGCAATTACAGTCCAGGGAGTATTCAGTTACCTTCTTCTTTCTCTTGTTTGTGGGCATGCTATTCTCCCAAAATCAATTTGAAAGGTAGTTCCGCCGGCCAGTTCAGATACTGGTAAATCTCTGTATCGAAGTAAGTACGTGGATAGCCACAGTGAGGACAAGATACCGGCAGCTTATCCGTCCAGAAGTGAGGACCACCCAGTTTCTTGTCTATAAATCCAGCGCCAACATGGGAGGGATGACCGCAGCGCATAAAATATACCTGGTCCCAGGTTGCCAGCTTCTCCAAAAGCCCACTTGAACCTGCGTAGCGGTGGTAAAATTGCCTTATGGTCTGTTCACCGACGATGTCGGT
>DAOUDZ010000072.1:0-2940 GCA_034430575.1 Dehalococcoidales bacterium
CAGGAACCGCCTGGACGGGCAGCTGGTAGCCGGCAGCGGCTCGACGCCCAGTCTCCGGGGAGTGCTTCATGCCAGCGGCATCCAGACGCAGGCGAAGAGCACCGACCCGACCCCCGACGCATTCTTCAAAGCCATGACCAAGATAAGGGGCACCACGGCCGGCACCGGTTTCGCCGAGCCTTCCCATTCCCTTATCCACCCGAGCGACTGGCAGGATATACGGCTGCTCCGCACAGCGGACGGGATATACATCTTCGGCAGCCCGATGGATCCCGGGCCGGAGAGGCTCTGGGGCGTACCGGTCATCGTGACATCCGCCGAGACGCAAAATACCGGCGTCGTGGGCGACTTCACGAACTATGCCGCGCTCTTCGTTAAGAGGGGGCTGGCGATAGAGACTACCACCAGTCACGGCGAACTGTTCGCTTCCGGCGTGGTAGCCATCAAGGCCACGATGCGCTGCGCGGCAGTCTACTTCCGCGGCACGGCATTCTGTCAGGTAACCGGCATCTAAACCGGAGAGGAAAGAAAATCTTAGGGGCGGCTTGACAGCCGCCCCTTCTTAATCGGGAGGAATAATATCATGGGAAAAATCAGTGGCGGAACAATAATCGAAGGTTCCATACCGGTCGGCGCTATCACCGCGACGGGTAATATCGGGCCATACCTCATCGAGCTTGTAACTGCTACCGGCGGCGCCATCACCCGGACACTCCCGGCGGTCGCCAGCAGCAAATACCACGAGTTCACCATCATCAAGGTCGATTCCAGCGCGAATGCCGTGACTATCGAGGGTAACGGCGCGGAGACGATAAACGGGGCCGCGAACATCGAGCTTTCCGCGCAATACGAGAGCGTGAAAGTCGCCTGCGATGGCACCAGCTGGTATATCGTTTAATGACCGGGAATAAATATTTCAGGAGGGAAAAAATGAAAAAATACCTGACGACAATCATACTGCTGATAACCCTGTTGGTATCCGCGGTCTTCGTCTTTTCCAGCTGCGAAACAGAGCCAGTCTTACCTCCGGCGCCCGTGCCTTCCGGGGAGCCGGCTATTACGCCGGCCATTACGCCGCCGGGGGCTTATCCCAGCTCAATGATACCGACAGCCAACAACAGCTTCGATATCGGTAAGGCTACGAAGCAATGGCGCCACTTTTATCTTTACGGGAATATCTTTACCAGTGACGGCTCCGGCAATCTGACTCTACCGACTTCAACTACGACCCTCGTTGGCACTGATACCACAGACACGCTCACGAATAAGTCGTTGACGAGTCCGACGATAACCGGAACGGTCTCTGGCAATGCGACTTATACAAATCCAACGATATCAACCATTTCCAACAATGGCACACTCACTTTGCCGGCGGATACTTCCGATACAATGGTGGGCAGAGCTACTACCGATACCCTCACCAACAAGACACTGACATCACCGACAATAGGGGGCACTTCGGTGGTATCCAACCGCGGCTTCCGGAGTCAGTTCTAATTTGTCTAGCGGGAGCGTTGTCGTTACTCATGGTATGGCTGGAACTCCCACCCGGATATTTCTGACATACTCGGTTACTCCCACATATACCCAGGGTACTGCCTTATATCCATCTTCAATCAATGCGACAGCCTTTACTATCAACACGGCAAATACCTCTGTAGTAGCTGCGGTGTACTGGTTGGCTCTTATCGCCGATGAATAGATTAGCCCCGCCCCCGGGCAAGGCGGGGCATCATCCTCCTTTGCGACAGTGGGCGGGATATAACCCGCCCCACTGTCTCTTGAGTTATATATATCAGGAGAAGAAAGATGGAACATAAATGCAAATATTTCACCAGGAATCAAGAGGGACGCCTTGTCTGCGTTCAGTGCGGCGAGCCGTCGCCGCGGGAAACCGGGATGGAGGATAAAAACACGGCGCCGGCAGAGAACAAAATCGATGAGCGGCGCGAAACGAAGCAGATATGGCCACCCGAGGCAAAACGGCAGAAGAAGGTCATGAAGAAAACCGGCAGGAGGAGGTAAGATATGGCGAACGCACTTTACGATAAAGGAAGAGAGCACTTTCTGGACGGAAGTCTGGACTGGGACACGCAGGATATCAGGTTCGTCTTCACCGACCACGGCGAAGATACGCCGGTAGTGGCGACCGATGAAGACCTGGACGACATCGATGACGGCAGTGCCACTATCGCTACCAGCGACGCGCTGGCGTCGAAGACGGTCGCCGCCGGAGTCGCCGACGCTGCCGATTCAACCGTCAGCACGGTCAGCGGAGCCGAGTTCGAGAGCATCAATATCTACTATCACACCGGCACCGCCGGCACATCGTTGCTGATAGCCTACATCGACACCGCCACCGGGTTGCCCTGCACCCCCAACGGCGGGGATATAACCGTCCAGTGGGACTCCGGCGCCAACAAGATATTCAAGCTGTAAAGGAGCGAGATGGTAGAGATTCTAAAATCGAAGCTGTCCGAGATGACGGTCAGCCGTGACGGGCTGGACGTGGTGCTGGTGAAGAACGGGCAGCGGGTATGCGAGCTGCCCTGGGATGCGGCGCTGGTGCTGGCCAGAGCTATCACCATACAGGCGCGGCGCATCGAGGAGTGGGTCAAGGCGGAGCGGGTATCTCTTGACCAGGCTTTCATCCTGCGCCAGGGGCTGCCATTCGGGTTGACCAGCAACCCGATGATCATCCAAGAGGCATACAAAGAAGCCGCCCACAACACCGAATTAAGGAAACGCATCCCGCATGTCGACGAAGGCATCCGGAGCCGGGAGGCACTGGGGACGCCGTCACTGATAAAGCATAGACCCAAGAAGGAGGCTGGAGATGGATTACAGCAAAAAAAGTAATGAGCAGCTGTTGGAGGAGAGCCATGAATTGAATGAAAAGCGGATGGCTCTCAAAGCCGAGATGAAGACTATCGCCGAAGA